>NZ_MJWS01000086.1:0-3432 GCF_001762365.1 Campylobacter sp. BCW_6873
ATAGAAAAAGCAAATATTGTTCTTAACCTTTTACTCACAATCAGAAATAGAAGTTTTCATTGGGAAAATTTATATAAAACAAAAATAACAAATCAAAAGGCTTTAGCTCCTAAATCACATAATACCTTTATAGGCGTTATGCCAAATAAAATCAATGCTTTTTTAAGTGATTTAATAGAGAGTTTTGAAAAAGATTTAAATAGCTACTTAAAATAATATTTAAGATGGGCGATCTCGATCCGCCCTTATAATGATTTTAAATTATATCATACAATAAAAAAATTGTCAATTTAGTTTATATTTAGTATTGCTCTAAAATGTTGATTGTATAATAACATAATATTTAGATTTTCGTTTTAAAGGAGTGCAAATGAGTGATACTATTATTTTAGGTATTTTATTAGAGAAGTACAATAATGCTAAATATAAAAAAGTCGGAAACTGTATTAAACTTCGTTATCAATATCACGATGTAAATGTGAATTTATATTTTGATGGTTATGATAAAAATTATCCTTCAACTTCTATATTTTTATCAATAAAATTTTGTAAAATTTGATTTAAATCATCTTTTGCAATAGAATCATCTGCAACACCGACAACAATATCTTCCATAACTTCAGCAAATTTATCATTATATTTACCATCTAAATCTAAAAAGTGCATACCTAGAAATATCGAAGTCCGTTTATTTCCATCAGCAAATGGATGAAATTTTACACAGGAAAATATTAAATGTGTAATTTTATCAGTTATTGTAGGATAATAATCATCGTTTTTTATATGCTCTAATGCACTAGCCAAATATCCTATTTGTGTTTCATTATAGCCACTTAATCCGCCTGTTTTTTCAATAATCTTTTCGTGTATAGTAATAGCTTCGCTTAGTTCTATATATTTCATTTATTTTTAAGTCTTTGAAACACCGCATTTATAGCAGGTTTTTCTAACTCTTTTTCCATTTTTGCCATAGTTTTTTTAACTGCTTCTCTCTCAGCTAAATATTCTTTATTATTTTTTTGTTGCGTATTATATTCTGTGGTTTTCATTTTACTACCCTCTTTATTCTTTCAATTAATATCCTAAATACTATAGACTATTTTAACATTTATATTTGATTAGCAAATCAATATGAAGCTAAAAAAATTAATTTGCTAATTATACCCAAATTAATTTTCATTAAGCAATAAATAAAACAATCAAGTCAAATAAAAAAAGAAATCCGTTTCAAACCCCTAAAAATAGGCATTTTATAGCATAAATACTTGCAAAAATTATTAAAAAATGGTATTATCATGTTAATAAACTTTAAAAAGGAAATTATAATGCACACTATAACCATTACAAGTGATGATATTGATTTTATAAAAAGTTTAGAATGTTTGTCAAAAAATGCAGGAGCTATTTTTAAAATTTCTAAAAATGATTTAGAGGCTACTTTGGATAATTATGAAGATAATCGAACCATAGATGAAATAAAAAAAGAAGCTGAAGAAACTTTATTACACTATAAACAAGGAAAATTATCAGTAACTCCATTAGGTAGCGAATGGCTGTGAATGAAAATTGTGGAAAGTGATAAATTTAAAAAAGAGCTTAATGATATTTTAGCCTTTATTGCTAAAGATAGTGTGAGTGCAAAAAATTATTTTTCAAAATCTTTAAAAGATGCTATTTTGTGTATTGACAATATGCCTTATAAATTTCGAAAATCTACTCTTTTTAATGATGAAAACATAAGAGATTTTATCTTTAAGAAATATGTCATTCCATATTATATAGATTTAAAAAACGATAAAATACTTTTAATTACGATTTACAAAAATAACCTTGTTAAATAAAAAAAAGAACCCCGTTAAAACCCCTAAAAAATAGGCATTTTATAGCAAAAATACTTGCAAAATTTATTAAAATATGGTATAATTTTATTAAAAATATGAATAAGTTATAATTGAAAGGAATAAAGATGGATAAAGCGCACTTAATTATTTATTTAGCAGTACTTGCATCTATTGTTAGTGTTTTAATAACTTGTTGTCTTTTGTATTTAATCAGAGATAGGTTAAGCAAATTGTTTTCTAAAAATACATTATTGAAAATCAAGAAGTTTTTAAAAGAGAATGTTAGAGTTGTTAATCGCCCATTAGATATTAATAACTCATCAACTTTTGAAAGTGATTATATTAATGATCCAGCATATAGCTTTCTGCCAGAAAATATATACTATACTACTAATCGCCACTAAGCCTAGTTAAAACTAGACTCAGTGCATTATTATTTATAAGCATCATTGATTTTTTCATTTCTTTCTTTGATAGCAGTTCCTGCTTTTTTCTCAGCTGCGCCTGCTGCTTTTTCTACATCAAATGCTAATCCTTCTGATTCAACTTTAGTAGGAGCATTTCTTGTTGCCATAAAGCCTTTTTGTCTTGAATTTAAATCATCTATGGCTTTATTGTGATCAGTCATAGTGCCTTTTGGATCATAATAATTATGTTTTGTTTGCTCGTGTAATCCATTTGAATTGACATTAGAATCCACTCCTGCATAGTGTGATAATCCTTGCATATCTCCCCTTGCAGCCATATTTTCAACAGCATTCACAGCAGAAGCCACATTTTCTTTATTAACTACACCACCATAATTTTCATTGATATAGCCTTGAACAATAGATGATCCGCCATCATAACCCACTGAATTATTAAGTGTTTTAGCTTCATTATAGCTATCCATAGAACTTTTGATGCTAGCAGAATTTGTAACATTTCCTGTTTTAAGAAGATTGTTAAATGAAGCACTTGCATCTCTATTTTTACCAATTTCATTAGAAATGCTTTCGTTAAAGGTTTTATTAAAGGTTTCTTGTTGATTTTTGCTTAGATTTTGATACCAACCTTCAGATTCCACTGATGAAGTAGATAAAGTACCTCCTGCATCAACATTTATTCTAACTCCTTTTATTTCTTTATTTAAGCCAATACCACCACCAATTTTTCCACTCATCACATCTTCATAAGCTTGTTTTACATCCACACCTGTTGCTTTAGAATAAGCATTAGCTAAAGCATGTTGTGTTGCATTAGCAATAGCACTTCTATCGTTTTCTGATAAGGCTAAGCTATCTCCTTTTCCACTAGCAACTTCTAAAGCTCTTTGAGATAGGTTAGAATTTTGAATCGCATCACTTAGAGCGTGCGCTCTTGTTTCTAAATTGCTTGCAGTCATACCAGCATTTAATCCTTTAATAGAAGCATTACCTATAGAACCATTAGCATTGATTACAGCGGAACTTCCAGTCATATTATCTTTAACTAATTCGCCACCATGTTGCATATCTCTTGTTCCCATAAAACTTCTACCACCTGCACCAAACGAAGATTGAAGAGTATTATAACCTGCACCCACAGCCCAAACTTCATCTCCTCTAGGAGC
>NZ_MJWS01000087.1:0-2014 GCF_001762365.1 Campylobacter sp. BCW_6873
ATAGAAAAAGCAAATATTGTTCTTAACCTTTTACTCACAATCAGAAATAGAAGTTTTCATTGGGAAAATTTATATAAAACAAAAATAACAAATCAAAAGGCTTTAGCTCCTAAATCACATAATACCTTTATAGGCGTTATGCCAAATAAAATCAATGCTTTTTTAAGTGATTTAATAGAGAGTTTTGAAAAAGATTTAAATAGCTACTTAAAATAATATTTAAGATGGGCGATCTCGATCCGCCCTTATAATGATTTTAAATTATATCATACAATAAAAAAATTGTCAATTTAGTTTATATTTAGTATTGCTCTAAAATGTTGATTGTATAATAACATAATATTTAGATTTTCGTTTTAAAGGAGTGCAAATGAGTGATACTATTATTTTAGGTATTTTATTAGAGAAGTACAATAATGCTAAATATAAAAAAGTCGGAAACTGTATTAAACTTCGTTATCAATATCACGATGTAAATGTGAATTTATATTTTGATGGTTATGATAAAAATTATCCTTCAACTTCTATAATATTAGCAATGGATAAATCTTACTATATTACTTCTTTTAATGTGGATAATTTCGATGAAAAAAATCAATATTTAGATAAAATTCCAGATCCTATACTTAATCTTATTAAAGATGAGAATAACAAATTAACTTCATTTTATAATGAGATGAGAAAGCGTATCAAAGAAGATAATTTCCAAAACATTAGTTACAGCAGTGACATAGTGTTTAATAATACTATGCAATATAATAAAAATAAAGAAAATGGTAATCCATTTTTTCATTATATTAGAGCAGCAGTAATGACACCTGAACATTTTAAAAAATTATTCCATAGTATGAATATTTCAAAAGAAATTCTCATGAAAATTCAACAAGCAGGATTTACCATTGTAACTACAAACGACCCCAATAAAAGAAAAAATTTTTATGAGGAACTAAAAAGTAAAGAAATTTTTATAGAAGTTTTATAATAGAACATATTAACGATAAAGACTTTGCAAGAACAAATAGCCGAAAGCCACGCCTCTTTCGGTTAAGTGTTTTTTGTTACAATTGTATTAAGCTTAGACTAAATTTGGTTTTTATAGAATTTTCAACGGTTTTTTAAGTGAGATAATCAACAAGCTTGATTATCTCGTTAATTAATTCTAAGACAAGAACTAAAAAATCAATGACTACTCATCATGTCTCCTTCTTATAACCGAAAGAGTAGCCATGCTTAATACGCTTTAATTATAGTATTTTTGAATGAATAAGTTTTAATGTTTTATATGAAAATTTGAGTGTTATCTCAATTCTTTCCTATAATTTGTTTTTTTCTTCATCATTATGAAAAACCATTGTTTCAATACAATTTTCTTTACAAAATTGTTTTATTTCATAATTATTGTTTGTTTCATAGAATTTAACAAGATGGGCAAAAAACTCATTCATATCATTCTTAGCAATTGCCAAAATACCGAATCCATTTTCAATTAAAATTTTATTAGCAATTAGCATTGAAGTTCTTTTATTTCCATCAAAAAATAATTGACTTCTCATAAGATATAACATCAAATCCAATGCTACTTCTTTTTTATTTTCATTTTTTAAAATTGTTTCTATATTTTCACTAACCTCATAATCAATAGGTAATTTTGGTTTAAAATTTGTTCCACTTATTTTAACATCAGCTGTTCTTAAAAATCCTGATTTATGAACCAAATCTCTGCCTACAATCCTATTAAACTCCTGTATCAAACTCAAACTAACTTTTTCATTAATGGTATCAAACAAATAATTCCAAGCTCTTTTGAGATTTAAAATTATTGTTAAATCTTGTATTGTTTTATCAGGAACACTAAAGCCATCTATAATCATTTGAGTTTCAGGAAAAGTAACATTTACACCTTCTAAATTCGCGGATTTCCAAATAATATCTACAAGGTTTCTTTTTTGCTAAAAATATATTTTCTTCTAAAGTTAAATTTCTCATTTTAAATCTTTCCTTCATAAAAATCCGC
>NZ_MJWS01000088.1:0-3405 GCF_001762365.1 Campylobacter sp. BCW_6873
TATAGAAGTTGAAGGATAATTTTTATCATAACCATCAAAATATAAATTCACATTTACATCGTGATATTGATAACGAAGTTTAATACAGTTTCCGACTTTTTTATATTTAGCATTATTGTACTTCTCTAATAAAATACCTAAAATAATAGTATCACTCATTTGCACTCCTTTAAAACGAAAATCTAAATATTATGTTATTATACAATCAACATTTTAGAGCAATACTAAATATAAACTAAATTGACAATTTTTTTATTGTATGATATAATTTAAAATCATTATAAGGGCGGATCGAGATCGCCCATCTTAAATATTATTTTAAGTAGCTATTTAAATCTTTTTCAAAACTCTCTATTAAATCACTTAAAAAAGCATTGATTTTATTTGGCATAACGCCTATAAAGGTATTATGTGATTTAGGAGCTAAAGCCTTTTGATTTGTTATTTTTGTTTTATATAAATTTTCCCAATGAAAACTTCTATTTCTGATTGTGAGTAAAAGGTTAAGAACAATATTTGCTTTTTCTATTATTTGCATAAGATAAGCGATGAAATCACAAATTTATATGATTTTATAGCTGTTGAAAATCTAAATATTAAAGGACTAATTAAAAACAAACACTTATCTAAATCTATTGCTAATGCTAGTTGGGGTAAAGATAGCTCTAGTAGGTATCAAATGGTTATATACTAGTTATCTATTCGTTGAAGCAAGAAACCCACTTTGCTTTAGCAGATGGGTGATTCACTCAAACAAAGACTTCTGTAAAAGAAATTTATTGCTTTTGGTGTTTAATTGATTCATTGGATCACCACGCTTAATATATCTTTTTACTCTATTATTGCTTTGATAGATGAAAAACAAATCATTTTCATTTTTATACTTGTTATAAAAAAATTCATCATCATAATTTGCAAATTCTATACCTTTGTCATAAACATTAATTCCAAATTCTATAAGCTTATCTTTTAATTTAGCAATCTCCTTTTTTTGTTTTGAAATGATAGAACTTTCTTTATAAAGTCTATAAGCTTTAATTTCACAAAACTCACTATAACTAAGGATTTTCTTATCAGGAAAACTTGTCAAAAATCTAATTAAATCCTGTGCAACTAAAGAATTTAAATCAATGAGTATTTTTGATAAGTCATCATCATAAGAAAGGGTAGATTCTGTTTCGAGTTTTTTAATATATTCTCTACGAACTGTTAGCACGAATACAGATACAATTGTTCCATTTTCTTTTGTGATACGCTCTACAGAGTCAAACATTAAAATACCTTTATCTCTTTGAGTGATTGTTTTTTTATCTTTATCTTCTACATTTTGAGTGAAAGCCAAATCATACGCAAAACGAGAGATTTCTGTAAATTTTTGTTTTAACCAAGAGTAATTATTAGAATTTTTATTAAGATATTGTTTCAAGAATTTATAAGGCTCTAATCTTACTTCCATATCCCAAAAATTTTCTTGATATTTTTTAATAACACTTGTATCTACATTTTTCTTGATATATAAAAATAAAGCATCTAAAATACTTCTATGTGTTTGCGTTAGTAAAGAATTTTTAAGAGTAATAGCATATGATGAACCATTTGCACCAAGCATTCCAAATTCTATTTTATTGTCATTTTCTTTAAATACTTTATAAAAATTAGTGTCTGTAAGCTTTCGTGAGCTTAAATAAAAAACACCTCTATTTTCATTCATTGTTACATAGCCTTTTGCTAATTCATTAACACTTACAGCAGAAATATCTTTTTTATTGATAATCTCCAAAGTATTAGAATCAATGCTGTTAGCTCTAAGATTTACAATTGAAGGCTCATCAATACTAGAATTTTGCAATACTTTAATCGTTTTTTGAAATTCTCCAGCATTGATATTATTATTATCCTTTAGCACCTCAAGCAAGCGATAGGTGGTAGAATTTTTATCTTCTCCCTTTTCGAACGAAAGTTTATAAACAAGTCTAGGAGCATTAATAATAACAGAGCTACCCATAAGACTTTCGCCTTTTTTGTCTAAGTGATGAAGTAATAAGATAGCTTGATTATTTGATTTTGCTATATCTGTTAGAATATTAAAGAAATTTTGCACATCGTTTTGATTGTTTTGATCTTTAAAGCCTAATGTTGAGAAAAATGCACTAAAGGTATCAAGAACAATTAAATCACAATCTGCTAACTCATTAAGCTCTTCTTTTAAACAATTTATAGGTTCTTTATTGATTTTTGGAAGTTCATTTGAAAATTCAAGTTCCGCAGTATTAAAAGAATAAAAACTTTCAATATTTTTTATGCGTTCTAAAATCGCTTTATTTTTATCTTCTACGCTCCAAAAAAAAGGTTTTAAGCCATCATTAATAGCATTAGCACATACTTTTAAAGCTAAAAAAGATTTTCCTACTTCACTATTGCCACTTAATACAGCTACAGAGCCCCTTTCTAATTTAATCGTATCTTCGCAGATTATAGAAACATCTTCATCACTAAAAAGTCCGAGTGTAATAGTATCAATAGTATTTCTTTTTGGCATTTTTTAATCCTTTGCTACTTCTATGATCTCAAATAGTTGTTTTATGATTTTAGGGTGCAATATTTCTCCACTATGGTGAGGAATAACCATTCTATAAAGTCCTTTTTTATAGATTCTATGGCTGCCTTTTTGCCTATCAATCGAAAAATCATTTTGCAATAAAAGCTTTTCTGCTTCTTTTGCAGTTATTCTAGGCAATTCAGGCATTTGCTAAAACCATTGGAATAATTGAAGTTGTTTTATTTTCAATAATCCTTTTTTCTTCATTTGCAAGACTTTCTAAATAAAGCTCTCCTGCTTCTTTTATATTGACTAAAGTTTCTTCATAAGTATTTCCCTGCGAAACACAACCTTCAAGCTCTAAAATGCGTGCAAAATATCCATCCTGATCTTTTTCAATAATAATATTTAATAGCATCTTGATTCCTTGTATTAAAAGATGATAAGATTGACTTAAATGTAACAAATATTCTAATCTTCGAAATAAATTATATCAAAGTATCACATCTATGTCAATAGGCAGCAATTTTAGAATTTTTTCAAATAAAATTGACTTAAATGTAATGATTTTTGACATTTTTACGAAAAGAATATATGGAAAATAAGAACTTTAAAAAACAATTGACTTAAATGTAATAATTCCTAAATTCTTAAATTCTATAGTATTAAATTTTGATTGTATTTTTCATTTTTAATCCTTTTTTTGTATATTTATAGTAATTATAATATACTATTATTAACTAATAATATATAAAAAATATTTTTTATATATTATTATTATATATTATGATTACAAAGAGTAACTATTATTGTCTAGTTATCTCTTTTTCAGGTTGTGTTTTTTCCATAGATTTAAAAGCTTTAAG
>NZ_MJWS01000089.1:0-493 GCF_001762365.1 Campylobacter sp. BCW_6873
AGCATACCAAATTCATCAGGCTGTATAGTTTTAGCTAAATCTTTTACTAATTTAGCCCTTAAAGGATTTTTATGTATCCCTGCCATACCTATTTCTAAAAGATTATCAGCATAATTATAAATTCCTCTTTTTATACCTAATTCTTCATATCCTCCACCTGTGAGTTGAATATATAAAATAAAACATTGTATCATTCTGGCATTAAAGCCATGATTTTTAGAACGCACAAAATATTCAGGTTTTCCTAGTATTCCTGCTGCTATACCCCATTCTTGTCTAAAAAGAGAAGATTTTAAGGTTTCTTTATTATTGCTAACTTCATCATAAATATAAGCGTATTCTTCATTGATTAAATTTCCTTTTTCATCTACATTAGCATAAGCATCATAAGGTATATCTATAACCACAGATCTTAATCCACTTCTAATCACTAAATATTTATATCTTTCTCTTTTAGTTTTTAAAGATTTATAATAAGCTTTTTCTGCTTTAG
>NZ_MJWS01000090.1:0-1587 GCF_001762365.1 Campylobacter sp. BCW_6873
TATAATTAGTTCTGCTTGTTCTCTTGTCATTTTCTATCCTTTATTATTATATTTGTTTGATAAAACCTAATTGCATTAAGTTTTCTATGGAAATAGGAAGTTTAATTTGTGTTCCTTTGCCTTCTTGTTCAAAATGTGGAGATATTTTACCTATTTTTGGGGAATGGAATTTGTTTTTTGCTTTTAACTCTTTAATTTTTTCTATTAATTTATCATTCCCACTCATCTCAACCTTTCTATCAATACTTTCCATATTAATATCTTCTAATACTTCATATCTTTTATAGGTTTTTTGCATTACTTCATTATTTTCATAGGGCAATGATCTTTTTTCATAAGGCATCGCTCCTTTTTTCTCCTTAAAAGGGCAAACAAAACCGCCTGAATTATCCCCATATCTGTCTAGTTTTGCCCCTTTTTTTAGAGTGATTTCTCTTGGTTTAGGTGGAATTTTATAACCATCATCATCAGGATATTTAATCTTACCATTTTCACCAATATAATCAGAACTTCTAGGTTTTGGAGTATCTTTAGGCCATATTCCATTATGTTTGTAAAGATGAACTTCTTTATCACTTACCTTACCTTTTTTATTTTCATTTTCCAAATATAAAAGCATTTTTGCTTTCTCTTTGCTTTTTTGTGCCGCTCCTAATTTATCTCCTATCCCTTGCCATCTTATCCTATCATACTTAATCTTAGCAAGAGGATTAGCTTGTATTTTAGCTAAAGCAAATTTAATCTTATTCTTTTTAGGTATAGAAAGTACAGGATAGCCTTTATTACTTACTCCTATTAAGCCCATTTGATAAACGGAATATTTATTATTGATTTTATGCTTTGAATAAGTATAAGGAAATACCAAAGCAACTTTAGTACAAGGTCCTCCAGCTACTGGAGGATTTAAACATCCACTTATACTAGCTCCTTGTATTTCATCGTGTAACATAATAGGAACATTATTATATTTTATTCTTTTAGCCTTTTTTGCTTTTAACTTAACTCTACCTCCATGTAAACATAATAAAGTATTATCTTCCAATATAGGATGCAAACAAGAAGTATCAAGAGTTACATTAATATCTTCTATTCTAGGAATAGTTATCTTTCTTTTTCTAGCCATGAAAAGCCTTGTGGGTTTTTAAACCCACTAAGATTAAATTAAATCATAAGGAAAGTATTTACACAAAACTGATTCTATTTTGTTTAATCATTCTAGCACGATTGATAAGAGCATAAAGGGCTAGAAATTCATCGTTAATTATTCTTTCAAAAGTTTCACTGTATCTATCCCCATCAAACTCAATACTTTTCCATTCTATAAGCTCTGCTTTAGCATTAGTAATAAAAGATATATATTTATCTCTTTGTTTATCATGTTTAATACCTGCACATAAAGGTTTAAGTGCTTCATCATACCAAATCACTTCTAGATTTTCTTCTTTGATGATTCTTAATGCTACTTCTTTTGTTAGATATTCTTTGATGTCTTTGATATCATGATATTTATGCCAATAATTTTCTTGCAACATTTTATCAATGGCTTCTTTTTCACTATCAAAAGAATACTCAAATTCAACACCGCCC
>NZ_MJWS01000091.1:0-6693 GCF_001762365.1 Campylobacter sp. BCW_6873
TATAATTAGTTCTGCTTGTTCTCTTGTCATTTTCTATCCTTTATTATTATATTTGTTTGATAAAACCTAATTGCATTAAGTTTTCTATGGAAATAGGAAGTTTAATTTGTGTTCCTTTGCCTTCTTGTTCAAAATGTGGAGATATTTTACCTATTTTTGGGGAATGGAATTTGTTTTTTGCTTTTAACTCTTTAATTTTTTCTATTAATTTATCATTCCCACTCATCTCAACCTTTCTATCAATACTTTCCATATTAATATCTTCTAATACTTCATATCTTTTATAGGTTTTTTGCATTACTTCATTATTTTCATAGGGCAATGATCTTTTTTCATAAGGCATCGCTCCTTTTTTCTCCTTAAAAGGGCAAACAAAACCGCCTGAATTATCCCCATATCTGTCTAGTTTTGCCCCTTTTTTTAGAGTGATTTCTCTTGGTTTAGGTGGAATTTTATAACCATCATCATCAGGATATTTAATCTTACCATTTTCACCAATATAATCAGAACTTCTAGGTTTTGGAGTATCTTTAGGCCATATTCCATTATGTTTGTAAAGATGAACTTCTTTATCACTTACCTTACCTTTTTTATTTTCATTTTCCAAATATAAAAGCATTTTTGCTTTCTCTTTGCTTTTTTGTGCCGCTCCTAATTTATCTCCTATCCCTTGCCATCTTATCCTATCATACTTAATCTTAGCAAGAGGATTAGCTTGTATTTTAGCTAAAGCAAATTTAATCTTATTCTTTTTAGGTATAGAAAGTACAGGATAGCCTTTATTACTTACTCCTATTAAGCCCATTTGATAAACGGAATATTTATTATTGATTTTATGCTTTGAATAAGTATAAGGAAATACCAAAGCAACTTTAGTACAAGGTCCTCCAGCTACTGGAGGATTTAAACATCCACTTATACTAGCTCCTTGTATTTCATCGTGTAACATAATAGGAACATTATTATATTTTATTCTTTTAGCCTTTTTTGCTTTTAACTTAACTCTACCTCCATGTAAACATAATAAAGTATTATCTTCCAATATAGGATGCAAACAAGAAGTATCAAGAGTTACATTAATATCTTCTATTCTAGGAATAGTTATCTTTCTTTTTCTAGCCATGAAAAGCCTTGTGAGATTTGAGAATGTTTTCTAATTGCTCATCTTTAGCATAAAGAAATTTTTCTTCTAAGGAGCAATCAAAGTTTAAAGGAAAAGGTTTTAAGGTATTTTTACTTAAAAATTTTTCCCAAAGCATAGAATTTTCCTCTGAAGACAAATTCCAAAAATCATCTTTATTGTTATAAACATAATCTTGATAATCTATAAAATTTACAAAATTAATATCTATATCTTTTTGTTTAGAAAGTATGCCTTGTATGTTTTCTTCTTCGACTTTTTTTGGGATTTTGGTGTAATTGATAAGATAATGATTAAGTCTATCTTCATTTAACTCTTGATTATCAAGTTCTTTTAAAAACTCTTTAGAATAGTAATTTAAAAAATAATTATTCGCATATTTTTCTATATGTTTTTTAAAACTTCTTTTATAAATAAGTGTATTTTGGGTGGCAGGATAAGATTTAAAAGCATTATCTTTAGAGTTTAATATATAGTTATAACCTGAAAAAAAATAAGAAAAATCCATAAAAGCATAATCAGCACTGATGCCTTTACAAAGATCTAAAAACATATTTTGAAGTTCTAAAATAATTTTTTCATTTTTACTTAAATTTAATTCTTTTTCTAGTTGCTCTTGATTTTTTGGGATAAAAGTATGACTGATTCTATGATTATAATTATCAACTAGATATTTTAAGCTTTCATCACTGAAATTAAAAGTTAAATTAAGCGAAGAGTTAAAATAAACATCATATTTATTGAAATAGGGTGCTAAGTTGTCTTTATCTATAAAAGCATTGATTTGATTTTGAGAAAAATTTTCACCACTTTCATTCCAAAAAGGAAAATTAGGAGAAAGATTTTTAAGTGCTCCTATTTCGCTTAAATCATTTTCTTGATAATATCTATGTAAAATATATTTGCTTTTATCTAAACATAGCCTATCGTAAATTTGGAGATAATTTGAAGGTAGAAAATCGCACCATTCATCATTTCCATGTAAATTTATACCTTCAAATTTATCGATGCTAAAATAAGCTTTAAGTTTCTGCATGGCTTTTAAAGTATCATTTAAATGTTTGTTATAAAAACTACCTTTATTAGCTTGTTTAAATTCAAACCAATCTTGAGAATTTAAACGATTCCCTTTTAAGCTCCAAGCATCAAGATATTTTTCATCGCTAAAGGTTTTTGTAGAAAAAAGGTAAAAACTTACTTGATTAGCGCTTATATTTTGTTTCATTTTAATTCCTGAAGGTGTTTGAGGTGTTTTTATTGCTATTTTTAAAAACCTTTTTCAAATTCTTGTGAAATAAATTTTTATTTTTCACTATTTTCCTTTTTGTTGCCTAAACTATGAATTTTTTCACACCATTTATTAAAATGTCGGCATTTTAATCTTATATTATCTATGCCTATTTCTTTAGCGATTCTTCCACCGTGCAAGATTTTATTATAGCTTGGAAAAGATAAAATCTTTTTTAATCTATTTGAAGGACTTGTTTCTTTACTATTATTAATAAATTCTGGATTATCGAATTCTTTGACAATGTCTTCTAGTTTATAAATAAGTTTTTTATTCCATTCAGCATCTGCTTTAATTATTTTTGTAATATCACTAAAAAGCAAACTTTCAAATTCATGTGGCTGTATATAGCTAAAAAAATTATTTGTATCGCATTGTTGTTTAATGATTTTATCAAATTCTTCTTGTATTTTTTCAACGTGTTCATATATATTTTTATTACATTGTTTTTCTTTTAAAAATCTATTATCCAATCCATAGTAATCAAACATTGTTGTCATAAAAGCTTTTGAATCTTGTTTTAATTTTTTAACAATAAAATCAACAACCCTATCATACGCAAGTCCTCCACCTTTATGCCCTTTAGATGTAGGTATTATAAGTGGAGTAAGATAAACATTAGAGTTATAAAAATACGATCCTAAAATTTCATTTATAAATTTTTCCTCACTTTGTCCTTCGCAAATCACATAACATCTTGTAATCATTATTTTGGTCTCCCGCCTATAAGATTACTTGCCCAAATTTCTCCAAGTGTATAGTCTTCAAGCCAAGCTTCTAATTTTTCATCATCCATTCTTGTAAAAGTAGATTCATCGTTTTCTTTATCTACTACTATAATATCTTGCGCTTCAAAATGGTTTATCAGTTCTACAGATTGAGAAGAAATAATGAGTTGCTTTTCTTTAGCCACTCTCTTAATAATTTCACTTAAAACCTTTAATGCATAAGGATGTAGTCCCAATTCCGGTTCATCAATAATAATCGTTCCCGACATCAACTCAAAAGGCTGAAGCAATAAAGTAGCTAAACATATAAATCTTAAAGTCCCATCAGAAAGCATATGGGATTTAAAAGGAGTATCAGGATTATTTTTATGATACCATTCTAATTGTATATTTTCATTAGTTCTAAAAATAAATCCTCCAAAGAAAGGAGCGATATCTTGTATAGTCGTTAAAATTTGTTCATAGTGATTATTGTGATTATCATGAAGCATCTTAAGATAAGCTGCTATATTTTGTGCGTCTTCTTTAAATATAAGATTGTCATTTGCATCACACATTCCCTTCATCTTGGCTGTATCGCTTGTATCATGAAAATGATAAAGTTTCCATTTTTTGATTTCATTTAGAACATGTTGTGCTACTTTTTTAGAATAACTTCGTTCTATTATATCTGAAAGATTACTTTCTAGTTGATTACTTCCTATAGGTTCTTTATAGTCTTTATAGTCTCCATCAAAGAAAATATATTCATTTAATATCATAAGCTTATTTTCACTCGTTGGAACAAAGGTAGCATAATAACCATTTTTGCCAAAAGCAAATTCAAGATATATATTTTCAGTCTTTTTTCTGCCAAAATGTAAAAAATTATCAGGTCCTTTATCTTGTGTAAAAAATTGCAAATTTTTATTAAATAAAGCATTAAGCATTTTAAATACTGAAATAAAATTACTTTTGCCCGAACCATTTGCACCTATTAAAATATTTAATTTTTTAAGCTCAAATTTGGATAAATCTTTTATAGATTTATATCCTTTGATTGTTATTTTATCTAACATCTTTATCCTTTTGCAATTCCAGAATTTTTTTGCAATTCTTGGTTTTGGTTGAAAATTTCTTCTAATTTTTCTTCATAATTTAAGTCAAATCTTTTTATCACTATTTTATTGGGTGCTACACCTTTGATATGATGTAAATACATTTCTTTAAATACTGTTTTTATACTTCTGTGTAAATGTTTATGATAAATAAAGCCATTTCTTGAACCTTGATCTCCAGCTTCTTCTGAAAAATTTCTCAAACGAGAAGTGCCAACATCTGATACTTTATACCAATTTTTATCTTTTGACCTTAAAACCTCTTTTACTGTATTTTTTTTCTTTGCCTTTGTCTCTTCATCAAATTCCTTCACCTTGTCTTTATTTTTTATCAATGCTTCATGTTCTTGAAGAGTCAATGCGCTTCCTGAAAGATTTTCTGTTAATTGTGTATAGTTATTGCATATGAAAAAATAATCAAGTTCATATTCTCTAGCAAGTTTTAATTCAAAGCTTATTTGTTCTGTCAAGCTTTGAACTTGGACATTTTTAACCTCTACCAAACTAGGAATATCATTGATGATCACTAAAAAATCAGGTATAGTATGATTAAAACTATGAAGATTGAAATTAGCATCAATTTTTCTTTGATTGCTCAAATGGCGTGTAGATCTTTTTTTAAAAAGTAAAGAGGTGATGTATTCTCCCGCATCTCCTATAACACTGGGTGTGATTTTTTTATTCTCATTTTGTTCAAGATCTATTTTTATTTTTTCACATTCTTCAATTTTTTCATGTTGTTTTTTTATCAAGCTTTCTTTAGTTTTTTTAGAAATTTCTGATGGCTCAAGTTTTTTTAACATTTTAAGTTTTAATTTGGCAGTTTTTATAAGATCTTCTATTTGTTGTTTTTTGCCACCATAAGCAGCAAAGGTTGTTTTGTTATTAAGCATTTCTTTAAATTCTTCAGGTGTTTGAAACTTAAAATCATCTGGATTATTTATTTGAGCTATTTTTCTTTGAAAAGTAAGAGTTTTTTGCTTGCAGTTTGCTAATTCTAAAATCACAAAGCTACTATTTAAAATAGGAACAGGATCAAATTCAAAATCTTTATTATCATCTTCAGGAAGTAATCTAGGTATAAGACACCATTGTGGGTTATCACCACCATAAAAATCTTCTAAAGTTCCTTGTTCTATTTTTGCGACACCATTTTTTATAGGAATTTTTTTTATGCAATCACCTTTTTTTGTATAAACATCATAAAATATATCATATTTATAATTTTTTCTTACAAATTTTCCAATAGGAGTAGCCTTATTGTCCAACTTATCAAATTCTTTATTAATATCTTCGCTAGTGTTAAGTCCAAGCTGTGCGATTTTCTCTTCTTTTTCTTGGTTGGTTTTTTTTAGATATTTTTGGGAGTTATCTTTGTTAAATTGCAGGATTTCTTCTTGTGGATTTTGATCGTTTTGAATTTTTTCTACCTCTAAATGCTCTTTCACAGGTGCATAAAAAGCAATATAACCACCGATAATATCTACACTTTCAAATTCTTTAATATAAAATTTAACATCATGAAATTTAATTTTCAAGAAAAAATCCTCCTTTTTATTATTTTTTTATCTTTCTTCTTTCTTCATACATTTTAATTTGTTCTGGTTCCTCTAAACTTGTATCAATATTGTATTCTTTAACCAATTGTTCCCAAGTCTTAGCACCTGCTTTTTTTAAGATTGTTTTATTTTTATTTATCCCAAAAGAAATAGCTCTATCTAATGGAGTAGCAGGTTCAAAATAATCAATTTTATCATCTTTAGTTTCATTGATAGTGCAATTAGCAGCATTGACATCAGCTCCATATTTGATCAAAATTTCCAAACAAGTTCCAATAGGTTTTTTCTCAGATCTTGCAGCTATATGTAAAAGAGTTTCCCCGGCATCGATATGACTATCTTCATGTTCTGTTTCAATCCTTCTCATATTTACATCAGCACCAAATTGTAAAGCCACTTCTAAAAAATTTACAGATTCAGGATCACCAAGCAATATCCAAGAATGCAAAGGGGTGGCACCTTTTTCATCATAAACTTCAAATTTACATCCTTTTTTAAAAAAATAATCAATCATTTTTTTATTTTTTCCACCTACTCCAATATAACTAGTAAGGGCATTATTTCCTAAACACTCATCATCAGCTTTAAGTCCTAAACTCTCAAAATACTCCATCATTTCAAAACTTTGACTCTTATCATAAGCAATCCCTGCCCAAGCTAAAGTAGAACTAGGATTAAAAAAAGGTATAGGATGATTACACCAATATACCTTACGACGTTTCTCTAAAAATACTTCAGGCACGGGATAATCTTTTAAAAACTCTTTAACTTCTTTAAGTTTATTATTTTTAACAAGTCTAAAAAACTCCCAACCTAACTCCCTTATAGCTTCTTCATCCATAGCTTGCATTTCTTCTAAAGTTTTCATTTGTTTTTCCTT
>NZ_MJWS01000092.1:0-5570 GCF_001762365.1 Campylobacter sp. BCW_6873
ATGAATTTTGAGTTGATTGCAAAAGGATAAGTTACAAAATGATCTCTTATAACTGCTAAAGGAGAATCATCTTTGAAGGTGTAAAGCTGATAAACAATGCTTTCATATTGTTCTTGTAGGGCTTTAAAATTTGTTGGAAAGAGATAATTTAAAAAAATACCCACAAATTCTCCAGTCACAATAGAAGCAAGGTCAAGTTTATTTAGCTTAGCATAAGTATAAATAGTATATTTTTGAGTTTGTATATCTATGCTATGCATAAGAGCAATTTTAGATATATTGCTTTCTTGATTAGAGTATATAAATAATTGTTTCATATATTTATCACTCCAATAAATCTTAATTTGTTTTTCATTAAAGTATTCTTTTATCTTTGTGATAAATAGATTTAAACCGGATGTATTTTTTTGTATTATTAAATTGGATTTTATCTCTTGTGCTAAAATCATTTGGATTTTAGTATGAATTAATTCTTTTTCTATTTGTTGCAAGCGTGCTTTTATTATTAAATTAGATTTTATGTGTATATGATATATACTATTCTTTTTTGGAGGTGCAAAAATACCAAGCTGTTCTTTAAAAAATTCTTTAAATCCTTCTTTGTTTATTTTAATACAAGCTTGAATAACATATTCTATTGTTTTTAAAAAATTAAAATCCCACAACATTTGAGCTGTAAAGCTGATAAAAGGACTAGCACTTAATAAAATTTTTAACATCGCATAAGTAAATATTTCACTTGTTTTTTGTTCTTTTGCCTTATTTAAATATTCTTTTCCATACATCTGTTCCAAAAGCTTTGATAAATCTGATATTTGTTTCTCTATATCCATCCATGCAACAAAAGCTCGTTGCGTTTCTTCGTCTAAATTCATAAATTCTTTAATGTATTTTTGTTCATCTAAATGATACATTTGCTTTAATTTGATTATTTTTTTATCTAATGTATTTGTTGTATCTAAATCTTTTGATAATTCATTAAAAAAATCATCTATAGTTATCAAACTATCATTTTCCACAAAAGAATAATCTTTTTTGTCAAGTATTTTTAATAATTGCGATACAACTTCATATGCTGTAATATTTGTTGGCTCATTATTTACATATATTGGACATTCATCTGTCCATAAAACATAAGTTTCCTCTAAGTATTTTATATATACAAAATTACTGCCTCCATATTTTTTCAAATCCAAATTGATATTTGGAAAAATAAGCTTAGCTTGATACAAGACAAATGAAATGAATAAACATTCCATTAAAGAATAGTTCCCAAATGAAGATTTATCCGATTTTTCAAAAAACTCTTTTTTCAAAAAAGTTAAATATTGATGAGCCATCTTTTTTTCTTTTTCTATGATGGATTCTTTGGCTTCGTTTTGTTTAAAGAATTTTTTGATATAAAAATAAGGAAGCCATTTTTTATCATTTATTTTTTTATTGTAGTCAATATAAGCTAAAATGTTTATTCGTTCGCAATGTCGTAAATTTTCCGTCTTTTTTACTATTTCTATCATTGGCTCATTTTCTGATATTGCTAATTTTTCTTTAGCTGTTTTTGCGAATTCTGGTAGCTTCTGCGGTGTAGCAACAAAATTTGTTAAATATTTATAAACCTTTTGCATATCTTCATAAGCTTTTTTACTATTCTCATAAGCTTCTTTGGATATTTTCACAAAAGGGCTTAATTGTAAAATATAAGGTTCATTTTCATCTTGTGGCATTTCTATGCTATATTCGCTATAATCTCTTGTGCTGTCATAAGTTTTTTTTGATGTATCAATACTTTTTTTAATTCTTCTGTATTTATCTTGTATATTATAGTTGGCGATTTCTTGAGTTAAGCTTTCACTAAGTCCTGCATTGTATTTATTGGGGATATTTGAAATAATCAAATAATTTTTACTCATTTTAGTTGTATTTAAATCTATTTGTGCATTTTGATTTTTTTGTGCGAAAAATTCAGCTAGTTTACTTGAGTTAAAATTTGGACTTTCTATATAGGAAAAATAAATAAATTGTTTAATATCTTCTTGCAAATTCTTTAAAATAGCATTGTTTTTTAAATACAAATTAGATAATTTTTGCGTTGAAATGAAAGCGGGTAAATTGCTCGATTTTGAATCATTGGGTGTATTTTTATACCCCTTGTCTTTTTGTTCTGGGTTTAAAAAGATTTCACTAAAAATATTTTCAATGCTTTTTATTTCTTCGCTTAAAGTGATTTTATAAGCCAAATTCGAAGCGATATTGCTTTCATCACTTCCAAGATATAATCCAAAACCACTTAAATCAATAATTTCTTTTTTATTAATAATTAAAACACAAGATAACAAGCGAGAATTAATATAATGAATAAACATAGCACATCTAGTGGCTAAAAATGCGGCTAAAGGCGTTAAAAGTGTGCCATAATCTCTTTGAGCAAATTCATAATACTCGCTTGCAGAACCCATTAAAGAAAATAAACCAGCAGCCAAAATAGCTAATCCTGCCCCACCTGTAAGAACAGCTACCACTGTGGCTATTGCAACACCCGCTATAGCACTTAGTATGATTTTAATTTTTTCATATTCTTTTTCTTCGGCAAGTTTTTTAATGTGTTCTAACAACTCATTGATAAATTTTTCATAAGTATTTTTTAAAGTGGGACTTATGCTATTTTTGAAAAAATCCGATTCTATGACATTTCCAATCATTTCTAAAACTTTTTTCTTAAAATCATCAAATTTATCACTGCTTATATCATCAGGATCAATGTTTTCGATTAACTCGTCTAAGGTTGTTATATCTTCAGAATCTTTAGCTAGTTCTTTTAAAGTATTGATAAATTCGATACAAAGATTATTTTTATCTGTATGATAAAAAAGATTAAAATCTTTACCTTGTTTCTTGTCTTGAATTTCTTCTTCTAAGTCTTCTAAATAAACTTTAGTGCAAATTTCACTGCTTGATAAATCTTTTAAATTTACATTTTGTCCAGCATCAAGCTCATTAAGGGTATGGATATTTATTTCTATATTATTGTGATTATCACAAGTTTGTTTTAAAATTTCTAGTATTTCCATAGTCAATATTTGATTTTTAAATAGCATTTTTCTTTGATGAAAATCAATATTTTTTAATATAGCGTGTAAAATAGAAAAATTAGGATAAATAAAATCAATCTGTTTAACTTCTTTATTGTTGATTGTTAAATTTTTAATAGTTTGAATTAACTCTGTTTTAGAACTTATAAACATAAAAGATTCCTTATATAAAGCATTATTATATCATTTTTTATTTGCTAATATTTTTTGTCTCTCTATTAATCTCTCCTATCCACCTAAGCACATTACCCTTATCATCAATCTCAACTTCTAAATCTTTGTATTTGTTGTAAAATTTAGGAGCTAAGATTTCATTAATTAGGATTTTTATAACTTTAAAAACTTCTTGTAATTCTTATTGCATCTTTTTAACTTTTTACATATTCTAGGTATTTGTTGTTGCTTGTTGCCTTTGTTGCGTCTATTTTTCACATAATTTCAGACGATATTCTTGTATAATCTGCTTGTTTTTAGAAATATATAAAAAATTATTAAAAATATTGTATTCATAAATACCATTTTTAAAAACATATCCTTTAAAATTCATATTTACATCACTAATAGACTTACCGTTTAGGACAATATATTTTCCATTATTTTTATTGACACCCACATATACAACTTTATCACAAGTTATATTACCCTCTGGACATAGATTTAAAATTTTTATCCAAAACTTTTCATTTTCATAGGTACATTGCTCTAGTGGAGTAAAATCCTCTTGCGCTAATAAATAAGTACTAAAAAATAAAAACAATAATATATTTTTAAAAATTACCATTTTTCATAACCTCCTTGAATGTAAAGCTTATATTCAGCATTTCTCCTATTAATTAGTCCTTGCATTACTTTATTTTGACTTTTGTTCCACGCCATCCAAGCTTCCTTTAATGTTTTGTAGCCTGTTTTCTCTGCATTGATGATTTTAGCAACAAAAGAGTTTTTAAAATTATCAATCCCTATATTAAAACATAATATAACCAAGGCATCAAATTCATTCTGTGCTAAGGAAGAGTTTATTGAATTTTTTACAGCATTTTCAAAGGGTAACAAATCGCTTTTAAACAATTTATCCGCTTCTTGTAAAGTAATACCATTTTTATACAAATCCTATTCATTTTGCCCTATAAGATGTCCATATCCAATAGTTGCACCTTTAACATATGAAGTAATTTCTTTTCCATTTTGATCATTATAAGGTTTGAGTCTTAGCTTCTCTATATTTTTTAAAAGATTTTGACCATCATTGCTTAGATGAGTGATTTTTTCTTGAGCATTGTTTTCACTAACCCCATTTACCACCACAAATTTACAAACATAAAGCTCTTGTTTTCTATCTTCATCTTCTAAGATTTCATCTAGTCCTTGTGCGATTTGAAGTTTTAAATTTTGCATTTTTGCAGGAGCTAAAAAACTAAAATGATATTCGTTTAATTTTTTATTGTCTTCTAGGGAATTTTTGATGATTTTATCATACTCATGTAGCTGTGTAAAATACCCTACTCCTAAATCTTTATTTTCAAATTCCTTATAAGCACTTTTATAAACTTTAGCAATGTTTTTTGGGATAATAAAATAAAGTTTGATTAAATTAGTATCAAAGCTAAGATTTAATTCTTTAAATTCATAATCTTTACTAAAGTCTTGTTTGAATTGATTAAGAATATTTATATCCTCTATATCTTTTAAATCTTTTAAATCTTTTAAATCTATATTAAATTCATTTAAAGCCTTATTTTGTTCTTTTTTTTCATTATTGATTAAAAGATTATAGATAGGTAAATTATCTTTTTGAAATCTATCACTTTTATAATGAAGTCTTATTATAGGTTCTTTTAACTCTATTTGATTTTTACTTTGTTCTCCTAAGCCCTCTTTAGGATTAAAGCTGTGATCAAATTTAAACTTAGTAGGAGTAAAGCTTACTTTTAAAGCAAAGCCTTTATCTGTTTTACAAGCTGAGATGAGTTCTTGTAAGATTACATATTCATTATTGACTTTCTTTTGAGATAAGGATCCTTTTACATTAACAACTTTAGTACAAGGAACACTTACACCTGCTATAGTATTAGGACAAGCTACTATACTAGAGTTTAATAAATCACTTTCTAGCATTATAGGCACACCATCATCTTTAAAAGTTTTTCCTTTGTTTGATTTAAGTATGACTTTACCTCCATGGATACATTCTAGGTTTTGATTTTCTAAAAGAGCATGAAGTTTAGCTATAGCTTGTTTTTTATCTACTTGTGTGGTTTTTTGTTCTTTTAAAGTGTTTGAAATTAAGTCTTTATACTCTAAGCTTTGTTTGCTTAAACATTCTAATTTAATATTTAAAGAATTTTCTAATATAGAATAATTAAGCAAGCAAAGTTCATCATTTTTATAAAAGATACTAAGTCTTCCTAAACCACTGCTTTCATCTTTAGGAGAAAAATAATAACTAGGTGTATCTTGTTTTATAGTATTATCTTGATCTAA
>NZ_MJWS01000093.1:0-210 GCF_001762365.1 Campylobacter sp. BCW_6873
CCTTTTGGGGTTGTTGCTATCCAGATATTGTATTGTGACCAATATTGTGGTGTATCCCAAGAAACATTACCTAAAACAAGACTACATCCATCCTCATCTAATGTCTCGAGATCATCCAACTCTCTAATAAATCTTTCTTTATAGAAGAAATTATCTCTAAAATATATCCAAGCTTGATATTTATCTTCTTTATAATAAGATAAGTTTGAG
>NZ_MJWS01000093.1:260-1112 GCF_001762365.1 Campylobacter sp. BCW_6873
TTCTATCTTCATCACAATAAGATCCAAAATCTATATAACCTGCTAGAAAAAGTTGCCCCAAGATATTAATATATTCACTTATATAGGTAGGTTTGGGTGTATTTAAAGAAGGAGTGTTGTTAAGACTATCAATATTATAAAATTGAATGATATTTGCATCTATTTCATGTCTTGCAAAAAATTCATCATCAATAAGTTTTAATAATAAATATTCAAATGCTAAGAGAATATCTGTTTTTGTTGTGTATCTTAAATATTCTAAAAGTAAATCCATTTCAGAAAAATATGGTTTATTATTTAATACTTTACTTAAATTTTCATAACTTTTATATCCTATATCATCTTTTTCTTTATAAGAAAAAATAGGATTACCCATTGCATATATTACTTTTATTCTTTTCACTTTTATTCCTATGGTTTAATATGAATAGTTTTATTGAGCTTTGGATTTTTACCATAAATATTTATTGTTTCTCCCCCACTTCCAGAACCTGTTCTGTATATAATATCAATTCCATCATTCAATTTATATCTTATAAATTTTTCTTGCGTAATTTGTCCTGTTTTATGATTTTTTATAGGAATATATTTTTCTTCTAACTTTGTGGCATTTTTTATTAATTTTTGCCACAGTTCATCTAATTCTTTTTTATTTTTCAAAAGGCGAATATTCCCACTGCTACCTTTTTGTAGTTTTTCAATAATTTTCACTACTTCTTGTCGCGTTAAACCACTATTAAGTCTACTTGTAATTTTAAACATTGAATATAAACCTCTTAAAACCGGAACAAATGTATAACTCACATCTTCCAAAGGTTTATCATTGAGTTCTAATTGACTAGGAAATACTAT
>NZ_MJWS01000094.1:0-1227 GCF_001762365.1 Campylobacter sp. BCW_6873
CCTGTAAGGAGTATACCTTGAAAATAAATTTTAGAATGAGTTAAATCAACATTTTTAGCCTTTAAAACTTCACAATCAATCACTTCTTTATCATAAGCAAAAATTGTTTCTTTTACTTTTTCAAGAGGCATGAATTTTCCTTAAATTTTTAGTCATTTTATGATAACTTAAACTCCAGTATTTATCGCTTTTTTCTCCTGCTAAAACATTAAAATAAAATTCATTTCTATCTTTTTGATATTCTTGTGAGATATTACCATAATCATATTTATGATAAAGCATTCTTGAAAGCATTTCATCTTTAGGTATAAAAATAAAAGGATAAAACTTACTCACACTAAAATTATTATATTTTTGACTCAAATCTAAATCTTGTATCGCAATAGCTTCATAATCATTATCTGCTTTTAAAAGTTTAATTTGTCTATCTTTTCTATCGAAATAAATCAATTCAAAATCGCCTTTTATGCTTGTATTAAATTTTTTAGTGATAGATTCCAAACAAAAATCTAATTTATTATATATACTTTTAAGTTGGGAGGCCTTATCATAAAATTTTTTAATACTTTCATAATATCTTTGATTTTCTATATCTTTTTTACAAAAAGTTTGTATTTTCTTTTCTAAATTTTCCTGATTTACATAACATATATAATTATTATCTAGCATAGATCTAGTCCAAGTAATAAAAGCTCTTGCACCTTTTACACTTTGTAAATTATCATCAATGTTTTGAAATTTCAAAAAGATAGAGTGAAGAGATTTGATCAAGCCAAAGATATCTATCAAATTTCCAGGCACTTTATATTCATCATCAATAAGCTCTATTCCTATATCAGAAAGTTTTTGAATAACCCAAGTAACGCAGTTGTTTTCAAGAAGCTTATAGGTAAATTCTTCATTGATTGGTTCTTTGCTATTAGGTGTAATTTCTTTTGTAGTATTAAAATCATTTTTAATATTTGCAAGTAGGATTTCATATTGTTCTTTAGAAAGTTCTAAAGTGCAACGATTAGAGGGTTTGAAGGCTTGGGGGCTTCTTAGTTTTTTAATAATATAACAATTTTTATCAATACTGCTATCTAATACATATTGGTTATTGTTAAATACTTTGCCAGGAGATCCTATAAGAGATTCTGCAACATTAGCAATTCCAGTTCCAAAACCCCAAAAACCATCATTGAATTCATTAGGTTCTTTAGCTTCATACCATTTTTGATCTATCTT
>NZ_MJWS01000094.1:1277-2043 GCF_001762365.1 Campylobacter sp. BCW_6873
CTTTGGTAAGTCCTAAGAAAGCGTGGGTGAAGTCGATTTGCTTAGAAATTTGAGAAAATTTTGCTTCAAATAGCAAAGAAAAATCAACATGCTTTAACATTTCATCTTCTAATAACTCATCTACATAAATTGCTACATAATATTTTATTATTTCTTTCATTTCGAAATAGTTCCTTCTAAAAGTCCATAAGGTATTATTCCTATAAATATTGCAATTTCAAAACAAAAATACATCATTAAAAATAAAAATTTAAATTTTAAATGCAATTTAACAAAAAAAAACCATATTATCATTAATAAAATATTTATTATTGCAAGATTTAAATAAAAATCATTAAAAATTATATTAAAGATATACATAAAACAATAGCAAAAAAGATGAATAAAAAAGAAGTTTTTATAAAAACTTAAAAAAATAAACCAAAATATAGCAATATAAAATAGCAAGATAGGAAAGAAAAAAACAATATAAAGCTCAAATTCCAAATTCTTGAGTTTATATATAACAACAAATACAGCACATATTAAAGCAATATAGCCACTCCCTAAACACCAAGCAATTTGCCCACTTGATATATTGTCTATTCCTTTGCTTTCTAGTTTTGTTTTGAGTTTAGAATAAATAGGAATTTGCAAATTTACTCCTAATATAGATAAATTGTTTTATTATAACCAATCTACTTAATACTTTTAATTAATTTAAATTCTTTGTTTTTAAGATATTCTTGTCTTAATGTTTCATCTGCTTTATCAAGCTCATCAGGAC
>NZ_MJWS01000095.1:0-288 GCF_001762365.1 Campylobacter sp. BCW_6873
AGAATCATTTGGGCTTTATATGATGATATTGAAAAAGGTAAATTAAAAGATCCAAGAGATGTGGATTCTACTTCTGAAAGTAGAAATGAATTTGATCATTATATGGATGGATATGTAAATGGAATGGAAACTAGATTCGATGCTGATATTCCAAATGATTGGGGTGATCGACAAGCCACTTTATTCAAAGATACCCTAGTATTAAGCGCCAAACTAGCAGCCTTAACTCCTCCTCAAGGCTATCCTAATGCTCCAAGATACTATAGCCCTGAAAGACTAGAAATTATT
>NZ_MJWS01000095.1:338-5980 GCF_001762365.1 Campylobacter sp. BCW_6873
CAGAGGATTTAAGAGCTAAGATACTAGCTTATGCTAAAGAGCATAATATAAAAGAGTGAAAATCACTCAAAATCTTTAATATACTTTTCCAATGCTTTGATGGTAAGATTTTCAAAAAGAATCTTATCTTCTTTGATATTGTTTTGTATGGCAGCTTCAATATATTTAATAAACATATTTTCTTCCATTTCTTCAAATATTGGAGTATATAATTCTTTTGCGATTAGGCTAAGGGCTAAAATATTGATCAATCTCGTGGATTTGATTAAGGGTATATTATTAACAATGCTTTCAAAATCTTTAATACTAATAGGAGAATAATCTTTATTTAATTTAGAGCTTTGTTGTTTTGTTTTAATATCTTTTAAATTTTTTACCAAACTTTTTAAAACATTTTCATATTCTAATGAATTTGGATTTTTTTGAATTATTTCTTTTAAAAAGCTATCATCTGCCTTTTCTTCTTCGATAAATTTATAATCATTATTTTCTAAAATCTCTTTTAACTCTTTGTTTTTGTCAAAATTTATACTTGTTTTTCCTCTAGGTTTAATTTCAATTTCATCAAAATGATTGCGTTTTTCAATATCTTCTAAGTATTTTTTATTTTCTTTAATGCTTGCTTCAATGCTTTTTGCATCCACAAATCTAAATTCTAAATTACCGATTTTAAAAATATCGCCTATGCTGATTATTATTTCATAGCCACTTGGCATTCTAGAAAAGGACTTATTATAATAAATGTCAGAATCTTCAAAAGCCGCAATTGTAAAAGATCCTTCTTCATAAGATACTATGGCATGGGTATTTTTGATTTGTTCTAGTTTATCTTGAATACGAAAAGTGCAATCATCACCGCTTCCTATAGTTCCACCCTTTGTGTTAAATACAAATGTTTTAGAACCACTAATACATTCGTCATAATTCTCAATAGCAATTCCTATTTCTTCTTTTTCTATCATTGTTTATTTACCCCTGTAATATTTTCTACTATTTTAAGATTGTTTAAAATATAAACTATATTATTTAATTCACTAGCACCGTTAATAATTTCAAAGTCAAAATATAAGTTTTTATTATTGTTAAATATAATGCTGTATATAGAATTACTTTTATTATCTTTTATAAACTTATACCATGCCCATTCTCCTTTATATGATTTTGTATAATTTAAATTAGGATTAGAGTAGTTATAGGCTGTAAAATTTAAACTTGTTCCATTATTGAATTTTTCTGCTACAATTTGTAGGGTTTGATTAAGAGTATGATCGTATTGGATATTTTTATTATCATAGCCAAGCTTTATAAAGGAAAAATCCGCACTTAAATCAAGGCTTTGAATAGTAAAATTAACTTTTATATTATCATTACCATTTAGTATGAGACTAGAGAGATTGCCTGCATTGGTGATAAAATCTAAAAATTCTTTAGAGAAATTTAATTTTGAAGCAAATTGAGAATTGATAGAATAGTTATTTTTTCTTTTTACTAAAACATTGTTCAAGTATTTTTTATAAAAACTATTTAATGTCCCATTTCTTCCAAAAAATGTTTTAAAACTATCCATACTAAGATCTGCTACACTCTCATCATTAAAAGGATAATATGGTGCAATATCATTAACAAATGGATTATACACTTCATTAATCCAAGCAGTATTAAATAAAGAAATACCATGATTTTCTATAAAATTCCACGAATAATTAGAAAGCTGACTATAATATCTCTCTAAATCATTAGGTAATTTTTTTATGTTCATTTGAAATACAGCAAAAGGATCATTGGCATCTTTATTGCCTCCAAGAGCATATGAAATTTTTTCTTCAGCGCTTTGGTTATTATTAGAACTAAAATCTATAATTTTATTGGACATATTTGTAATACTTGTATTAAGAATATCTAATATTTTTTCATCATCAGTGCCTTTGCCCACTTCTATATTACCAACACTTAAAAGTGTATTTTTGTTTACTAGCTTATGATATTGTGTGAAAGCATTGCTTACCCCAATAAAATTTGATCTAATTTCCCCAGCATTTAATCCTAAATTGTAGGCTTGAGTTAGTAAAACTGCATCATTTAAATTTGTATTAGAACTAACAATTTTTAACAAAGAATATAAAGGGTTTTCTTTTTTTGATAAGATATTAAGCTCATTAAGCATTGCCTCTTTGGTATTATACCTAACAGGTTGCAATGAAGCGAGTAGATTTTGCCAAGCATTTTGGTATTCACTTAAGTATAATTTTAAAATACCCATAGTCAAAGTGTTTTTATTTTCTTTAAAATTGTTATCTAGCATCCAAGATTCAATATTGATTGCGGTGTCAACTTGTTGATTTAAATCATTTAAAAAGTCCATCATACCAACTTTTGTATATATTTTATCTATAGAAGTTATTTGAGAATTATTTGAAAATACACTATTTGCAGCAAAACCTAAATCCTCTTTTATAAGATATTTTTCTTTAGGTTTATCGCTATTTAAAAAATTAAGAAGAATGTAAATTCTTTGAGTTCTACTTATACTCTCAAGTTTTCTTTTTCCTGTATGTATACTGTTTTCATCTTCTGTAAAAGATTTAAGATTAAATTGTTTAAGCTCATCCACCCCTTCTAGAAAGTCATCTTTAGAGATTGAATACTTACTTAAAGTATTCCAATTCTCGTTAATCCAAATTTTTAGTATTTCTTTATTAAAATATTTTTGTTCAAATAAAGATCTATACATATATAATGTTTTGATTAAATTTTCTTTATTTGTATCGGTAAGTAAAGTATATTCCATTTCTTTTAATAAAGTATTTTTTAACACATCTTCATTCAGTTTATAATAAAGTTGTTTAGCTTCTTTAAATCCTTTGTATGAGAGATTTAGATTTAAATATTGAAATATATTATTATCTTGCCAAAGTTCAGGATAAGTATTTAAAATATTTCTCAATTCAATTAAGAAGTCAGCTTTTTGTTTAATATTTAAATTTTGATAATCTTGATCTTTAAGAAGCAATTGTAAAGATCTTAAGGTGTTTTGGCTTTTTTCGAATTCTTTATTGTTTTTACTTATAAAATAAGAAGATATAACATATGTTCCAAAGCTTATGATTAAAATTATCATTAAAAAAGATAATTTTTTAGAATAAGATTTCATAGTGCTTAAAGAATAATCTGTAAAAATTAAATCTTCGAGCAGTGATTTAACAAAATAGCTTTGTTTATTATGTATAATATTGGATTTTGATAATACTTTTTTGCAGTTATATTTCTCACATATGGCATCGAGTAAGAAATTTCTAGGAATATTTTCTTGATAGGCACTAACAAAATAAACTCCTCTAAGATAAGAATTATTTTTAAGCTTATTTTCTTCTTGTACTTCCAAAATAAAAGTCTTTGCTAATGCAAATAAATTATCAAATTGTTTTAAAAATAAGTAGCTTTTATTTTTATTTTCCATATTGTAAATATGGGAATTTTTACTCATTAAAGAGCATAATAATGAATCACTTAATTCTTTAAATTCATTATTTAAAAATTCTTCACTTAAGATTTTATCAAAAGATAATCCTAAAATTTTATCTGAAATTTTTTTATCGAAAATATCAAAATACTCTTTCATGCCTTCCATCAAGTCAAGTTTTGAAAAAACTATATAGATGGGCAACTTTAAATTCAAAGTTTTTTCACATTCGTTTACTCTTTTTGTTAGATATCTAATAAGATTTTTGGAATACTCCTTAGGATTATTTAAGAAAAGGACAGTATCAACAACTAAAATAATTCCATTTAGTTTGCTATGAAAAAAATTTTTATTGAGAAAAGTAAGGAATTTTTTCCATATATTTTTTTTAATTAAAAAATCTCTATTTTTATCTATATCATCTTCGGGTATTTCATCGCTACTTGTAGGCTTAAAAAATTCTTCTTGTGAAAAATAGTTTCCTTCTGTATCTAACAAAGCGCCTTTTTTTGATACATAAAGTGCAAAATTTCTAGTAGACTTATGGAATTTTTTATAAGACTCTAAACTATCGCTAAGTGGATATTCGATGTTAGAATAATTGATAAAAGTGCTTTTTCCAGCCCCTTCATTTCCTATGATGATAATTAAGGGTAAATTTTTTGTTTTTAAATCATTCTTCCATGTTTCTTTGGCATCTTTAAGAGATAAAAAGAAGTTTCTTTTAGATTTGTAAATAAACTCATCAGCTTCTTTTTTTAGGTCTTTAAATTTTAATCTTTTTTCACTTTTTAAAGAAGATATAAAATTTATAATAGGCTTTAATAAAAAAAATAAAAAAACAATAAGCCAAATTATCAAGATAATACTAAATCTTAAAAATGAGCTACTAAAAATATATATGTCGTTAAAAGCTATTAAAGGACCCCAAAACCAAAATAAAACACTAAAAAGAAAAATACAACAAAGTAAAAAAGCAGTTATAAATAATCTTGATTTTATAAAATCAAATATTTTTTTAAACATCGTTATTCCTTATTTAAAGTAAAAACAAATAAATATTAATATCAATATACAAATATTTTACAAAAATTTATATAGATTAAGATTAAAATGATACAATTTTGAATGTTAAAAAAAATTAAAGGAGGTTCTTTTTATGGCTGAACCAGCGTTTATAAGAATTGAAGGTTCCACACAAGGTTTGATTTCAAGTGGTGCATCTACTGAAGCGAGTATTGGCAATAGATATAAATCAGGTCATGAAGATGAAATCATGGCACAAGAGGTATCTCATATCGTAACTGTACCCGTTGATCAGCAAAGTGGGCAACCTTCTGGACAAAGAGTTCATAAGCCCTTTTCTTTTACTTGCTCATTGAATAAGTCCGTGCCTTTGTTATATAATGCACTTACCAAAGGAGAAAGACTTCCAATAGTCGAAGTTCATTGGTTTAGAACTGCAGCAAGTGGCGGATCTGAACATTTTTTTACTACAAAATTGGAAGATGCAATTATTACAAATATTGAATTAATAATGCCAAATGCACAAGAGTCAAGTAATCATGATAAAACCGAGCTTTTAAAAGTTTCAATGAGTTATAGAAAAGTAGTTTGGGAACATACTGCTGCTGGAACTAGCGGAAGTGATGATTGGAGAGAAGGTAAAGCTTAATTATAATTATCTTAAAAAAATCCCGACTAAAATGCGTAATTATAGTCGGGGTTATATCTTAAAAATATATTTTGTTTTCTTGGTTTTAATTACAAAACTACTTTCTAAATTATAATACTATTTATTCATACATGAAATCATTTATCTTAATGAGCAATTTTTGTCTTCTATGTTTGGATGCTAGCGAGCTAATCTTTATCAAACCACAAAATTACATCTTAATTTTAATAAAATAGAGAATCTAAGGAGATAACCCATGACATATATATTACTTCTTATTATAATTTCTACTATTCTTTCTTATCTTATATTAAAATTTATTTATAAAATCATCTTTAAATCTACAAAAAGCGTTTCAAAGTTTTTAGTCTTTCTTGGAGGTATAGGCTTAATTATCTTTTATTATACTCCTTATTCTTATTATTTAGAGCCTAGTTATTGGCAATTTAGGAATATGTGTAAGTTAAATGAACTTCCTAAAGTATAATAAGATTCTAGGGTATTTTG
>NZ_MJWS01000096.1:0-213 GCF_001762365.1 Campylobacter sp. BCW_6873
AGAAAAGTTGATTGATACAGATTGGTATCCTTCTTATAAACATTCAGGAGAATACCATCTTACTATGTGGTTTGATTCTGATAATAATAAATATGAAACTTTCTATGTTGAAGACCAAGGAAGTATTAGACTTAGTTATTCTTTTGATAATGAAAAAGAAGCCATTGATAAAATGTTGCAGATGAATTATAAACAAAAATATTTTAGTGTAGA
>NZ_MJWS01000096.1:263-2690 GCF_001762365.1 Campylobacter sp. BCW_6873
TAATAATAAAGGATAGAAAATGACAAGAGAACAAGCAGAATTAATTATAAAAGAAGAAAAGTTAATCTATGTAACTTGGCGTGATTATGATTATACAGCAGGAGAATATCATTTTACAATTTGGTTTAATCCTAATAATAATAAATACGAAGCTGTTTATATTGGAGAAAGGGGCGGTGTTGAATTTGAGTATTCTTTTGATAGTGAAAAAGAAGCCATTGATAAAATGTTAAAAATGAATTATAAACAAAAAAAATACAATGGAAAAGACATTAAAGAATATCTAACAAAAGAAGTAGCATTAAGAATCATCCAAGAAGAAAAGTTAGAAGTGATTTGGTATGATGAAGCACTTAAACCTTTATGTGCAGGTATTAAACACGATAAACAAAGAGATAAATATATTTCTTTTATTACTAATGCTAAAGCGGAAATTATAGAATACAGAAGTATTGAGTTTGATGGGGATAGATACAGTAAATATTACAAAGAGATATTTAATGATGAAAATATAGCCCTTTATGCTCTTATCAATCGTGCCAGAATGATTAAACAAAATAGAATCAGTTTTGTGTAAATGTTTCAAGGTTAGGTTTTATCAAACAAATATAATAATAAAGGATAGAAAATGACAAGAGAACAAGCAGAATTAATTATAAAAGAAGAAAAGTTAATCTATGTAACTTGGCGTGATTATGATTATACAGCAGGAGAATATCATTTTACAATTTGGTTTAATCCTAATAATAATAAATACGAAGCTGTTTATATTGGAGAAAGGGGCGGTGTTGAACTTGAGTATTCTTTTGATAGTGAAAAAGAAGCAATTGATAAAATGTTGCAGATGAATTATAAACAAAAATATTTTAGCGTAAATGAAGACTATTCAATGAGAAATGGAAAAGAAGTAGCATTAAAAATCATCAAAGAAGAAAAACTAGAAGTGATTTGGTATGATGAAGCACTTAAACCTTTATGTGCAGGTATTAAACATGATAAACAAAGAGATAAATATATATCTTTTATTACTAATGCTAAAGCAGAAATTATAGAATACAGAAGTATTGAGTTTGATGGGGATGAAGAATTTGAAGGAGAAATATATAATGATGAAGATATAGCCCTTTATGCTCTTATCAATCGTGCTAGAATGATTAAGCAAAATAGAATCAGTTTTGTGTAAATACTTTCCTTATGATTTAATATAAAAAGATTTTTAGTTATAATTTTTCATTTTATATTTAAGGAAAAATTTATGGAAGATTTAAAACTTTTACAAAGGCGTTGGGAAGAAGCTTATGAAGCTATGCCTAAACTTTATGAAACACCGGATGGATTAATAATAAATTTCACCCTAAGTGAAGATACAGATACTATTCTTTTTAAAAAACCTTGGGAAAATTTTGAATTAGATGATGAAGATAAAGAAGCTAAATGGAGATTAAGCTTTTTTAGCATTAGCGAAGATAAACCTTTAGGATATTTAGAATATAAAGAAGCACTAGAAAAACTACAAGATTTTTCTTTAATTCAATCAGAAGAAAGGATTTTAATTAGAGCAATGAGTTTAGAAGAGCTTGAAAGTTTAGAGCTTAAAGGGTGGTAATGCTTCCTCAAGCTATATTTTTAAATAAACTTATAGAATTTTTATCTGATGAGAATTTAGATATTGTAAATATGAAAAAAGGTGTAGATAAAATTTTTTCTAAAAAAGATTTTTACGCTATATTAGAATTAAATATTAAAATTATGAATATAGCGAAATTAATTTTTAAAAGTGATGAACAATTAAATATATTATTACCACAAGCTTCTAATTATAAGAATACAAATTATTTTCCTCAAGAATTAGAGTTAAAAAAAGAAATGGATGTTAATCTTAATGATTTAAAAAATTGTGATAATAAAAAAATAATAGAAATAATAAAGCAAGAATATCAAAATAATCTGATTAAAGAATTGGATATTAATTCTCAAAAAGAAAAAATCAAAATACTTTTTATTATTAATGAAGTGCCAAAATTTTTAAAATCAATCTATAAAGAATGTGAGTTTAAAGAATATGGATTAGCAAATTATTTGGAATTTGATGAAATTTGGGATTTTTATGAAAATAATATTAGATATTTTACTATTTTAACTCCCATGGGTGCAAATAAAATAAAATTGCGTTTAGAAAATACACAAAACAGCGAAAAAGAACCCAATATCATAGAAGTAAATTTAGATAAAAAATAGATTTTAATAACAAAAATAAGCAATTTCTTTTTCTACTCAAATTTAGACTATTTGTGTTAAAATAATAAATATAAAAATTAAAAACATAGTGGATTTATACCAAATTATAAACACCATAAACTCAACCCCCAAAAGGATCATCAATGTCCCTTAATTCTTACATGAGTCTTAATATATCAAATTCTACTT
>NZ_MJWS01000097.1:0-241 GCF_001762365.1 Campylobacter sp. BCW_6873
ATATATCAAATTCTACTTCAAATCCCCTACCCTTTAAAATCACTAAAGCCCTCATCAAAGAAAGTCTTGAAGAGCTTTTTTCTATAGAATGTGAAGGCTTTTTTGAAAGTTTAGAACAAGATTTATTTTCTTTAAATACTTTAACCAATGCTTCATCTCATCCAAGCACCCCTGCAACTTTTAATTTTCATCCTAATGTTTTAATCGATCAAGAAGCTATTTTAAGTATCCATAATCCTTA
>NZ_MJWS01000097.1:291-653 GCF_001762365.1 Campylobacter sp. BCW_6873
TAAAATATTAAAACTTATACAAAAATCTTTCATAAATTGTTTCAGAAGTTAAAGAGTTTGTTTTTGGTATAATTGCATAAGGGTTAATGCCAAAGGGGCGGCAACCCCTTTAGCATTCAATCACGCCCAAAAAGGAGGTGATACAGAATGTTAAACAAAATTATAGTAATAATTATACTAATTTGTATAATTATAGTCAAGTGTTATTAACACTTGATTTCCCTTTTTTAAAGGGGGCTATAATTTTCCCTTTGGCTTACCAAACAAACTTTTAACTAAGCTTCTCTCCTTCTATTGATTTTCTATATTTGAAAAATTTTATTTTTTTAAAAAGTATATGTTTTTTGTATTATTAATTTTTC
>NZ_MJWS01000097.1:703-1223 GCF_001762365.1 Campylobacter sp. BCW_6873
AAGCCAAGTATTCTTAGCTAGCTCGAAAGGCTTCTTGTTTATAGCTTACACCTAAATTTTCATTAAAATATTAAAACTTATACAAAAATCTTTCATAAATTGTTTCAGAAGTTAAAGAATTTGTTTGGTATAATTACATTAAGGGTTTTGCCACAAGGCTGCAACCCTGTGGCATAATCACACCCTAGAAAGGGGGTGAACTATATGACACGACTCATACTTATAATTATACTAATTTGTATAATTACTGTCAAGGCTTATTAGCCTTGCCCCTTTGGGGGTGAGTTTCTCCTTGTGGCTTACCCAACAAACTTTTAACTAAGCTTCTCTCCTTCTATTGAATTTCTATATTTGAAAAATTTTATTTTTTTAAAAAGTATATGTTTTTTGTATTATTAATTTTTCAAGTATATTCTTTTGGTTATTTTAACTATAAATCACAGTCCTCTTGAGTTTTTTGAAAATAAAGAAAATAGAGAAAAACTCATAAAAACCCTAATAATACACTTAAATTCTTATT
>NZ_MJWS01000098.1:0-879 GCF_001762365.1 Campylobacter sp. BCW_6873
CTGATGAAATTGAACCTCATATCTTTGAATGAAATTTTTAGTCTGTAATTCTCCAAATTCTCCGTTGAGTTCACCTTTACTAATAAAACTATATTTTTGTCCGACCTTTTCTTTTTTTCCAGCTATTTTGCCATTATAGCTTAAGTTTAAAAGCTCATTTAAGGTAATAATAGTTTCATTTTCTTGCAATATACAATCTTCTAAATCAAAATAAAAATAACTAGCTTGTGCAAGTTCTGCATAATCTTTTAATTCATTGATTTTTTCTTGCAAAATTATCCTTTATTTAAATAATGACAAAAAAATATATAATGTAACATAAAAACTATTATGATAATAAAACATGTAATATAATATCGAAGCTATAGGATAATAAAGTAACAATAGCAATGCTATATACAAAAACTTTATTTCACAAAGAGAAAAAAAGCGATAAAGCATTAATAGAATTAAAGGAAAAATAATCCAACCTAGCATTACAAAAAATTCATACACTCTATTTGGATTATGCCCTACAGCAGGAGAAATAACAAACCCACTTATACAAAATACTACCCAAACAATATAAAACTTACGAAATGCACCCATTTATTTTCCTTTTTAATATTTTTAATAAAATTATTCTACTTTTTTAAAAATTAAAATATAGCTATATTAGGAAAATTCCAACCATAAACACTAGGGGAATTAAAAGTATAAACTTCATTAGGGCTAAAAGATAATTTGTCTTTATATTTAATATCGCAATATATCAAAGCCATTTGAGCTAAATACCCACCCAATGAATGTCCTACAAATATGATACTTTTATTTTCATTTTTGATTATTTTATTTACTTGTTCTAAAAATTCTAAAAGAGAAGAAGATTGGATATTGCCA
>NZ_MJWS01000098.1:929-3377 GCF_001762365.1 Campylobacter sp. BCW_6873
CTATATCTTGAATCGAGCTAATAAAATTATCAGTTTCAGTTCCCCTAAATCCTACTATAAATTCATCTTTTTCTTTATCATAAAACAAAGTAGCACTAAAGCCAGAAGCCGTATTTGGTTGGTGGAATTTAATCTCATATTTTTTAGCAAAGTTTTTAGCTTGAATCTCCCCAAATTCTCCATTAAGTGTCGGATATAGTGCAATGGAATCATCATAAATAAAATAATCTTTATATTTTTTAGATAAGGTCTTTGTATATTCTAAATTTTCTATATTGTCTTTATCTTTAGGGAATCTATTTTGCCCTATTTTATAACTATCCATTTCTCGCTCATCGTTATTGATATACATAAAGTTAAAATAACTTGCTTGAGCCAACTCGGCATAGTCTCTTAGATTGTTGATTAATTCTTTCATTTAGTCTCCTAAAGTTAATTTAGCACCAAAAACAGAGCAAATGCCAAAGGGTAATATAAAAACAATATTAAAAAATTCCTTAAATATTTTTTAATTCTTGTTATTCCAAAAAGCCATAGATTGGCTATCATTAGTGGAAAGACTATCCAACCAAGCATTATAAAAAACTCCTCAACCCTATTTGGATTATGTCCAACAATAGGAGATATAAACCAACCTACAACACATAATATAATCCAACAAATATAAAGTATTTTTAGAATCCGCATTCTGTTTCCCTAAACCACACCACGAAACCATCTTTGTGTGTATCATAGAACAAAGTAGCAGAAAAGCCTGAATTTGTATTAGGACAATGTTTTAATGAATCATAGCGAGAAAAGAATTGTTTAGCTTGGAGTGGGGAGAAGTCGCCATCGAGAGCATCAAAATTAAAAGTATCATCAAGTTTATTTGATATGCTTGATAAAAATTCATTGCTTGTTGTTTGGTTTATCAAGACTTCTTGCCCATTTAATTGAATATTTAAAATATCTGCAAAAGTAACTTCTATTTCTTTATATCCTCGTAAATATGAATTATCAGTAATTTTATTGCCTTGCTCATCTAAGGCATATCGTTTTCTTGATATTCCTTTGTTGTCTTTTAGCAAATGGAAATATCCGTAACTAGCCCAAGCAAGCTCGGCATTGTCTCTAAGTTTTTGTATTAATATTTTGTTATCCATTTTTGCTTACCTCCATAATCTAGTAAAAAAAATATATATTGGTATAATCAAGAATATTAAGTTTAAAATTTTCCACCATTGGAATTGTTTGTATGTATCTATTACTAGACTGACTATCACATATGGAACTAATGGTGCAACAATTAGCGTGATAAAAAATGTTGCTATTTTATATGGCGTAGCTCCATGCCCAATAGATCCTGCCAGTAATGTAAAAAGAAAACAGGCAATAAGATAAACTACAAATATAATAAAAATAATATGTTTTTTTCATCTCATATACTCCTTAGTTTCTTTTTCTTGAAAAAGAGTAGCAGAAAAACCTGAATTTGTATTAGGACAATGTTTTAATAAATCATAGCGAGAAAAGAATTGTTTGGCTTGGAGTTGGGAGAAGTCGCCACTAAATAACTCATCATCAAAGAAGCCATTTTTAGCTTTCCTGTTTTTTCATCTTTAAAATATTTGTATTCTATGTTGAGAATATCAATTAGGGTGGGGAATACAGATTGGGTTGTATCTTCTTTAATATCTCTAAAATATTTTAATCTTTTCCAATCCTTACTATTTTCCTCTGGCTTATAACTTTCATTAGCTAAATGAAAATATCCATAGGCTGCCCAAGGAAGTTCTGCATTGTCTCGTAATTTAGTGATTAATCCTTTATTGTCCATTTTTGCTCCTTTGTATTGAAGTACAAACTGCAATATTCTTCTATCTCTATCCACTCAATATTATAACTAGCCACAGATTCTTACTCTAAATTGTAACGTCTTGTATTCCAAGTATCAAGTAAAATTATTGATGTAATGTTATCTTTAGAGATAAGTTTTTTATTGCTATACAGAATAGCCATTATATCATATCTAGTCTTTTTTATTTCTCCTATATATGTTGCATATTCTCTAAAATTTTGCAAATAGAATTGCTATTCTTTACTTATTTTATAAGCTCTTCTATTCAGCTCCTCCCAATCTAATGTATCCAAACTTAATCCAAAATACCCTAGAATCTTATTATACTTTAGGAAGTTCATTTAACTTACACATATTCCTAAATTGCCAATAACTAGGCTCTAAATAATAAGAATAAGGAGTATAATAAAAGATAATTAAGCCTATACCTCCAAGAAAGACTAAAAACTTTGAAACGCTTTTTGTAGATTTAAAGATGATTTTATAAATAAATTTTAATATAAGATAAGAAAGAATAGTAGAAATTATAATAAGAAGTAATATATATGTCATGGGTTATCTCCTTAGATTCTCTATTTTATTAAAATTAAGATGTAATTTTGTGGTTT
>NZ_MJWS01000099.1:0-1658 GCF_001762365.1 Campylobacter sp. BCW_6873
TTAGATCAAGATAATACTATAAAACAAGATACACCTAGTTATTATTTTTCTCCTAAAGATGAATTCAAATGCAAATCATAAAGGATAAAATAATATATGAAAACAAGCCAAATATATGAAACTTTATAAATATGCTAGAATGTGCTGGACTAGGTATTCTATAAATTTAAATGAGAACATGCTTAAGGAATTTCTAAAAAATATAAAAACAATAGGATGAAATAATGGATGAAGAACTTTTTTGGGAAAACATTGTTCCAGTAGGACATATTAATGAAGAAACTTTAAAGAGCCAAATTTATATTAATAATATAAATTTTAGCACTTTGCAATATGATGAAACAGTTTTACCTACAGAATTAGAGTGTTGTTATAATGAATTTAAATACTATCAAAAAAGCAATAATGAAATAGCAACACTAGGTTGGGCTGTTAGTTATCAACTTCAAGTATTGTGGCAAAATAGCCCTAAGATAGATACAATACAAAATTATCATCTCCCCGTAAAACAAAATAAGCCTAATAATCCCCAAGCAGAACAAAGACTAAAAGAAATACAAAATTTCTTACAAAGTAAAGGTATAGAACCCCTTATTTTACATTATACCCCTTATCCAAACAACACACAAACCCAAGAGATGAAAAGACTAAGGCAAAATTCAGAGCGTTTTTCTCGCCATATAGATAATAAAACAAATGAAGTAAGAGAAGAAAGGCGTTCTATTAAATTTTACACTACGCTAGATTGGGATAAGTTTTATTCTCATTTTCCTATAATAAAAAGACTAAGTAAAAAATTTCATACAAAAGAAGACATATACACTCAAAATTTTACAAAGCAAATAGAAAAAATTTTAAGAAAAACTCATAATATTTTGATATTAAAAAATTTGCCTCAAGGAGAATATAAATTTGATTTTGCTATCGATATAAAAGAAAATCGAAGCGATAAAAATGAAGAATCTTATATCATCATTAAAGAAAATGATGAAATTTCAAAAGATTATAAACGCATTTTACACTGTAAGCCCTATGAGCTTGATACTTTAAATTGTCAATATATAGGTATGGGTGATGATGAGTTTTTCAGACAAATTTGGCAAAATTTAGGTATAAATATTGCAGAGAAATTTAAGGTAGATTTTTCTTATGCTAGACTTGATAAATTTATTTTTGCGACATCGCCATTTGGACTTACTTATAATACATATGAGACTTTAGAGCAAACTTATGATGAACTCATGCAAGATCTATCTCTTTATGCTTGTAGTGGTAAATTTTCTTTTAATTTTGTTCCTTCAAAATTAAGCATTAAAAAAGAAATTCAAGGAGATAGAGAAAAGGTATCATACCGCGTTGATGAAATGCTTATTTATGTTTATGATAGCTTTGATTTTTTAGATCAAGGACATGAATTTGATGATAAGGGAAATTTTATCAAGCTAGGACAACCTGTTGGAGCTTGGGATTTTAATGAAAAGAGTTTTAGTATTTGGGGTTCTACAAGACAGATGGAAACTTATAAACCAAAGATATATATTATACCACAAATAACCTTTGCTGATATTCTACAATCCCCAAAAACCAAACAATACTATATTTACAATCAAGATTATCAAGACTATCAAAAATTCACTCCTTATGGTTTGGACTTTAAA
>NZ_MJWS01000099.1:1708-2366 GCF_001762365.1 Campylobacter sp. BCW_6873
CTATCAAAAATTCACTCCTTATGGTTTGGACTTTAAACTTTATAGTAAGGATTTTATCACTAAGCTTGATTTTAAAGATAAAGCTTATAATGTGCTTTATAATACAGGAGTTTAAATGGGAGAAGATATTACATTTTCTATTTTTTGGGGTTTGGTAGGATTTATTTTTAGGCTTGTTACTATTGATACAATACTTTATATTACAGCCTTAAGCGTTCTTATTGCCTTTTCTATTTTAAATTATTGGATGAGAATTAACATAAAAGAATTTTTAAAATCTTATTTTTTAATATCTTTTATTATCTTTTTTACAGCTATTATTATCATATTTTATCTTAGCTATGATCTTGAAACCTATAGAGGATATGTAATGCTCGGTCCTCCAGAAGCTGAAGAATTATCACCACAAGAATATATAGTATATAAGTGTTCTAAATTTTTAATCTTTATAAATTTTATTTTTTTTACAATCACATTTATTATACTTCCTTGTTTATTGCAAGCTTATTTTTTTAAATGTTATAGCACAGGAGAAAAATGCAAAAAATTAAGTTGGCTTATAGGGTTTGTGTGTAATATCTTTTTATTAATTGCGAGTGTGTATGTGGTATATGAAAATCTTTAAAGACTATCAAAAATTCACTCCTTATGGTTTGGA
>NZ_MJWS01000100.1:0-1856 GCF_001762365.1 Campylobacter sp. BCW_6873
TTAGATCAAGATAATACTATAAAACAAGATACACCTAGTTATTATTTTTCTCCTAAAGATGAATTCAAATGCAAATCATAAAGGATAAAATAATATATGAAAACAAGCCAAATATATGAAACTTTATAAATATGCTAGAATGTGCTGGACTAGGTATTCTATAAATTTAAATGAGAACATGCTTAAGGAATTTCTAAAAAATATAAAAACAATAGGATGAAATAATGGATGAAGAACTTTTTTGGGAAAACATTGTTCCAGTAGGACATATTAATGAAGAAACTTTAAAGAGCCAAATTTATATTAATAATATAAATTTTAGCACTTTGCAATATGATGAAACAGTTTTACCTACAGAATTAGAGTGTTGTTATAATGAATTTAAATACTATCAAAAAAGCAATAATGAAATAGCAACACTAGGTTGGGCTGTTAGTTATCAACTTCAAGTATTGTGGCAAAATAGCCCTAAGATAGATACAATACAAAATTATCATCTCCCCGTAAAACAAAATAAGCCTAATAATCCCCAAGCAGAACAAAGACTAAAAGAAATACAAAATTTCTTACAAAGTAAAGGTATAGAACCCCTTATTTTACATTATACCCCTTATCCAAACAACACACAAACCCAAGAGATGAAAAGACTAAGGCAAAATTCAGAGCGTTTTTCTCGCCATATAGATAATAAAACAAATGAAGTAAGAGAAGAAAGGCGTTCTATTAAATTTTACACTACGCTAGATTGGGATAAGTTTTATTCTCATTTTCCTATAATAAAAAGACTAAGTAAAAAATTTCATACAAAAGAAGACATATACACTCAAAATTTTACAAAGCAAATAGAAAAAATTTTAAGAAAAACTCATAATATTTTGATATTAAAAAATTTGCCTCAAGGAGAATATAAATTTGATTTTGCTATCGATATAAAAGAAAATCGAAGCGATAAAAATGAAGAATCTTATATCATCATTAAAGAAAATGATGAAATTTCAAAAGATTATAAACGCATTTTACACTGTAAGCCCTATGAGCTTGATACTTTAAATTGTCAATATATAGGTATGGGTGATGATGAGTTTTTCAGACAAATTTGGCAAAATTTAGGTATAAATATTGCAGAGAAATTTAAGGTAGATTTTTCTTATGCTAGACTTGATAAATTTATTTTTGCGACATCGCCATTTGGACTTACTTATAATACATATGAGACTTTAGAGCAAACTTATGATGAACTCATGCAAGATCTATCTCTTTATGCTTGTAGTGGTAAATTTTCTTTTAATTTTGTTCCTTCAAAATTAAGCATTAAAAAAGAAATTCAAGGAGATAGAGAAAAGGTATCATACCGCGTTGATGAAATGCTTATTTATGTTTATGATAGCTTTGATTTTTTAGATCAAGGACATGAATTTGATGATAAGGGAAATTTTATCAAGCTAGGACAACCTGTTGGAGCTTGGGATTTTAATACGAAAACTTTTAGCATAGAAGGTTCTTTATATCAAATGGCAACTTATAGAGAATGGCTTGAATGGGAAATAGATGGATATAAAATTGATTGTTCAATAAGCCCTCAAAGAATTCTGCAATCTCCAAAAACCAAACAATACTATCTTTACAATCAAGATTATCAAGACTATCAAAAATTCACTCCTTATGGTTTGGATTTTAGACTTTATAGTAAAGATTTTATCACTAAGCTTGATTTTAAAGATAAAGCTTATAATGTGCTTTATAATACAGGAGTTTAAATGGGAGAAGATATTACATTTTCTATTTTTTGGGGTTTATTTGGATTTATTCTTGCTTTTACTAATATAAAATTTTATCTTACAACTTTAAGTGTTCTT
>NZ_MJWS01000100.1:1906-2531 GCF_001762365.1 Campylobacter sp. BCW_6873
TAAACTTGATTTTAAAGATAAAGCTTATAATGTGCTTTATAATACAGGAGTTTAAATGGGAGATAGCATTACACTTTCTATTTTTTGGGGTTTGATTTTGTTTATTGCTAGTTTTACTGTTGCAAGAATTTATCTTATAGCTCTAAGCGTTCTTATTGCCTTTTCTATTTTAAATTATTGGATTAAGATTAATATAAAAGAATTTGTAAAATCTTATTTTTTAATATCTTTTATTATCTTTTTTATGGCTATTGTTATCGTATTTTATCTTACTTATGATCTTGAAACTTCTAGAGGGCTTGTATTACTTGGTCCTCCAGAAATTGAAAAATTATCACCGCAAGAGTATAAAGCGTATAATTATTTTGGATTTTTAAGTGGTATCACCATTGTCTTTTTAGCGATCACTTTTTTTATATTTCCTTGTTTATTACAAGCTTATTTATTTAAATGTTATAGCACAGGAGAAAAATGCAAAAAATTAAGTTGGCTTATAGGGTTTGTGTGTAATATCTTTTTATTAATTGCGAGTGTGTATGTGGTATATGAAAATCTTTAAAGACTATCAAAAATTCACTCCTTATGGTTTGGATTTTAAACTTTATAGTAAAGATTTTATCACTAA
>NZ_MJWS01000100.1:2581-2784 GCF_001762365.1 Campylobacter sp. BCW_6873
AAAGAATTTGTAAAATCTTATTTTTTAATATCTTTTATTATCTTTTTTATGGCTATTGTTATCATATTTTATCTTAGCTATGATCTTGAATTTTATAAATCGCTTGTATTACTTGATCCTCCAGAAATTGAAAAATTATCACCGCAAGAATATAGAGTGCGTAATTATTTTAAATTTTTAACCTTTGCAACTATGTTTTTTTT
>NZ_MJWS01000100.1:2834-3758 GCF_001762365.1 Campylobacter sp. BCW_6873
AAATGTTATAGCACAGGAGAAAAACGCAAAAAATTAAGTTGGCTTATAGGGTTTGTGTGTAATCCTATATTAATGGCGGGTGTGTATGTGATGTATTAAAATCTTTAAAGACTATCAAAAATTTAATATATTTGATATAATATTCATTTATCTTGAATATTTAGAAAAAAAATGGATAGAGAATTATTTATAACAAGGCTTGCTTTTATAAACAATGATGAAATAGACACAATAGATAAAAATTCATCCATAGCATATTTAAAAGCCTTATATCAATGTGAAAATTCCATAGCTATAAATTATAATCAAGAAGATCTTTTCACCCAAACCACTGCTATAAACAATTTAGGTTATAATTCTACTTTCACAAAAATCTTCATCCTAGATAAAGAAAAGCTCAATGATACCTATCTTGATACTAGAAAAAAGCTTTATAAATCTATCAATACTTTAAAAGAAAAAAGAAATGAAAAAATAAAAGATATCCAAGACTATTTAAATAAAGAAATTTCCTTACAAGATAATCTAAATAATCAAAGCTTTAATACTAAGGAAAATGATGTTAATTTAATTTTAAACGAAGTATTTAACATAGAGCAATTTTATGATAAAAATACCAATACCATAGTATTAAAGACAAATAATATAAAAATCATATTCTTAGATAAAGTAAATTTACAAGATTTGCAAGATAATTCTAACAATACTTCTTTCATCTCTATGTCAAATTTGATCCATATTTATGATAATCATTGTGATATTTTTGCAAAAGATAGAAGTGTTTTGGATATAAAGGACATAGAAGAAAAATATCAAATAGATTTTAAAAGTTTAGATATAAAAATCTTCCTAAACTCCACCCTCCTTACAGGATCAAATGAACTTCCTAACAATCCTTTTTACTTTGGAGAATTAGATCAAGAT
>NZ_MJWS01000101.1:0-909 GCF_001762365.1 Campylobacter sp. BCW_6873
ATGAAAAACAAACATTTTTTTATTATTGGCGGTGGTGATTTACAAGCAGATTTAGTGTTACATGCAAAAAAAGATTTTATCACTCATGTTTTTGACTACAATGAAAATTGTTTTTGCAAAGATTTAGCAGATTATTTTCATCCTATTTCTATTGCTGATAAAGAAAAAATTCTGGAATTAGCTATCAAATTTAATATAGTAGGTATTGCTACTGCTGCTACAGAACTTGGAAATTTAACAGTATGCTACATTGGAGAAAAGCTTAATCTTGGAACTAATTCTTATGAATGTGCTAAAAATACTACAGATAAAAGCTTAATGAAAAAAGTATTTGAAAGAAACAATATCAATCATGCTAAATACTTTATACTCAAAGATGAAAAAGATTTAGAACAAATTGCTAATTTCCCTGTTGTTGTAAAACCAAGCGATAGAAGTGCTGGAAGAGGAGTTGTAAAAGTATTTGATAAAGAAAATTTAAAAAAATATTTTTACAAAGCTAAAGATTTCTCTTATAATAAAATCGTTTTAGCCGAAGAAGTTTTAAAAGGTAGACAATTTAGTGTAGAAACTATAAGCTCTCATGGTAAACATCAAATTATAGCTATCACAGAAGAATATTTACGAGAAGGCGAATTTGCAAATGATTTTTTAGAAACACAGCATTTGATTCCTGCTAGGATAACTCATCATGAAAAAAAAAATATTCAAAATGAAATTATTAAAGTTCTAAATGCTTTTAAAATTAATTTTGGAGCTTCACATATAGAAGTAAAATTTGAAACTAACGGGGGGGGGGGATTTAAAAAATGCAAATTATCGGTCATAGAAATCGCAACCCGCTTAGGAGGTTGGCGTGATGTATTAGCATATCATTCTTATGGCATTGATTATTTACAACTCTTAATT
>NZ_MJWS01000101.1:959-1911 GCF_001762365.1 Campylobacter sp. BCW_6873
AAAGTAAATACAAAAGCTAAAAATTTTTGTCTGGTTAAAATGATTTTTACCAAAGAAGATTATGAGTTTTACAAGAAATTAAAAACTTTAAAACCACAAATGATAGTAAAAGAAAGAATTTATGTAAAAAATGATGAAAATTTTTCCTATTCTTCATCACTAATGGATTCTAAGGGTTATTATTATTTGAAAATTTCAAAGGATGAGGATCCTGAAATTTATATAAAAGGAAAGCTTCACTTCTAAACTCCTAGTAAAAATCTTTTAGCAGATTTTTACTAGGAGAATCTATGAAAAACAAACATTTTTTTATTATTGGCGGTGGTGATTTACAAGCAGATTTAGTGTTACATGCAAAAAAAGATTTTATCACTCATGTTTTTGACTACAATGAAAATTGTTTTTGCAAAGATTTAGCAGATTATTTTCATCCTATTTCTATTGCTGATAAAGAAAAAATTCTGGAATTAGCTATCAAATTTAATATAGTAGGTATTGCTACTGCTGCTACAGAACTTGGAAATTTAACAGTATGCTACATTGGAGAAAAGCTTAATCTTGGAACTAATTCTTATGAATGTGCTAAAAATACTACAGATAAAAGCTTAATGAAAAAAGTATTTGAAAGAAACAATATCAATCATGCTAAATACTTTATACTCAAAGATGAAAAAGATTTAGAACAAATTGCTAATTTCCCTGTTGTTGTAAAACCAAGCGATAGAAGTGCTGGAAGAGGAGTTGTAAAAGTATTTGATAAAGAAAATTTAAAAAAATATTTTTACAAAGCTAAAGATTTCTCTTATAATAAAATCGTTTTAGCCGAAGAAGTTTTAAAAGGTAGACAATTTAGTGTAGAAACTATAAGCTCTCATGGTAAACATCAAATTATAGCTATCACAGAAGAATATTTACGAGAAGGCGAATTTGCAAATGATTTTTTAGAAACACA
>NZ_MJWS01000102.1:0-1211 GCF_001762365.1 Campylobacter sp. BCW_6873
ATGTTTTTAAGGGCGCCAAATGACAATAATCACCGCTTCATGATTCACGATGAAGTAACAAGTAAAGATTATGTCATTTCTCAAATTCCTATAGGCATAGGAAAAAGCTTTGCATTAATGACACAATTTGAGAAGGTTATCCTAGAAGCTATGGAAAAACATTTTTCAACTCCACAATCTACAAATTTCTCTAATGCAGGTTTAGGTTTTTCACTTCAAGTGATGAGTACTTTACCAAGCGTAAAGCTTTCGGCTATTGATGCAACTTTACAAAAAAATATTGATTTTTACTTTAGAAACTGCGTTTCAGTAGGTATCTTACTTAATCAACAAGGTAGAAATCTTTTTCAAAACTCTGATAATTTAATGCAAGATCTTTTCACAAACATAGGCAATGGCTCTCAGCTTACTCCTTTGTTTAAAAATAACAATAATGTTGAAGAACAAAGTGTTGTACCTTGTTCTGATGCAGGTCCTCAAATCGTTGAAATGATTCAAAACGATACAGATGAAGCTATGAAGATTCATGCTGCTTTGCTTGGTATGGCGAATGATATGGCAAATTATGAGCAAAAGTTCTTAGGCGCTGCACAAATCTATAACGAACAAGCTGTAAGTGCTAGATCTTATTTACAGCAATCCATGATAATGCTTGCTTCTCAAGATGCAATCATTAATACCGCTAAATCAGTAGGATTAAATCCTGCTTCTGTGGCTGCAAATACTGCTTATGCGGATCAGCAATTTTATGCAAGTATGCAAGCACAAGGACACATGGCGCAAACTTATTTGCCTTTAGCTAAAGCTTATTTAACAGCTATTATCATAGGTTTGTCTTGGCTTGTTGCTTTGCTTTCTATTGTATTTGGCTCTTACGCACATATTAAGATGTTTTTTACTCTATGTATTTGGATAGTACTTTGGACTCCTATTCTTTGTATTATTAACTATCTAAATGATTATAATCTTATGAAAGTTGCACAAGTAATAACAGGTGGAAAAGCAGCTTTAAGCTTAGGAGATAATATGCTTATCTTTAAAGAAGTAGCAAGTAGATCAAATTTCATGAATTATCTTGTAATGAGTACTCCTGTTTTAGCTTATGCAATTGCTAAAGCAAGTGAGCAAGGATTTATAACTTTTGCTTCTGGATTATCTCAAGCTCTAACAGGTGCTTCAAGAGCTGCTGGAAGCTTTGCAAATCAGCAAGC
>NZ_MJWS01000102.1:1261-3321 GCF_001762365.1 Campylobacter sp. BCW_6873
TTTAGCTAAAGCTTATTTAACAGCTATTATCATAGGTTTATCTTGGCTTGTTGCTTTGCTTTCTATTGTGTTTGGCTCTTATGCTCATATTAAGATGTTTTTTACTCTATGTATTTGGATAGTACTTTGGACTCCTATACTTTGTATCATTAATTATCTAAATGATTACAATCTTATGAAAGTTGCACAAGTAATAACAGGTGGAAAAGCAGCTTTAAGCTTAGGAGATAACATGCTTATATTTAAAGAAGTAGCAAGTAGATCAAATTTCATGAATTATCTTGTAATGAGTACTCCTGTTTTAGCTTATGCAATTGCTAAAGCAAGTGAGCAAGGATTTATAACTTTTGCTTCTGGATTATCTCAAGCTCTAACAGGTGCTTCAAGAGCTGCTGGAAGCTTTGCAAATCAGCAAGCCTTATCTACACAAACAAGTATAGCCGCTCCTAGAGGAGATGAAGTTTGGGCTGTGGGTGCAGGGGTAGCATCGCTTCAATATGCAAGAAATATAGATGGTGCGGTTACTAAATTTAATACTCAATCAGTTATGGGTGACAATACAAAGAATTCTGAAATCTCTAATGCAAATATGACAGGAACAAATGTTGATGGTATGATGTCAGGCGCCAAACTTAGTGCAGGAGCTATGACAACTGTTAATAGCGTATCTCAAGCAAATTCTGATGCTTGGAATAAAAACTTTAATGATCAGTATTCACATATGAGTCAAAGCGGTAGAGCAAGTGCATTAAATGAAGCTAAAGGATTTATGGAGAAAGGAGATGAAGCATTTAAGAAGGCTTTTGCAAATAATATTGGACAAGAGATTCAAAATAGAACTGATTTAACTAGCGAAGAAAAGGCGGAAATTGCATTAGCAGCTTCTGCTCATGCAGGTTTTAACATTCTTGGAAATGGTGCTGAAATTCAATCAAGTGCGAGTTCAAAAAGAGGTATAGGAAATGTTGAAACTTTTTCAGAAGCTCAAAAAGCTGCATATAATGAAATAATGGAAAGAGCTTCTCTTAAAACTCTATCTACCACAAAAGGTATGGATTCTTCTTGGAGCAATACACTTTCAGGTGGCGATTCTACAGCTTATTCAAAAATGGTTGGGTATGCTCAAAGCTATACACAAACAGAACAAGGTATTCAATCTGTCAGTACTAATAATATTGACAATACACTTAATGTGGTTGCAAGAGATCTTGCTGCAGGAGATAATAAAGACTTTAGCAGCCTTAATACAGCTCAACAAAATGAATACTTTGCAAAAGCAGGTAATTATGTATCCGATATGATTAAAAATGATCCTGCGCAACTTGCACAGTATAATAGTCAATACGGCGCTCAAAGCATTGTTAGTCCAAATAATACTACTATGCCACACGCTGCAGGTATGAATTTTAAAACCATTGATGGATCAGAAAGAAGTGTTTTAACTCAATCTAATTTAAATCAAGATCAAGTAAATCAAAGTAGTAAAAGAACAAGCAACACTACAACAATGCCAGATAGTCAAGAAGTTAAAAGCGGAGCAACTCACTCACAAATAGCTCAAGATAATAAAAAAGGAGGTAATGCTATTAGAGAAACTTCTAAAAATTGGAATCCTCTTGGAAAAGATACTCCTTCTATTTAAACAAAAGGCTTTATAGCCTTTTGTTTAAAGATAAAATAGAATCTAAAATAGCACAATTTACAGAAAAAGCCATGAAAAACAACGATAATATAAAAACTAATGCAATAAAAGCAATTACGACAGATTTAACAGTTGTTAACACTCCTAAATAAACTCCAATTAAAATCGAAATTGAAATTAGCAAGAGAAAACATAAGAGAAATAAAAATTTATTAATTATTTTAGTTTTCCTTTTTTCTGTATTTCTGTTTTTTAGAAAAACCATATAAAAACTTAAAATTGAAAAAAACAACACAATAAATATTAAAAAGCTAACAACTAAGTATGTGGAAAACATAATATTACTCCTTGATTAATAACTTATTCATATTTTTAATAAAATTATACCATATTTTAATAAATTTTGCAAGTATTTTTG
>NZ_MJWS01000102.1:3371-4683 GCF_001762365.1 Campylobacter sp. BCW_6873
TTAACTTGGGAAAAGTCACCAAAATCTTCATCGATTTAATTGTATTTTCACGCTACTTTGTTCGCATTGCTTTTAAGCATTAAACAATCAGAAGCCACGCACTTCCGATCATTTATTTTTGTAAAGTTTAAAAGTTTTTTGTTTGTATTAAGCTAAGACTAAGCGTGGATCTTATAAAATAGTTGTAAGAAAGTTATTTTAAAAGATAGTCGATTAAATCGATTATCTTATTTACTGTCTCCAAAAAGAGAATCGTAAATTCGATTATTTCTCTAATCATAGCTACCCCCTTTCTAAACAATCGGAAGATTAGCCTTATTAGTACTTAAATACAAGCTATATTATAGCAAATTTCATTAAAAAAGCCAAGTATTTTTGCTATAAAATGCTTATTTTTTAGTGGTTTTAACGAGGTTCTTTTTTTTTATTTAACTTGGGAAAAGTCACCAAAATCTTCATCGATTTAATTGTATTTTCACGCTACTTTGTTCACATTGCTTTTAAGCATAGCTTCTATACTTAAATGACAGTCTAATTTTTCCCATTCGATGCCTGTATTATCACAGATAAAATGCCATTTTTCTAAATCTTCTGAATTTGCATTTTCAAGTTCTTTATACCATTTTAAAGGAGTTTGGATTATGCGTTCATCCTCTAATAAAACAATAAGATAATCTTTATCGAATTTTACATTCTTTGCCTTAACTAAAGTATTCATTCCATCTCCTTTCAAATTCGAGTCTGTGTTTTTTAACAGTTTCAAGAATAAAAGACAAATCTTTATTTTTAAAATTGCTAAATTGAACTTGTAAATTTTCTAAATTAATTTTCGCAAATTCATTACCTTTCATAATATGAATATGCTTTGGTTCATGTTCGTTTGAATAAAAGAAAAACTTAAAGCCATTGATTTTTAAAAGAGTGGGCATAATTTTCCTTACTTTATTCATATTTTTAATAATTATACTATATTTTCGTGAATTTTGTTAAGTATTTTTGCTGTAAAATACCTATTTTTAGGCTTTTAATAGGATTTTTTTTATTTGACTTGGGAAAATGAATGTAAATTAGTAGCTTTATACACACTCTAACAAAGGCAAGGGGCTTTTCTGTCCTGCGGTTTTGCTAAAAATACTTCCATTTTAAACTTAAAAAACCTAAAGTTTAGATATAATCTCACAAAACGCTTACTATGTCGTTTCATAGTTAAGCCTTTGTTGTAATTTTCCGCTAGAGTTGCAGCTCTAAAGCGGATTTTTATGAAGGAAAGATTTAAAATGAGAAATTTAACTTTAGAAGAAAATATATTTTT
>NZ_MJWS01000103.1:0-900 GCF_001762365.1 Campylobacter sp. BCW_6873
GCTCCTAGAGGAGATGAAGTTTGGGCTGTGGGTGCAGGTTATAATACTCTTCAATCTTCGTTTGGTGCAGGTGGTAGAAGTTTTATGGGAACAAGAGATATGCAACATGGTGGCGAATTAGTTAAAGATAATATGACTGGAAGTTCCGCTGTAATCAATGCTAATGGTTCTATAGGTAATGCTTCTATTAAAGGATTAAATGCTGGTATGACTGCAAGCAATTTAGAAACAAGAGCGCACGCTCTAAGTGATGCGATTCAAAATTCTAACCTATCTCAAAGAGCTTTAGAAGTTGCTAGCGGAAAAGGAGATAGCTTAGCCTTATCAGAAAACGATAGAAATACTATCACCAAAGCAACACAACATGCTTTAGCTGATGCTTATTCTAAAGCAACAGGTGTGGATGTATCGCAAGCTTATAAAGATATGATGAGTGGAAGTATTGGCGGTAATCTTAGTGGTGGTTTTAATCTTGGCTTTGGTGGCAAAGGCGGTGATAAAGGGGGAAATCAAGCAAATGCTCAAGCAAGTGGTCAAATAGGAGGTAGTTTAACTACAAATTCAGTAGAATCTGAAGCTTGGTATCAAAAACTAAGCAAAGATCAAAAAGAAACCTTTAATAAAACCTTTAACGAAAGTATTTCTAATGAAATTGGTAAAAATAGAGATGCAAGTGCTTCATTCAGCAATCTTCTTAAAACAGGAAATGTTACAAATTCTGCTAGTATTAAAAGTTCTATGGATAGCTATAATGAAGCTAAAACACTTAATAATTCAGTGGGTTATGATGGTGGAGCTTCTATCGTTCAAGGCTATATCAATGAAAATTATGGTGGCGTAGTTAATAAAGAAAATGTGGCTTCTGCTGTGAATGCTGTTGAAAATATGGCTGCAAGGGGA
>NZ_MJWS01000103.1:950-3088 GCF_001762365.1 Campylobacter sp. BCW_6873
CTGTGAATGCTGTTGAAAATATGGCTGCAAGGGGAGATATGCAAGGATTATCACACTATGCAGAAGTAAACTCTAATGTCAATTCAAATGGATTACACGATCAATCAAAACATAATTATTATGATCCAAAAGGCGTTATGACTGATCACAATAAAGCCATAGATGATTTAAATTCAAGATATCAAGGTTTCTTAAAAACAAGAAATGCTCCTACTAAAATTGAATCAGAAGGAATAGCATTTGAGGTGCAAGAAGCAGCAGGTGCAACTGAGAAAAAAGCAGGAACTGCTATTAAAGAAAGAAATGAAAAAATCAATGATACTTATAAATAATAATGCACTGAGTCTAGTTTTAACTAGGCTTAGTATTTATACATATCCTAAAATATCTTTTTTTATAAAACTATAATCATCTTTATCTAATTCATCTAATGGGCGATTAACAACTCTAACATTCTCTTTTAAAAACTTCTTGATTTTCAATAATGTATTTTTAGGATACAATTTGCTTAACCTATCTCTGATTAGATATAAAAGACAACAAGTTATTAAAACACTAACAATAGATGCAAATACTGCTAAATAAATAATTAAGTGCGCTTTATCCATCTTTATTCCTTTCAATATTTTTTAAATAACTTACTATGACTACCTAGTTTTAAAATATTTAGCTCTAACTCATTATTATGTTTTTGATAAATTAATAACAAGTTAGACTTTATATGATATTCTCTAAAATCTTTTAATACACCTTTTAATTGATGATCTTTATATTTAGGTTCTAATTTCTCATCATTAGAAAGTTTTACAATAACTTCATCAGTTATTTTACGCTCTTCATCGCTTATTTTTTTGTAAGCTTTTATAAAATCTTTATGGTAATAAATTTTATATTTTGCCATTTTGATAAGCTTTCACAAAGTCTTGATGCGAATTAAAGCTTAATGCAGTATTGACTTTTTTTTCTTTATCAAGTTCTTTGCTTGCATTTAATATCTTACTTTCAAAACTACTCAACTTAGGCTTAGAAATTTTACATTTGGCATTTATGCTTTTTGCTAAACCCTTGAATGCAGGTAAAAAATCTTCATTAACATTTTCAATAATAAGGGTCATAAGCAACTCCTTTCTCAATTTATATAACATAATTATACCATTTTTAATAATTTTTGCAAGTATTTATACTATAAAATGCCTATTTTTTAGGAGTTTGAAACGGATTTTTTTTATTTAACTATGTCAATTTTTAAGTGCTTATTTTATAAGACTTTATAGCGCTATTTGCAAGATCGGCTAAGAATTTGCTTCTATTATCGCTTATTGTATCTATTGCCTCTACTAAGCTTTTAGGCAAGGTAATATTAATTCTAATTTTTGCTTCATTATCAATAGGTTCTTTAATATAATCACCTTTTTCAAGCATAACTTCTAATGCTCCTTTAAATGCTTCTTTGAGATCTTTTAAGGCTTCTATTTCATTTTCACCATCTCCCATAATATAAGGGAAATCTTTATATCTTGCAAAATATCCTCCGCCATCTTTTTCATCAAGTTTTTTTATAATAATTTCATAAGGTAGATTAAGATAGTAATCTAAGTCTTTCATCATTCATTCTCCTGTTATAGCTTTTAAAACCATTTTGACATATATAGCCTTTATAGGGCGTTTAAATGGAATAGTAATAAGATCACATTCTTCTTTTCTGAATTGATAATGTGATCCGCCTTTATTAAAACATTCATAACCTTCGCTTTCTAATAAAATCTTAAGCGTTTCAAAGCGCACATTGTTAGGATTATTTTTTAAATCTTTAATAATTTTATCTTTTTTACTCACTATAATATCCTTATGAGTATGTATTATACACACTTTTTATTAAGTATCACTTATAAACCGAACGCAATTCTTTTAATCTTGTTGTCTTTGTATGTTTAAAGGGGCTTTTCTGTCCTGCGGTTTTGCTAAAAATACTTCCATTTTAAACTTAAAAAACCTAAAGTTTAGATATAATCTCACAAAATGTCGTTTCATAGTTAAGCCTTTAGGGTTATTTCCGCCAAGAGTTAAAACTCAAGGCGGATTTTTATGAAGGAAAGATTTAAAATGAGAAATTTAACTTTAGAAGAAAATATATTTTT
>NZ_MJWS01000104.1:0-93678 GCF_001762365.1 Campylobacter sp. BCW_6873
TTCTTTAACAGCTTGATTGTCTTGTTCTAAACCTTTTTTAGTAGCAAGGATGTTTTCGTTGATAGCACTTGAGATTTGTCCAAATTCATCATTGCTTTTTACTTCTATAGTGGAAACATTTTTTGTTTTATGATTGATAAAGTCAAAGAATGAAGTTAAACCTGTTTGGATAGCTGCAAGTGGAGAGAGGTATTTTGATACGATGAAATAAAGGAGGATGACGCTAATAATACTTGTAAAAATAACAATCGCAGTTTGTATAAATGCAATTTTATAAACTGGAGCTTCTATTTGTTCTACTGGTTCTCCAACGCAAGCAGTATAAATTCCAGAAACTTTTGCACACACAGCAAATCTTTCACTATTATCTTTTGGTCTAGTATACTCAAAAGGTTCAAAATCTTTCTTGGTTTTTGCAAGATTTGCAATTGCACTAATATCATAACCTTGTTGTAAAAGAGCTTTGTCTGTAGAAACAAATACTTTATTTTCTTCATCAAATACAAAAGTTCTACCTGGTAAATTTTCAAATTCAGCTTGCAAATCTGCTGCAAGAACATCTACGGCCAAAACTCCTATAAATTTACCATCTTTATAAAGCGGAATAGAATATGTAAAGCAAGGTAAATTTGTAGTTACATCAATATAAGATGGGGTAATATAAAGTTTATTTGTTTTAACTGCTTCTATATAATATTCTCTTGTTCTAGCATCATAATTATCAGCTTTTCCATAAGTTCCAAAATCTAAATTTTTAGCATCAGAGTCTGGATCGCTTACAACAAGTTCACCACTTGGTTGAGCAATATAAACTGCTAAGAATCTTCCAGCATCTCTAAAATTCTTTAAATCTTTTCCAACATAATGCATTAAAGCATCTTGACTATCTAACTGTTCTACAGGATGCTTTAAAATACTTTTAGCCAAACTTTCAAGAGCTAAAGAATTTCTTGCCTTAAAAGACTCCATAGAATTTTTAGCCGTTTTAACATAATTTATTTCAGCATTCACAACTTCATGAAAAATTGCTTGCTTTACAAATATAAATGTTACAACACCTAAAATTATCAAACACACTACTGCGATTAAATTTGCAATCAGTGAAACCTTCAATTTTACGCTTTTCATAATTTAAGCGCTCCTTTCTAATATTATTTTATAGGGATATTTACATAAAGTTTTATAATTATAAATTAAAAAATTTAAATTTTTACTTAAATTTAAAAGTTATAAAAAATTAATTTAATTAATATTAAATTAATTTATATTTATTATTTTTATTTAAAGTAATATCGCTTCGAAAATTCTATGTATTAAGCTTAATATCGTTATAATTTAGAAAAATTTATATCGAAGGAAATATTTTGAAAAAAATTATATTATTTATCTTATCTTTAGGGATATTTTATACTTTCACACAAGCTAAAAACTTCGAACAAGATCAAAATAACAACAGCAATTTAGTTAGTGTCAGTATAGCACCTCAAGCATTTTTTGTTAAAAAAATAGCTGCAAATACTCTAGATATCAATGTTATTTTGCCCCCAAATAGCAATGAGCATAATTTTGAATTTAAACCAAGCACTATGAAAAAACTTGAAAAAAGTGATATTTATTTCACCATGGGCTTAGAATTTGAGAAAGTTTTTACGGATAAATTTAAACAAAATTTTCCAAAACTTCAAGTTGTAAATATGCAAAAAAACATAGCTTTAATTCAAACTCATGACACTCACGAACACTCTCATGAACATGAGCATTTTGATCCTCATACTTGGTTAGATCCTATTTTAGTCCAAACTATGGCTTTAAATATTTATGACACCTTAATTCAAAAATATCCACAAAATAAAAATTTATATAAACAAAATTTAGATAAATTTTTAGCAGAATTAGATAGTTTAAATTTACAAATTGCCTCAAAATTAGAAAAATTAAAAAATAGAGAATTTGTAGTTTATCATCCTTCTTGGACATATTTTGCAAAACGCTATAATCTTACGCAAATTCCTGTAGAAATTTTAGGCAAAGAACCAAAAAGCAAAGATTTGCAAAACCTTATTACTCTAATAAAAGATAAAAATTTAAAAGTCATTTTTGTTCAAAATGGATTCCCTGAAAATGCAGCAAAAACACTTGCTAAAGAATGTAATGTAAAAATTTACAAAATAGATCATTTATCTTATGATTGGGAAAATGAGCTTTTAAAAACTGCTGATGCCTTTTCTCATAATTTATAATCAGGCTTTTTGATGCTTTTTTTTGAAATTTCTAATCTAAACTACGCTTATGACAATGAAATCATCTTAAAAAATATCAATCTTAGCTATGACAATAAAGACTTTCTCTCTATCATAGGTCCAAATGGCGCAGGAAAATCAACACTCGTAAAACTTATCTTAGGACTTTTAAAATCCAAAAATAAAATCCATTTCAAAGCTCTTCAAAGAAAAGAAATAGGCTATGTTCCTCAACACACTCTAGCCAATCCTAATTTTTGTCCAAGAGTGCTTGAAATCGTTCTTATGGGACTTTTAAGTAAAAAAATTTTTGGTTTTTATGGGAAAAAAGATAAAGAAAAAGCTATGCAAGCTTTAAGAAGCGTAGGAATGGAAAAATTTTGGAACAAAACAATTGATTCTCTAAGCGGAGGACAAAGACAACGTGTTTTTATCGCAAGAGCCTTAGCTAGTGAATGTAAGATGCTTATTTTAGATGAACCTACCGCAAGCGTTGATAACAAGTCTGCTATACAAATTTTTGAACTTCTAAGCTCTTTACACCAAAAAGGCATGGGAATTTTACTCATTTGTCACGATATCAACCTTGTATTAGCTTATAGCGATAAAATTGCACATTTAAACAAAGAACTTTTCTTGCATACCAACACTAAAGAAAAAGAAAAAAGTTCATTTTTAAAACATTTATACGAAAACCACTCTCATTTTTGTGATGTAGAAATGAGTTTAAATACTTGTTTTTGTGATGAAGAAAATTGCGATAGTAAAAAACTATGCGAACAAGAATTTACAAGAAGAAATTTGAAAAAAACAGAATTTAAAAAAGAAAATTTTTGTTTAAAATTTTCAAAGGAAAATAATGCTTGAAATTTTAAATTTCACCTTTTTTCAAAACGCTTTACTAGGAGCGATTTTAGTTAGTATAGCTTGTGGGATCATAGGTACTTTGGTGATGATAAATCGCCTTTTTTCTATGGCTGGAGGTATAACACATGGAGCTTTTGGTGGTATAGGTATAGCTTTTTATTTCTCTTTACCTATTTTATTAAGCACGGGAATATTTACTTTATTTTTGGCTTTTTTAGTAGCTTTTTTAGCTAAACACTATGAACACAGAAGTGATAGTATTATCGCTGTAATCTGGGCTTTTGGAATGGCTGTTGGGATTATTTTAATCGATTTAAGCCCTAGTTATAACACAGATTTAATGGCTTATCTTTTTGGAAGTATTTTAGCTGTAGGAACACAAGATTTATGGCTTATGGCTTTGGTTGATAGCGTGGTGGTTCTTTTGATCTTTTTATTTTATAGACAATTTGAAGCATTAAGCTTTGATGCGGAATTTGCAAAAGTTCGTGGTATCAATACAAGTTTTTTTCATTATCTTTTAATCGCCCTTATGGCTTTTTGTATAGTTATTTCTATACGCCTTGTAGGGCTTATTTTGGTTATGGCTTTGCTTAGTATCCCAAGCTTTATTGCTGAAAATTTCACTAAAAGACTTGGCTTTATCATGATTTTGGCAAGTTTTTTAAGTATGATTTTTTGTGTTTTAGGACTTATACTTAGCTATTATCTTAATCTCTCAAGCGGTGCTTGCATCATAGCTGTAGCTTGTTTTAGTTTTTTAGTGCATTTGATAGGCAAATTTTTAAAAAGGTAAAGGTGCAAAACACACTTGCACTTTTATATCTTTTTGCCCTTGTTCTTTAAAATACAAATGTTCGCTTGCTTTAAAAACAAAAAATTTTTCTGCGATTTTTCTTTGTAAATCTTGAGTTTTTTCACATAAAGGATACACAAGTTTAATATCATAAATTTTAAATTTGCAAGCATAAGCAAACATTTGATATAAATCGCTTTGTTCTATGCCCTGCTTTTTATCTTCATCACTATCTGGAATTTTCCACTTGGTATCTAAAATCATTTTATTTTCTATATATAAATCAGGCTTTAACATGAAACAATTTTCATCATTTTTTGAGATTAAATACTTTCCATTGTTTTGAACTTTAATATCTTGAGTTGGATTTGCTTTTTTTAGCATATAAGCTACATAATCTTCAAAAATTTTCTCCATAGGAAAAAGCAAAGCAAAAGCTTCATTTTTACCATGATAAGGCATAAAACTTTCATTTTTTAAGAAAATTTTACACCACAAAAGCAAGTTTTCATAATAATCAAAATGTCTTGAAATTTTATAACTAAAATCTTTTTCATAATTTTTAGAAAATTCTACCTCATCGAGCATTTGCATAGATTTTATAAGTCTAAATTTATTCAAACTTGTTTTGGATTTTAAAAAATTTAGCGTTGATTTTATCAAACGATTGGGTGCTATATCTAAAACAAACTCATCATTGCTTGTAAAAAATCTTTCTTTGTGTATCAAATTTTGCTTGATATGCTTGTTAAATAGTAATTTTCCCTTTAAAAAAGCCCTATTTTCTTCGCAACTTAGATAAGATCTCATCAAGCCTTTTTTATACACGCTATCAAATTCATCTAAAAACATAGTGATAAACACTTCAAATAAAGGAATTTTAGAACTTTGCAAAGATGAAATTTGCGATTTTTTAAAGGGGGAGTTTTTTAAGGTTTTTAGCATATTTATCAAAAGATTTTTGGGATTAAATTTAAAATCTTTTTCATAAAAATCATTATTTTTAGAAATATTGTCTAATTCATAGTATCTTTTTAGTTTTTCTTTATCGTGATTTGAAGAGCTATCTTCTTTTTTATAGCTATCTAAATTCGTGCATTTTGGCAAGATCTCCAAAACCCCACTTTTAGTCTGTATAATGCCGACATAATTTTTAGCTTTTAAGGTATTTTTATTTTTAAAGCCTAGAAGATTTTCATTATTTTTTGCAAAATCTTCTAGCTCTTTATAAAACCCTTCGGCCTTTTCTTTGAAAATTTCTTTTAAATCTTCTTTAGAAAAAGCTTGGTGTTCGATGATGGAAAAAGTGCTATTCATTTTCGTTTTTTAATTTATTTGCTATTTCATCATTATAAATTGCTTGATATATTTCTATTTTATCCCAAATTTTATCATCAAATGAAGCAATATTATAAATACTTCTCTCGCTATTAACACTATCTAGATTTTTTATTTTTTGAAGATATTTATCATCTTTTTTATCTTCAAAAATCATACCATTATCATTTAAAACCGCATTAATCAAAGCATAATCATTATAAAAATACTCTTGCAAAAGCGGGATAATTTTGTTTTGAAAAATACTTTTTAAATCATTTAAATTTTCAACACCTATAAAAAATGCGTGTCCTATGGTTTTTTCTCTATCTAGTAAATATTCTATACGAGTGTTTATAGCTTTTAATAATTCTTGTAAATTAATACCTTCGCAATCCATAGATAATTTGCTCACATCAGGCATCATCTCAATAAATTCAAAGCGTCTTCGCAAAGCTGTATCAAGAGAAGTTATGCTTCTATCGGCTGTATTCATAGTGCCTATGATATAAACATTTTTAGGCACTCCAAATTTTTCACCGCTATAAGGCAAAGTCACTTTTAACTCTTCTTTTTCACCTATCCTTTTACTAGGCTCTATCAAGGTTATAAGCTCACCAAAAATCTTACTTACATTACCACGATTAATCTCATCTATGATGATTATATAAGGTTTTAAAGAATTATCATTGTTTTTATTATTTTCAATCTTTGCAGTTAATTGTTTTTCATATACTTTAAATTTTTTCACTAAATTAAAGTAATAAGTATGAGTTCTATCAGCATAATCTCTATTAAATACCTTTTTAAACATTTCAGTAGCATTGTTAAATTCATCTTTGCATTTTAATAACTCCATAAATATAGATAAATTTAAATTAAAAATTCCATCGAATCTCTCTATGCCTTCACTATAAATCACAATTGTTTTATTATCAATTTCAATAACAAAGAAATTTCCACCCTTTGTTTTACCAATAGGCTCATTTGTTTCCAAAAGCCAATTTAAAAAATTTTCAACCTTTTCTTTTAATTCTATTTTTTTATTCAACTCATCTGCATTTAAGATACTATTCTCATAATTATCCAAAGCTTTTTCGCAAAGTTCTTTAAAAATTCCATCTTTTATTTCATATTCTATTTCTTTAGAATTTTCTTCACTATCTATGCGAGGCTTTATACCTTCTACAAATTCTTCATATCCATAGCTTTGATGAAAAGTAGTAAATACTATTTGTCCCTTTTTGACATACTCATCAAATTTTGCTTTTTTGTCATCTCTACTTTCTAAATTTTTGCCCAAAATTTCCAAAGCTTTATCTATAGTATGATAAGTTTTTCCTGTCCCTGGAGACCCATAAAAAATTTGATTTAAGGGTATAATTTTCATATTTGATTCCTCAGATTGCACTCTTTCAGTTATAAAAATATCTTGTTCATAATAATCAATCAAAAAAGCTCTATAATAATTCAATGCACTAGAATTGCTGTTTTTTAACTTAAATTCTTCATTTTTATTTAATTTATTTATATTTTGATCAAAACTAAATAAATCACAACTATATAGATTTTCTTTTAAAAATTCTTTTGATATATTTTCTATAACTTGAATATATTTATTTATAGTATTTTTATCTAATTTCTTTTTATTTAAATATTCACTAAATAAATTTTTCATTTTATCTATATAATTTTGACTATTCATGCCATATTTATTCCATAAAGGAATAGCTATATTTTCTATCATTTTAACTAATGATAAATTTTTATTCTCTAATAATTTTTTATGTATTTGATATATTTTTAATTTTTCTTTAAATTCATTTAAAGATATTAAATCTAAAACATTTTTAGAAAAAATATTAACTATTTTTATATTCTTTACATCTTGATAATGAAAAGCTATTTTCCATTTAATTGCATCCCCAAAATCTATTTTTTCTATAGTTTTTAAATTATTATCTTGACTTGCTTGTATTATTTGTATGATTTTTTCTTTGATATTATTAAATGCTTCATTTTCATTATTGCCATATTTAGCAATCCAAGCATAATTTTGACTATATAATCTACCACTAGAAGATTCTTTCTGACTTTCATCATTTCTTCTATATATACCAAATTTAAAAGCTGAGCCACCCCAAATACTTCCTAGATTATCCAATTTGCTTTCTATCCAAAAAGTAAAATCATCTCTATTTGGATTATCTTTTTTAATGTTAGTATATTCTTCAAGAGTCATATTTTTAACTTTTTCTAAAGTCCATACTTCTTGAAAATTTAAAAAGCCATCAAGCATTTCTTGTAATTTTTTTTCATCTAAATTCCACATTACCAAATCCTTAAATTATGCTATTTTAAATCATATTTAAATTTCCTACCACTCTACAAAAGTTCTAGCTTTTTTAATATCTGCAATTTCTATACTGATTTTTTCTTCTGAGTCTTCTATAAGAATGCGTTCATTTTTGACTTCTAAAAGTGTGCCTTGAAATTTTTCTTTTTCATTGGTTGTGATCTTCACAAGTTCACCTATACTTTTAGCAAAGTGTTCTATCTTACTCAGTTTTCTTTCAAGTCCTGGTGAAGATACTTCTAAAAAATACTCTCCATTTACAGGTGGTTCTACATCAAAAATAGGCGATAAAATTTCACTAAGCCTTGCACAATCATCAAGATTTACCCCGCCTTCTTTTTGCACATAAATTCTATAAATTTTTCTGCCATTTTCACTTACTAGCTCATCATCATAAAAACTAAGTCCTGCTTCTTTGCAAAGGGCTTCAAGATTCATTTTTATCCTTTTTTATTTTTTCAAAAAGTGCATCCATATGGTTTTGATACTCGAGCCTATCATCAAATTTAAAGTGAAAATTCGGACACCTATACCAGCCCTGCTCACTCATGCAGTAATTTTGCAAAGCTCTACTTGCCTTTTTTAAAGAAGATAAAATTTTTTCTTGCTCATGAACATTAAAAAACATCTTATCAAGATACACAAAAGCATCATATCTGCCTTTTTTACACTCTACATCCACTACACACAAATTTTTCAAATTTTCATCATCTAAATTTGCTAAAGCTTCAGGGATCAGCTCTTTTAAGATACTTTCAGTGCGTAGTTTTTTAATCTCACTTGGGTTCATAGACTTGCTTGTTCCTCTACTTCTTTATAGCTTTCTATATAATCACCCACTCTCATATCATCACACCCTTCTATACCTACGCCACACTCATAGCCTTTTGCCACTTCTTTAGCATCATCTTTAAAGCGTTTAAGCGAGCTTACATTTCCTTCATAAACCACAACTCCGTCACGGATAAGGCGAATTTTAGCTCCACGGTTAATCACCCCTTCAGTTACCATACAACCTGCAATTTGTCCGATTTTTGGCACATTGATCACTTGTCTAATCTCTGCTTGTCCTAATTGCTCTTCAGAAATAATCGGACTCATCATACCACCAAGCAAGGCTTTTACATCGTCTAAAAGATTATAAATCACATTATAGGTTTTAATTTCTACGCCTTTATCCTTAGCACGCTCTTTAACTTCCCCTGTTGGGCGTATGTTAAAACCTAGTACTATAGAGTTTTCACTCGCACTTGCAAGCTCTATATCACTTTGTGTGATCCCTCCTACCCCGCTATGAATGATATTCACTTTAATCTCATCATTTCTAAGTTTTTCTAAACTTGCTTTTAAGGCTTCTAAAGATCCTTGTACATCAGCTTTTAAAATAACAGGCAAGGCTTTTAGATTACCTTCTTTGATCTTAGCTCCAAGCTCATCAATGCTAACTTTAGTAGATTTACTAAGTTCTTTTTGGCGATTGTATTCGTGGCGTTTATTAGCGTATTCTCTTGCTTCTTTATCGGTTTTTACTGCGATTAAAATTTCACCTGCATCTGCTACTTCGCTAAGCCCTACGATAACCCCACATTCGCCTGGTTTGATTTCTTTTAAAGCTTTACCTTGATCATCACTCATCGCACGCACTTTTCCATAAGCCTCACCTGCAACCACAGTACTTCCTACAGTAAGTGTTCCATTTTGCACGATGATAGTAGCTACCGCACCACGCCCTTTTTGCACAGAACTTTCTATAATACTTGCTTTAGCAAAACTTTTTGGATTGGCTTTAAGTTCTAAAATATCAGCTTGTAAAAGCACGATCTCAAGCAAATCTTCAATCCCCATTCCTGTTTTAGCCGAAACCCCTACAAATTCATAAGATCCGCCCCATTCTACTGGCATGATTTCCATTTCTGCGAGTTGAGTTTTTACCATATCAGGATTTGCTGCTTCTTTATCCATTTTGTTAATAGCAATAATAATAGGCACACCTGCTGCCTTGGCATGATTTATCGCTTCTTTGGTTTGTGGTTTTACCCCATCATCTGCGGCCACAACAATGATTACAATATCAGTGATACTTGCACCCCTTGCACGCATAGCAGTAAAAGCTTCGTGACCTGGGGTATCGATAAAAGTAATTTTACGTCCATTTTTTTCTACCATATAAGCACCCACGTGCTGAGTAATACCCCCTGCTTCACCACTTGCAACGCGTGATTTTCTGATATAATCTAGCAAAGAAGTTTTACCATGATCAACATGCCCCATGATGGTAATCACAGGTGCTCTAGTCACTAAATCTTTTTCATCAGTCTCTTCTTCATAGTCTTTTACATAATCAAACTCATCAGCCTCGTTAATGATATTGATCTCTATACCAAATTCAGCAGCCAAAATTTCAATCGCATCTTCATCTAAGAAATCATTTTTTGTTGTCATCATTCCAAGCATGAAAAGTTTTGAAATCACTTCACTAGTGCTTTTTCCTATCTTATCAGCGAATTCATACACACGAATTTCTTTAGAAATAGAAACACTACTTACTTCTTCTACTTCCTTTTTTTCAATCTTTTTAGGTGGTTTTTTACGACTTCTTCTTTGAATTCCACCTTCAAGCCCAAAACCCGCAGAATTTCCAACAGCTTGTCTTATAAAATTAGGTTGTTTTTTATTAATATTTTGTGGTTTTTCTTGTTCTTTTACACTAAAATCAGGTAACACTACCTCATCTTCATCTTCTAAAGAAATATCACCAAAATCATGTTCATCTAAAAAATTCATTTTTTCGGTACTTTCTTTTTTACTCGCAACAAAAGATTTTTTTTCTTTTTTCTTTTTCTTTAAACTCTCATCAGCATTTGAAAACATAGTTTTTAAACTTAAGCGCTCTTCGTTATTGATAGATATATCATTTGAATTTTTTACTTCTTCTTTTTTAACTTGAATTTCTTCTTCGTCTTTTTTCTTTTTAACAATGACAAGTCCGCGTCTTTTGGCTAAAGTTGCACTAGCAAGGCTTTGTGGCTTATGAGCATCAATAATTTCTTGTTTTTCTTGTTCTTTTGCATTTTCTTTTTCAACTTTTAATTCTTCTTTTTTAACTTCTTGTTTAAGCTTTTCTTCTTTTTTAGGTTCTTTTTTTTCAGATTCATTTAGCTTTTCTTGTTCTTTTATATTTTCTTTTTTAGGCTTTTTTGCCGTAGGAGTTTTGATATTTTTCTTAAAAGCTTCTGGAATTTCTCTTGTTTGTATATACTCATAAATAGCTGCCGCGATCTCAGGTTCTACAGCATTTGATGCTGTTTTAATTCCAAGTCCTAATTCATTTGCCTTTTCAATAATTTCCTTACTATCATAACCTAATTCTTTTGCGATTTCATGAATTCTAATCTTTGCCATTTAAAAATATCTCCTTAAGTCCTTGCTGAGTAATTTTAGTATTTAAATTTTTACATATTTTAGAAAATGCTTTTTGTAAGATTTTATCTTCTTTCTCAATACAATTTTGACATAAATATCCGCTTCTTCCATGTTCTGCTTTAGGCACAATATCTCCTAAAACAACTTTAAATCTAAATAACATATTTTGCTCAAAGCGGTTTTTACACACTATGCACATTCTAATTGGTATATGTTTTTTCAAAATTATATCTTTTTTTTATATTTTTTAGCAAATTTCAAAGCCATTATCATCAAATTCTAAATATTGCACACGAAAATCTTTAAATTTTGTTTGCATTTTCTTTGCCAAAGCTAAAGCATCATCTTTAAAAGCTAAAGAAAAAAAGCTCGATCCCGAACCTGAAAGTGTGCTCATTAAAGCTTTATTTTCTAAGGCAAATTTTTGCACTTCAAAAAGCTCGGGTAAGTTTTTCATACGATTGATTTCATGGAGTTTATCTTGACTTGCAAATTTTAAAAATTCATATTTTTTCTCCAAAAAACAAGCGGTTAAAAATGAAGCATGGGAAAGGTTGAAAACCGCATCATTAAAACTTAAATTTTTGGCCAAAGCTTGGCGTGATTGTTCTGTGCTCATTGCCAAATTTGGGATCACAACCACAGCAGCTAAATCTTTATCAATCTCTTTTTTGATACTATAAACTTTATTTTTTTCAACCAAAGAACACACAAAACCACCAAGAGTAGCTGGAGCGATATTATCTGGATGGTTTTCGTAAATTAAAGCTTCATCTAAAATACGTTCTTTTTCTACCTTAAATCCACTCATATAATAAGCACTGGCAATAGCTCCAACAATCACAGCTGAAGAGCTTCCTAACCCTCTTGAAAGAGGAATGTTATTTTGAAAAATAAAACGAAAATTATCTTTTTTTCCGCTTAGTTTTTCATAAATTTCATAAAAAATATTTACAAATATATTGTTTTTTTTAAGAAAAATATTATCACTGCCCTCACCTCCAATACTAATGCTAAAAACACCTGATTTTTGGATTTGAGTTTCATTAAAAAGCTTTAAACTAAGTCCTAAACAATCAAAACCTGGCCCTAAATTCGCACTCGTAGCGGGAACTAAAATTTTCAAATTTCATCCTAAATTGCATCTAAAAAATAAAAGGGAAGATTATCATTATTTAGTTTAAGCTCTTGTAAATTTTTTGGTAAAAAAAACTCTGCTGGGATATTTTGCTCTAAACAAATTTCACCTTCTTTATATACAAAACAAAAATTTTTATTTGCACTTATGGGTTTATAGCCATTTAATTCAAAAGCACTCACCGCAAATAAAGGAATATTTTTTACTATACTTAAAGTACTCAAACTTACATAAGAAATTTTAATCCCCATATAAGAACCTGGACCATTAGCATAGATTAAACTTGTAAAATCATATTCTTTAAGCAATTCATCTAAAATTTTTGGTAAAAATTCGCTTGCTTTTTCTTCACTTTTATAAGTTTTTATAAGTTTATCATCTTGATAAATTCCGATCATCAAAGGCTTAGATAAAGCATTAAGCAAAAGAGAGGTTTTTATGCAAATACCTTTTCATAAGCTTTTTGGGTTGTTTTTTCAAGGTTTACAATTTCATAAGCATCTTTATCTTTTAAAACTTCTTTAGTGAGCAAATGATTTAAATGATGACTCCCAGCATATGAAGTATAATCTCCAAAAACACGATATCCAAGTAAGGTTAAATCTCCAATTGCATCTAAAATTTTATGTCTTACAAACTCATCTTTGAAACGCAAACCCTCAGGATTTAAAATACGATTTTCATCTACCACTATAGTATTTTCTAAACTTCCACCTAGTGCTAAATTCATACTCCTAAGGGCTTGAACATCTTTTAAAAAACCAAAAGTTCTAGCTCTTGCTATGTTTTCTATATAATTTTTTTTGCTGAATTCAAAATTGTAACTTTGTTCACCTATAACAGCATTGTCAAATTTAATCGTATAGTTAATACGGGGTTCTTTAGTAGGAGTTAAACGCACAAATTTATTACCATCTCTTACTTCTATAGGCTTTTTAATTACCATAATTTTTTTAGGCGCATCAAGTTCTTTTGCCCCTGCTTCATCAAGCATCATACAAAAACTAATACTTGATCCATCCATAACAGGAGCTTCATTTGCATTTAAAACTATGCGTACATTATCGATTCCATAAGCATTAATCGCACTCATTAAATGCTCTATTGTAGAAATAAATCCACGATCATCTCCTAAAACAGTTGCCATTTGAGTATTGATCACATTTTCAGGACTTGCCTTATAACTTGCATTAAGATCACTTCTAAAAAATACTATACCACTATTTGCTTCTAAAGGCTCTAAAATAATTTCTATAGGTTCGCCCTTATGAAGTCCTATACCTACGCCTTTGACAGTTTTTGCTAAAGTTAATTGTTTCATTAATTTTTTCCTAAAATTATCTTTTTACCATCATTTAAAACATTGTAAATATTATTTTCTATCCATTTTTTATCTTGCCATTGTTCAGGACGCGTTTCAACTCCTTGAACCAAAACTCCAAAATGCAAATGATCGCCTAAGGCTAACCCACTTGTTCCTGTTTTGCCTATAATGCTTTGTTTATTAATCATTTCATCTAAATCAACATTTTTAGAAGAACAGTGCCCATAAAGACTATATACTCCAAAACCATGATAAACAATTAAATTTAAACCATAAATTCCATTTTCAGCAGCAAAAACAACCTTGCCTGCGTTATTACTTATGATAGGAGCTTGTGCTACGCTTGCTAGATCAAGCCCCATATGATAAGAATCACTCACAAATTGCCCATTATAAGAATAATACCTATGATCAGCAAAATCCGCTACTTTCATACCATTTTTAAGAGGTAAAAATAAACTCAAATCAAAATTATCAATTTTTTCCTCAGGTACTTTTGAAGTGATTTCATGGATAAGTTCTTCATTACTATTTCTTAAAGTTTCATTGACAAACTTAAATTTTTCATAACGATTGAGATTATTATCTTTTGGAGCGTATTGATTGGCTAAATTCTCAATCTTTCCATCTAAAAATTTATCCGTTAGATTGATATTTGAAACACGATATTTACGATTAACAAAATAATACCTTATACGTTCTTTTGAAATATTTCCCGCTTTATCCGTAGCGATAACAAATGCGCGAAATTCCTCATCCCTTGCATCCCAAGCAATCAAAGCCGCATAATACCCTTCTTTTACATAAGGTGTAACTTTAAAGATTTTACCTTTATTTGTTTCTATATACACCTTATCTAAATTAGCATCATCGGCCTTAAAAACAACTGCCCCAGCACCGCCTTGCTCGATTTGGTAAGAATTGCTTATGATATTGATTTTTGGAGCCGTATTATCTACTAATACCGCAATTTGTTTTCTTGCTTCATTGCCACTAAAAAAATTCCAAAAACTAGAATCTTTAGCTATCACCTCCAAAACAAAAGATTTTACATTTTCTTTGTAACCAAATTTTGGCAAAGCAACTTGTAAGGTAATATCTTTTAAATTAGAAATCTTTTCATCTGCTATAACCATTGCACTAGTATTGTCGTCTTTATGCAATATAATTTGTACATTTTTGATAGAACTTTCATCATCTTTAACATGCACTAAAATAGGTTTTTTAAGATCAGTATATACAACATCTGGCATTAAAATTTGAGGAGGATTTTTTTCAAAAATACTTAATCTTGAAATAAAAAAAATCAAAATTGCTATTAAAACTAAAATTAAAACAGATAAATAAGTTTTGCCTTTTCTTTTTGCCATAACCTTCCTTAAAAATTTTCAATGTTTTTGTTGTTTTTAGTATAAATTCTATTATATTTTCAGTAAATATCTAGCAAATTTATAAAATTTCTCTTAGAGTATTAGCCTGTTTCATCCATTCTCTTAATTCATCATTTTTGTCTAATTGTATCATTTGTTTACATCTCTCTAATTCTTGTTGAAAAAAATCAATAGAACTTAATAAGTTATCTTTATTTTGTAAAAAAATACTTTCCCACATTTGTGGCGATGATTTGGCAATTCTGCTCATACCTTTAAAAGATCCTCCAGCTAAATGAACAATATTTCTTTTATCCTCTTCTTTCATTACAAAATTTGCCAAAGAAAAACTTATAACATGAGGCAAATGAGAAATAATAGCAGCATGATGATCATGGGCTTTACTATCCATAAAAACAATTTTCATCCCTAAATGAGAAAAAATTTCTACTGCTCTTTTTTGATGCAAGTCATCAGCTATTTCACTATCACAAAGAACACAAACTGCATCTTTATAAAGCTCTTTAAAAGCCGCTTTTGGACCTGAATTTTCAGTTCCTGTCATAGGATGAGCAAAAAGAGTTTGTTTGATTAAATTCTTAGGCAAACTTTCTATAATTTTTCTTTTTGTACTTCCAAGCTCTATAATTGTTACATTAGAAGGCAAATCAACTAACTTTTGCAAAATTTCTATAATAGCATTAACAGGAGTTGCGACAAAAATCATATCACATAAAGCTAAATCTTTAAATTCTATAAGCTCATGAATAAGACCTAATCGCAGGGCATCTTTTTCATTTTCTTCACTTAAATCCATACCATAAACACAAGAAATAAGCTTATTTTCTTTCAAACAAAGCCCTAAAGATCCACCCATAAGTCCAAGCCCTATAATTGCTATTTTCATACTTTCTACCTTAGTTTTTTTGTTAAATTTTTTTTGCTATTATACAGCTTTTAATAAAGCTTTAGGTAAAAAATCAATGAAAAAACATCTTATTAGTATTTGTGCTTTAGTTGCTATAGCCAATGCAGCAACCATTAAGGATATTAAATTTATCGGATTAAACCACTTATCAAATACAAGTGCCATAAATATTACAGGGCTTAAAATAGGAGAAGAAATAGATCCTGCAAAAATCAACACTGCTATTCTTAATCTTTATAAACAAAATTATTTCGAAAATATTTCAGTTGAAAACAACAATGGAATTTTGGAAATTATAGTTACTGAAAAACCAACTATAGCAAAGGTTAGTATAACAGGTATAGCTTCAAATGATAGAAAACAAGTTGAAAGTATTTTAGGGATTAAAAGAGGTACGCTACTTGATGAAGGAAGTATAAAAGAAGCTATTGAACGCATTAAAGCTTATTATGAAGCAAAAAGTTATTTTGATACTATTGTAGAATACAAAAAAAAGACTTTAGAAAATACCGATGGATTAGAGCTTGAATTTATAGTAAATCGTGGTGAAAATATCATTATTGATAATGTTCATTTAAGTGGAGCCAAGAAATTTTCATATTCTGATATAGAACCTTCAATTGTCAATAAAGAAAAAGAATTTATGGGTTGGATGTGGGGACGCAATGATGGAAAATTAAAAGTTTTTGAGCTTAGCAATGATAGTTCAAGAATTGCTGATGAGTACATGAAAAAAGGATATTTAGATGTTCAAGTATCTCCTCCTTATCTTAAAACCTACACAGATACTTATCAAGCAAATTTGACTTATTTTATCAAAGAAGGAAAGCCTTATAAAATTAAAAGTATAAACATAGAAAATCCTTTATTTGATGATAAACAAAATGCACAAACCGTAAAAGATTTAAGATCAAGCGCTGGCAAAACTATCAATATTGAAGACATTAGAAAAGATGTTAAAACCATAGAAACACAAAGTGCTGATTTAGGTTATGCGTTTGTAGAAGTCTATCCTGATATTCAAAAAAATGATCAAACTCAAGAAGCTACTGTTGTATTTAAAGTAATCCCTCACGATAAAGTTTATATAAGAAATGTTATTATTTCAGGAAATTCACGCACTGTAGATCGCGTCATACGCCGAGAATTATATATAACAGAAGGTAATTTATACAATAGAACAGACTTAAGCGAGTCAAAAAATGCTTTAAAAAGAACTTCTTATTTTGACGATGTGAATATCAAAGAAGAAAAAGTTGACGATACACATATTGATTTGATTGTTGATGTTAAAGAAGCTTCTACAGGAGCTATTTCTGGAGGCATTGGCTATGGATCAAGCGATGGTATTTTACTTAATGCTTCTTTATCAGATACAAATATTTTTGGTTCAGGGATAAAAAGCTCTGTAAGCGTAGATAAAAGCGATGATACCTTATCAGGAAGGATTAGTCTCATAAATCCACGCGTTCTTGATAGTCAATATAGCCTAGGTGGAACACTTTATTCAAATGACTATGAATGGGATAATTATTCAGAAAAAAATTACGGCTTTGATATAACAGTTGGACGCCAATTTGCAAGATACTATAATGTAAGCTTAACTTATAATCTTGAACAAAGCGATATTTATCACTTAAGTCCAACTCTTTTAAGAACAGGATATGAACTTGGCAAAAGTATTAAAAGCTCTATAACTCCAGCAATCACCTTTAACAATACAGATGATTATTATCTGCCACGATCAGGTATCATTGCTTCAACTAGTTTAGAATACGCTGGACTTGGCGGAGATCAAGAATTTATTTCATCAAGCTCTAAATTTAACTTTTATCAAGGTTTGCAAGACTATATAGGATATGATCTTATTTATCGCTACAAAGCAAGCTTTTATAAAGTATGGAATGAAGGTTATTTACCAATTAACCAAAGAATTTATTTAGGTGGTATTAGATCGATACGCGGTTTTGAAAGCAGAACGGTAAGTCCTAAAAACCAATGGGGAGATGAAGTGGGAGGAACCATAGCTTTTGCCAATTCCGTAGAACTTAGTTTTCCTTTGATTGATAGAATTAAACTTCGTGGTAGCGTGTTTTTTGATTATGGTATGATAGGACGCAAAAATTTAGATGAAATAAAAAGAATGAGTACAGGTATAGGCATTGAATGGATTACACCAATTGGACCTTTACAACTTGTATTTGCCAAACCTCTTAATGATAAAAAAAGTGATGATACTAACAGTTTTGAATTTAATCTTGGAACACGCTTTTAATGAAAGAATTTTTAGATGCTTGCTTGAATGCAAATTTGCAAATACGCAAGTATCTAAACAATATCCCACAAAATGATCTTAAACTTTGCTCTAAATTAGGCTATGATGAAAATCAAGGCTATGAGCTTGACTTAAAATGTGAACAAATTTTCATAAAATATCTTAGTTGTTTTGGGCAAATTTTTTCTGAAGAAAGTGGCTTGATCGGGAAAGATAACCCAAAACAAATGATTCTTGATCCTTTGGATGGAAGTTCAAATTTTGTTTCTAAAATACCATTTTATGGAACTTCTATAGCTCTCATAGAAAAAGATCAGGCAAAAAGCGCTTTTGTTTGCAATCTTGTCAGTCAAGAAATTTTTGCTTTTAATAACAATCAAGCTTTTAAATCTAATCTTTCCGATCCAAAATACTCACCCTTAACACCTAATCTATTTTCTAAAATAGGTATAGTTGAAAAAATTTCACTTTATCCAGAACTTCTCGATTTTTTAACAAAAAATCAATTAAAATTTCGCTCTTTGGGCGCAACAGCCTTAAGTCTCGCTTATGCTTCGTATTTTAGTTTTGTATTAATTCTTGGAAAAACACGAATTTTTGATACAGTAGCTGCTTTAACAATTCATCAAAATTTATATATAGAAAAAAATGAAAATTTCCTTCTCCTAAGCCAAGACAAGAAAATTTTTGATATAATCTTAGAATTTTTAAAAAATAATTAGGTGAATATATGAATTTTGCAGATATTTTTTCAAAAATAAGAAGACAACAACCTAGTGTTAAAGAAGCTCCAAATCACTGGATAAAATGCCAAAGTTGTCATGCTTTGATGTATTATAAAGAAATAGAATCTTGTTTTAATGTTTGCCCTAAATGTAATTATCACATGAGAATTTCAGCTGATGAACGTATTAAACTTTTAAGCGATGAAGGCAGTTTTATTGAGTATGATGCAAATTTAGAGGCTATAGATCCTTTAAAATTTGTTGATAGCAAATCCTATAAAAAACGCCTTAGCGAAGGTGAAAGTAAAACAGGTAGAAAAAGTTCTGTTATTAGTGGAGAATGTGAAATCAATGGTTTAAAAACCCAACTTGTTGTATTTGATTTTTCTTTTATGGGTGGATCTTTAGGTTCTGTTGAAGGAGAAAAAATCGTTAGAGCTGTACAAAGAGCCATCACAAGCAAAACCCCTCTTGTCATCGTAAGTGCAAGCGGTGGAGCTAGAATGCAAGAAAGTACTTATTCTTTGATGCAAATGAGCAAAACTAGCGCCGCACTTAAACTTCTTAGCAAAGAAAAACTTCCTTATATTAGCATTTTGACTGATCCTACTATGGGCGGAGTAAGTGCTTCTTTTGCTTGGCTTGGAGATTTAATCATCGCTGAACCTGAAGCTTTAGTCGGTTTTGCTGGTGCAAGAGTTATTAAACAAACTATAGGAGCAGATTTACCTGAAGGCTTTCAAAAAGCAGAGTTCTTGTTAGAACATGGACTTATAGATGCCATAGTTGAAAGAGGAGAACAAAAACAATATCTTAGCGATGTGCTAAAATTTTTCAGTGGAAAATAATTTGCAAGTTAATATCTTTTGTATTCAAAAAAGTGATGAATTTAAAACTTGGAGTGAGAAATACTCTAAACTTATTTCTAAATACGCCACTTTAAAAGAAATAAATGTTTTTAATAAAAAAATAGCCTTAGCTCAAAATTTAAATGCCATAGAAGCAAAAAAAAGCTATGAAGAAGCTTTTATGCCTTATAAAAAAGGCTATTGTATCGCTCTTGATGAAAAAGGGAAAGAACTTACAAGTATAGAATTTGCAAAACTCATCCAAGATAAAAATGAATTAAGTTTTTTTATAGGTGGTGCTTATGGTTTAAGAGAAGAATTTAATCAAAGTTTGGATTTTAGACTATCATTAAGCAAACTTACTTTAGCACATCAATTTGTTAAAACCTTACTTTTAGAACAAATTTATCGTGCATTTTGCATCAACAACAATCACCCTTATCACAAATAGAAAGTTTTAAAATGAAAAAAAATGAAATACAAAATTTCAAAAATATTTTAGAAGAAAGAAAAAAAACCATCTTAGAAAATTTGCAAAGCAATTCAAATGAAATCGAAGCTCTTCACAATAGCGTCCCAAGCGATAGTGTAGATTTTTCTATCATAGAAACAGGCTCTCAAATTGACTTTACTATCAGCACCAATCTCAAAGAAGAACTTATAGAAATCGAAAATTCTTTAGATAAAATCAAAAACGGCACTTATGGAATTTGCGAATCTTGCGATGATGAAATCGACTCTCAAAGACTAAAAGTCAAACCTCACGCAAGATATTGTATCACTTGCCGTCAAATTGCAGAACAAGGAAAAAAAACATGAAAATTAAACTCTTTTTACTTGCAAGTTTTATTTATATAGCACTTATTTTTGCCTTTGCTTGGCATCTAGAACTAGGAAGCTATACTCTAAATATCAGCACTTATACCTTTGAGCTACCTATTATGATATGGCTTGTTATTCCTTTATTTGTTTATATGATTTTAGCCGTTTTGCACATAGCATTTTATGGATTTTTGCGTTATTTAAAATTTAAGCATTTTTTTAAAGATGCAGCTAAATTTGAAGCTTATACTCAAGATTTACTCCTTGAAAAAGATCTTAAAACCACTTTTCAAACAAAAGAATTTAGAGCTGTGGCACAGCTTTTTAAAACCCTAAAAACACATGAAAAAATTCCACACTCAAATAAAATCAATGAAATTTTAGATCTTATTGATGGTTTAAATAAAAACGAATTTTTTAACCTTAGTAAATTTAAACTCGAAAATAACAATGTTTTATATTTGCAAAATGAAAAAAATCATCTCAAAAACGATGCAAATTATGCCTATAGCAAACTTAAAAACCTTAATGAAATCAAAGATGAATTTGAAGAAATTGCTTTTAATACTCTTATAGAAAAAGCTAGTTATGAACAAATTAAAAATGTAAAAATCCCTAAAAAGCCTTCTGAAGTTCTCACACTTATCAAGCGTTTTAAAGAAGGAAATTTAGAACTTAGTGCAGCAGAATACGAAGTTTTACTTTCACACAATATACTAAGCGAAAAAGACTATCTTAACGCAGCAAAACTAAGTACTAAACTTTTAAATCCTGATGCTATTTTAGGAATTTTTAACAAAATTAAAAATGAAAAAAGCGAAGCTTTAAGAGCACATTTATATCTTTTAGCTGAATTTGGACTTTTAGATGAGTTAAGAGAGCAAATTCACAATGATGATAAGAAATTTAATGATTTTAAGGCCTTTTTAGCCTTGCGTGAAAAAAATATCAAAATCAATCTAAACCAACTCATACAATGATAGATTTTAGCAAAAAACCTTTATTTTTAGCTCCTATGGCAGGTTTTTCAGATCTGCCTTTTCGTAATGTAGTAAAAAAATTTGGTGCTGATATCACCATAAGCGAAATGATAAGTTCTAATGCCTTAGTTTATGAAAGTTCTAAAACTCTACATATGCTAGAAAGAGCTGAATTAGAAAATCCTTATATAGTCCAAATTGCAGGTGGAGATAAAGAAGTGCTAAAAAAAGCAGTGCAAATGCTAAATGAAATGGATTTTGTAGATGGGATTGATTTTAATTGCGGTTGCCCTGTAAATAAAGTTGTTAAACAATGCGCTGGTAGTGCTTTGCTAGAAAATTTAGAGCTTTTTAAAAATCTTGTAGGAGTAATTAAAGAAAACAATAAAAAAAGCCTTACAAGTGTGAAATTTCGACTAGGATTTAATGAAAAATATCCTGAAAAAATGGCTAAAATTTGTGAAAGCTTGGGGGTGGATTTTGTAAGCATCCACGGACGCACAAGAAAACAGCTTTATAGCGGAAAAGCCGATTATGAATCCATTGCCAATGCTAAAGCAAGCGTTAGTATTCCTGTGATTGCAAATGGTGATATTAACGCACAAAATGCTAAAGAAGTTTATAAAATCACAAAATGTGATGGACTTATGATAGGGCGTGCAAGCGTAGGAAATCCTTGGATATTTTATGAAATCAAAAGCGGTAAAAGTGTAGATGAAAAACTCAAAAAAGAAATCATACTCACTCATTTTGATGAAATGATAAAACACTACAAAGATCAAGGCGTAAGTATATTTCGCAAACATTTACACGAGTATTCTAAAGGGCATAAAGACGCTTCAGCCTTTAGAGATAGCGTTAATCGTATCGACAATGTCGAAGAAATGCGAAAAAAAATAGAAGAATTTTTTAGTTTAACTTGATCGATTTTTATAATTTAAAAAACCTTAAGCCTTAATATCTATACTTTTTGGTGCAGAATTTAAAGAAAGAATTTTATTAAATTCTCCTGCATCATCATCACTAAATTTCACACCAAAAAGAATTTCTAATTCTTTACTAGTGCTAAATTTACCTTCTAATAGTTTTTTTACAAGTTGGTTTCTTATATTATCATCTTTGTAAGTTTCTTTGTTTTTACTTTCTGCTTGTATAGGTTTAAAAGGCTTTTCTTTGCCTTCTTCTGAAGTTTCTTTGTTATTTGTATTTTTTAAAGGATTACTATAATCTACACCTTTTGCCTTTTCTGCTTCTTCTAGTGATTTTACAAACTCATCGTGCCTTTGTTTAAAATCAAGATATTTAGTTTTAAATTCTTCTAAACTCATATTAGAGTTGATCATTTCTTGATATTCTTTGTCTAAATCCATTGCAAGTCTTGAAAGTTTAGCATTTCCTATGTTATTGCTTCTTCCAATAAAAAGCTTCATTGATAGTCGCTCTTCAAAAGGATTCCATTCATCAGGATTACTTGAATATGAAAAAGCGCTTTGTATTTTATTGGCATTCATAAAGTTTTGAAAATCTTCACGCTCATCATTGCTAATATTTTTATCGGTTGTAATTTTTCCAAATAATCTCGTATCGCCTTCTAAAAGTAATGAAGTTGCTCCATAGAGTTGAGAATTTAAAAGAGCCATTAAAACTCCACCTTTATCTACACTACCATCTTTGTTGATATAAGCATTTTTATTTAATCTTACATCGCCATTGCTATGGCTAAAAATATTGTCAATACTGATTTTATTAAAACCAGTATTTGAAAAAGTATTAAAAGTTAAATTAATTCTATCTTGAGTTAAATCTATTTTTTCATACTCATCTTTTGTGAAAGTTTTAGTAACATTAAGATTTTTATCTAAAACAAAAGCATAAGGTATATTTGTTAATTCTTCTTCAGAAAGACTAGCATTTGAAGTTGTCGGCATAATTTGAGAAAGCACTTTATAAGCATTTCCTATAGTTTTTGCAATATCTATTGAAGTGTGAGTTGCATAAAAATATCTATCTCCTGTCTCCCATTCTACAAAGCTTTGCATATCCTTAGCATAAATCTTATAATCTTTTGGCAAACCTGCTGCTTCGTTAAAATCACTTGTAAAAAAGCCCTCTTTATCTACGCCATAGCCTAAAATTTTATCTACCGCTTGTGATTTATCACTTACAAGGTTATTATTTGCTATGGCATTAGATGATTTTGTATTTGAAGTAGTATTACTAAAAGTATTTGTGTAATTGTAGTTTGAATAAGAATTTATACCATTAATCATTTTTGCCTTCCTTGTAAATGAAATTTATTAAGATAAATCGGCAAAAATGATTTTTTCTTAAAATATCTACTCATAATTTAAAATATATAATATAAAACCTTCTAACACTCGAAGAAAAAATTCTTACTTAATCTTTTAAAGTCCTTATAATCAAACTTTTAGGCAAATTAAAATGCTCTATAAGTTCTTTCTCTTTTTCTCTCATTTCTCCATTATCATTTTCATGATCAAAACCTAACAAATGAAGCATAGCGTGGATAAAAAGCAAGCTTATTTCTTCTTCATAGCTATGCCCTAACTCTTTAGCCTTCTCTTTTGCCAAATCCACATTGATCACAACAGAACCCAAAGGCAAACTCTCATCGATATTTTCAAGCGGAAAAGAAAGCACATCAGTGGTTTTATCTTGTTTTCTTTGCTCTAAGTTAATTTCTTGCATTTCTTTACTATCCACAAAGACAAGCTCCACATCTTTAGGACTTAAAAAACTTGCTATAGATTCTAAAAAATCACATTTTTCATCACTTAATATCATAAACCTTCCTTAATCAAATGATATAAATTTTCTATTTCTTCATCATCAAAAATCGCACAATTTTTACTGCTATAAAATTGTTTTATTTTTTTTTCTTCAAACTCAAATCCTAAAGCACATTGAGAATGTGAAGGTAAAAAAGCCCTTAGCAGTGTAATGGAATTTTGGATTTTCTCATCACAAGCAAAACAAAAAAAATCTTTATGCAATCTTCCTTCAAATTCCAAAATTTTTAAATAAGCATCAACAATAACACGCTTTGGATTTTGTTTTTCAAACCTTTTCACACACTCATCAAGTAAATTAAAATAAAAACTATCAAGCTCTTCCACATCTTTTAAGTGTCTATATAAAAGACGGATAAATTCTTGCCAAATAAGCATTTTATCCCTTTGCATAATCCATAAAAATCCCAAATGCAATACATCTTTAAGTCTTGGTAAAAAACTAGGATTTTCTTCTAAAGCAAAGTCGATTTTATAGCCGCTTAAAATACTAGAATGTCTAAGTCCATAAAAACGATAAACCTTAATAAGCATTTTAGGACTTAAAATATAAACGATCAAATCCTCATCTTTAACTTTTTGAGTATGAAGTATAAAGCCTTGCATTAAACAATTTCAATACCATAAGCTCTAAGTATATCAAAAGCGGATTTTTCTAAATTTTCATCAAAACTTGCACTTAAATTTTGGTGTAAAATTATCCTTGCATTAGGCTTAGCACCAAAAGCTAAAATGATATTACAAAACACACAAATATGAGAAACAAGCCCTGCAAAATGAAGTTCTTCATAATCGCTTTTTTGTATGAAATTAGCTAGTTCTAAGCTACCAAAAGTATTTTTATAAAAAATTTTATGAGCTTTTTGTAAAAAAGGTTCAAATTCCTTTGGCATTTGCCAACCCAAACTCTCTTTAATACAATGTTTTACAGGTAAATTTAAACCTTCTTTACTTTGTAGATAATGCTCATCATGCGTATCATAGGTTAAAAGCAAATGCGTGTTATTAAAATCGATTTGATTTAAGGCTTTAAGAATATTTTCTTTGATTTTTAAAGCCTTATCAAAACCTAAACTTCCATCAATAAAATCATTTTGATAATCCACTAAAACAAAAGCTTTTTTCATGCTTTTATGCCTTTTGAAGCCAAAAACTCTCCGTGTGTAAATTGGCAAAAGCGGTTTTTAAACTTGTAAAAAGCTTAGGATGATCTTTTTCTAAATTTGCTAAAAGCTGTTTAGCTTCTTCTCTAGCGTGGGGGAATTTTACATTTTTTTCGCTGAGTTTCATACCAGGACAAAATTCATTTCCTATCACGCTAAGTTCATTTTGTGTAGCATTATCCCTAAGCTGTCTTTCTCGCACAAAAATCAAAGGGCGTATCACAATTACACCGCGTTTGCTTTGATAAATAGGCGCTAAGGTTCTTAAAGCTCCATTATGAATAAAATTCATAAAAAAGCTTTCTGCTGCATCATCTAAATGATGGGCTATAGCAAGCTTGTTAAAACCTTTTTCAAGAGCGTAAGTATATAAAGCTCCACGACGCATTCTCGAAAAATAACTACAAAAACTTGAATTTTCTCTTATGGTATCACCTGAAACTTCATAAATATTTGAATCAAGCACGCTATGTTTAATGCCGTGTTCTTCACAATGTGCATGAAGATGAGAATAATCCTCGCCCATGCCATAACTCAAAGTTACCGCTTCAAGTTCAAATTTAAAAGGAGCATGAGCTTGCATACGATTTAAAAGATGGGCTAAAGCCAAAGAATCTTTCCCGCCACTAAGCCCTAAAAGAACCCTATCTCCATCTTTAATAAGTCCAAATTTAGCATTAGCTTGTGCAACTTGGCGTATGAGTTTTTTGCTAAGATTTATCATAATTTCTCGCACATTTTAAGCACAAAATTGGCTGAAATTTTAGCTGAATTGATCACAAATTCATCAAAATCAAATTCAGCCTTTTCCCCTGCTTTATCACTCATAGCTCTTAAGATAAAACAAGGCACCTTTAAAGCATCACAAACCAAAGCCACACTTGCGCCTTCCATTTCACAAGCATCCGCATTGAAAATTTCTCTAATTTTTGCTTTTTTTGCTTCATCGCAAATAAACTCATCACCCGTTGCAATAATACCTGCACGAAGTTTGATATTTAATTCCTTAGCAACTTCTAAAGCAAGATTGTTTAATTTCTCATCGGTTTTGATAAAAATTTCATTACCTGGAACAAAACCCAAAGGATGCCCAAAAGCGGTAATATCAAGATCGTATTGAGCTAATTTTGTTGCGTAAAGCAAATCACCAATTTCAAGTTCAGGATTAAAAGCACCTGCAACTCCTGTAAAAAGCAAAGCTTGTGCGCCAAATTTTTCTATCATCACACTAGCACTAAGAGTAGAATTTACCTTGCCGATTTTAGAATACGCTAAAACAAGTTCATGATTTTTATACTTTGCAAAATAATAAGTATTATTAGCGTGTTCTATTTTTGTATAATCTTTAAGTGTTTCAAGCAAAGGAGTGATTTCTTCACTCATGGCTCCTAAAATTGCTATTTTCATCATATAACCTTTAAAAATTCATCAATATCATTCATATTTGTTAAAGCATAAGTTTCTTTTGAAGTGATTTTTTTATTCAAACCCTTAAGCACACTTGCGCCAAATTCTATGAAATAATCTACTTCATTTTCACATGCCTTAATGCTTTGTTTATAAAGCACAGGAGAGATAAGTTGTGCTTTTAAAAGCTCAAGGGCTTCTTCTTTGCTTGTATAAATTTTTGCATTTGCATTAGAAATTACGGCTTTAAAATTTGGTTTTAACACCTTTTCAAGCTCCACACAAAGCTTAGCTGAAGCATTTTCCAAAAGAGGACAATGACTTGCCACGCTCATATTTAAAAGCATAGCTCTTTTAGCTCCTGCTTCTTTAAATACACTTTCATAACTTGCTAAATCAGGTTTTAAACCTGCTACAACGATTTGTCCATCGCAGTTATAATTTGCAGCGAAAATTTGCTTGTTTTCTTTTTGTGCTTTTTGACAAAGCTCTTCAACCTTTTCATCATCAAGCCCTAAAACAACCATCATACCCGCTTCAACTTTTACACAATCTTCTTGCATAAAAAGCCCTCTTTTATTGACCAAAGAAAGAGCCTCTAAAAAATCAAAAGCACCATTGACAGCTAAGGCTGAAAATTCTCCCAAAGAATGCCCTAAAGCAAATTTCGAACTTAAATCAGGTTTTTTTTCAAGTAAAACACTATAAGCCATTAAGGAATTTAAAACGATGGCGGGTTGAGTAAATTCACTTTGATTGAGTTTTTCGTTTTCTTCAAAAAGCAAATGTTTAAAATCAATCTTACAAAAATCACTTGCGTTTTGAAGGAGTTCTTTGGCTTTTATAGAGTTTTCATAAAAATCTTTTCCCATGCCAAGACTTTGTGAGCCTTGACCTGGAAATATAAACGCGGTCTTCATTAATGACAACCGCAACCGCCGCCACCACAGCAACCGCCGCCACCGTGTCCGTGATTATGATCGTGTCCATGTCCGCTTCCACAACCACAACTATGACTTCCTGCGATAATACCTGTAAGAATTTCATCTTCACTTGCAGCTCTAGCATCTACGATATTTAAAGAAAAAAGCAAATCACGACCCGCATAAGGGTGATTATAATCAATTGTCACATCATTTTCACTAATTTCTTTTACAGTTACACGAACAGTTTCGCCATTTTCACCTTCGCCAAAAAGCTCCATACCTACCTTTAAATCAATACCTGCAAATTGCTCTTTTGGTAAAGTTTGAACGGCATTTTCATCGTATTCGCCTAAACCTTTTTCTTTTTTAATTACCACATCAGCATTGCTAGGACAATCAAGCTTCATCACTTCTTCTTCTAAGCTTTCTAAAATCTGACCTTTGCCTAAAATAAAAGAAATAGGTTGAGAATATAAATTTGATTCTAAAACTTCATTTGTATTTGCGTCTTTTAACTCATAAAACATTGAAACTACACTATTTTTTTCTATAGCCATTTTATCTCCTTAATTTATTTTCTATTGGGTGAAGCTTTTGCTTCGGGTGAATTTGGATAATTAGTTTTTAAAGCTTTATAAAAACCATTTGCTGTTTTTGTATCACCTGTTTTATCCAATGAAATGGCAGTATGATATAAAAGTTTTGGGAAATAATCCCCTTTTGTACTCAAAGAAGAACTTTTTTTATAATAAACAATAGCATTGTTATAATTTTTTTGTTTATACTCGATCTCCCCTAACCAAAAATTTGCTCTTGCGGGTTTATACTGCTTTGTTATGAGAAAATTTAATTTTGCTTTGGAATCTTCAAAAGCATTTTTATCAACATCTTTTATCGCTAATTCTAAAATTTCATTATTTTTTTTCTTTTTCCAAGATTCATCAATTTGTTTTACTTTATCATCTTGGGTATTTTGAGCATTATTGTTTTCAATAGTACTGTTTGAATCTGTAGTTGAAACAACAACACTAGGTGTAGTAGCTTTAACGCTTAAATTTGCATCATTTAATTCGTTTTTAGAAACATAATTTGCATTAATAGCATCTACTAAAGAACTAAGTTCGGCTAAAACTTTTTTTACTTGCTTATTATTAGCTTCTTGAATTTTTCTACTTTCTTCAACATAAGCCTTTAATTTTTGAATTTCACTAGTAAAATTATTTTCAATATTTTGATTATTCTCTTCAACTTGACTTAATCTAGAATTTGATTTAGCATATTGAGAATTTATACCTTCTAAAGTGCTTTGTAAACCCTCGATTCTTTCGTTAATTTCATTAATTCTAGCATTTGTTTGTATATTTTCATTATTTAAATTATCTAACTTTTCTTTAAATAATTTTTCATTTGAAGTTAAACCATAAGAAGAATTGCTTGTTATATCTCCTGCACCAAAAGCTGAGCTTTCTGCATAAAGTAAAGTAGCTCCAAGAAGAGCTACTGTGAATATTTTTTTCATTAATTATCTTGATAATTTAAATTCAGCACGTCTGTTTTGCGCATCGCAAGCTTTAGTTTTTTCAGTGCACACAGGATTTGTTTCTCCATAGCTTTTAACAGCAATTCTATCAGCATTTACACCTTTAGCGATTAAAGCTTCTTTTACAGCTTTTGCTCTTTTTAAACCTAGAGCTTGGTTATATTCATCAGTTCCCCACTCATCGCAGTTTCCTTCAACAGTAATACTTACACCGCTTACTTCAGTGTTAAAGATATTAGCATTCGTGCTTACAACATTTTGCATATCAGGACGAATGTTGAATTTATCAAAATCAAAATATACTTTATTTAAAGTATCATTAAGTTGAGAAATTTTTGAATCAATATCCCAACCATCACTTCCACCTGAACCACGATTTGAATCAACACTACTATCACCGCTTACGCTAGTGCTTTTTGTGCTACAACCACTAATAACAACTGCAAGAGCTGCAATTGAAGTAAAAAGAATTTTTTTCATTTATGACCTTTCAAAGTTAATAAATTCTTACTATTATATCTAATTTTTAATTAATTTTAACCTAAAATTGAAATTTTTACCAATCAATTGATTGAATTTTTCCAACCCTAAGAGGAAAATAAAAAGTCTTATTTGCATTTACACGAATAACACCTAAAGCACTTTGCGCACCTAAATATTTAATAAATACTATACTTCCACCGTCACTAGAAAATCTTGGAAATAAATTTTTTCCATTTGCTGTAAGTTGACGAATATAATCACTATTAATTGACATCAAATAAATATTAAAAACACCTGCTTGATTTGGTTCACGACTTGAGTAAACCAAAAAATCTTTATAAGTCGAAACAGCCGAATTGTTTCTACCATGAAAAACAACTTGTTCAGCACTATTGCTATTTAAATCTTGCATAAAAATATTAGGATATCCTAAACGATCGCTTACAAATACCACTTTACTATCATCTGAGCCAATAAAATTTCCATTAACATCAATACCAGAATAATTAGTTAATTGTGTTAGATTTTTGGTATTTAAGTCATATAAATAAACATCAGGCTGATCTTTTGGAGCCATGGTAACAAGTAGTTTACTTCCATCTACACTCACATCACTTGCTACAACCATACCGCCGCTTGATAAAATTTTACTAGCTTTATTGGTATTTAAATCATAACGGTATAAAGTTGGCTTATCATGATCATAAGCTGTATAATAAAATAGAGTTTGTTCTTTATTTCCCCATTTTGGAAATAAATTAAGCCCACCATCAACAATAACTTTTTGATAAGTTAAAGTATAATCAGCCATAATAATTTGACTTTTCTTAGAGCTAGAATTTCTCGCGATCAAAATTTTATGATCCATCCAATCAACAGGTGCAAGTCCTAACGCATTTACAGAAGCTTTGACGCTTTTATGTGCCAAAAATGGATATTGCTCTAAACCATTTAAAGTATAAGTTTGCTCTGACTTATCAGAACCGCCAGCTTTTATTTTTACATTTAAACTCAAAGTGTTACCATTTTTATTTAAAGCGTATTCAAAAGTATAATTACTTGTCTCAGTTGCATTAGCAACAACTTCAAAGTTTGAACTTACTTTCAAATCGTTCACAATGATATTATAAAAGCTTTTCTTTAAATTCTCATCACTTAAATTTGAATTATCTTTAACAATAATCTTTGGTAAAACTACACCAGAATTAACAACATCAATCACTGGATCTTCTGCCCAAAGACTTCCTAAAAAGACTAAAAAAATTGCTACAATTTTTTTCATTTTTTTCTCCTAATCATTTTTAACTTTTGCTTCATCTCTTAAATTCATGGTAATGCTTATATTTTTATTTTGCGGAGGATAAGTAATAAATTTACCTTTTTGACTTTCTAAAAATTCAGCCACTTTAGCATCATATAAAGGATTCCCACTTTTTTCAACTGAAGTATAGCCAAATTTTCCATTTTCATCAATAAAAATTTTTACCTTAACAGAAATTTTTTCACTATTTGGATAATACTGAGTCCATCTTTGAGTGATAATACGCACAACTTTCCCTAAAAATTCATCATAAATTCCAATCTTTTGCGCCTTTGTGCTTTCGCCTTGCGTTGAACTTTCTTCTTGAAGTAAACTATCATTAAGTTGTTTTACAAGTTCGGAAGCTTGAGGTTTTGGAGCACTAGAAATTCCTGATTTAGCACTTGATTGAATTTTTGTAGTCTTTTCTTCTTGTATTTCTTTAATATTTCCAAAAAGCTCATTAAAATTACTTGCCTTTTGGTCAATATCTTCAGTTTTAACTGTTTTATTTGTAGTCTGAGCAAAAAGTTTTTCTATATCAATTTGCTCTGTTGGTTTTTGTATTTCTTTAGGAGTGTTGCTTTGAGTAATAACTTGTTTTGATGGTTCAGCAAGTTCAATATCTACAAAACTATCTTTTATATCGGTATATTGTATAGCAGATTCAACCTCGCTTACAAGTCTAAAAAAAACAAGAATTACTATACTAATATATATTACTAAAGCAAGTAAAAACGAATTTAAATTACTCAAACCATAATTTTTCATGATTATTCAGTCTGTAAAGCAACTTTATTAAATCCTAAATTTTTTACACTTCTTAAGACTGAAATAACATCGTCATATTTTAAGCTTTTATCAGCGCGTATAAAAACTGGATCTTCGGTATTAAATTGTGCTTTTCTTTGAGCAAGATTGTCAGCAAAACTTATAAAATCGTATTTTTCTTGATTTAAAAAAATTTCTTTTTTTGCATTAATACTAATAATTAAACTCTTAACAGTTGGAGCGCTAGTATTTTTTTGACTACCTTGTGGAAGATTAATTTTTTCTTCATAAGTAATGCTTGGAGCTGTTACCATTAAAATCGCAAGCAATACAAGCATAATATCCACTAAAGGTGTGATATTAAGTTCAGGTTTTTCATCATCAAATGGCATTTTTAACCTTATTTACTCGAACTTATAACTTTAATCTCGCTATCAATAATGCTTAAAAGTTCGAAAGCTTTTCTTTTAATGATGAGATGAAATGTATAAGCAGGAATTGCCACTAAAATACCGCAACCTGTAGCAACTAAAGCCTCGCTGATTTTAGGAGCTATGATACTTAAAGAATTTTGAGTTCCAAGCCCACCAAAAGTTTCAAGTATAGAAATAACTGTCCCAAAAAGACCTATAAAAGGTGAAGTTGAAGCAATAATACTAAGCCAAGTAAGTCCAGCAGAAGCGCGACGACTTGCTAAATTTTTATAGATTTCTAAATGATTTGAAGTTGTATCATTGCATTTTCTTAAAATCGAATCAGTACGACTTAAATCCTTCTCACCCAAGAGCAAAGTTTCTAAACTTTCTTTTTCCTTATTTCTCCATGTAGCCAAATAAGTCAATCTAGCAAACAAAATACTAAACGCTAAAATAAAATATAAAGAAAGCCATAATAAAACTATATAAGTAATAATACTTGAACTATTGAAAAAATGAAATATAGCTTCAAAATTCATTAATGCATCCTTGCATTATCAAGTTTTGAAAAAGTTGCCGCTAAAGCTGCATTATCAGAACTCATAGATTTGATCAAATCTTTTGCTTGAGCAAGATTTTTTTCAATCTCACTTTCATCACTTCCGCAAACCCAAACCGCACCCTTTGCTAGCACGCAAATCTTATCTTCATCTACCTTTGCATGCCCAGCATCAATAGCAATTAATTCATGATTTAAATCAGCTTTTTCAATATCAATTACTCCAGATTTTAAAGAAGAAACCAAAGCAGCATGTCCTTTAAGCACGCCAAATTCTCCTTCACTACCCGGTAAAGTAACAGATTTTACTTCTCCTTGATAGATTACACCCAAAGGCGTAACTATCTCGAAATTAATCAAATCGTTCATAAATTAACCTTTTAATTTATCCGCTTTTGCAATAGCTTCATCTATATTTCCAACCATATAGAAAGCATTTTCTGGTAAATGATCATATTTACCTTCTAAAATTCCCTTAAATCCTGCTATTGTATCTTCAAGGCTTATATATTTTCCTGGGCTACCTGTGAAAACTTCTGCAACGAAAAATGGTTGTGATAAGAATTTTTCAATCTTTCTCGCTCTTTCAACTACAAGTTTATCCTCTTCGCTAAGCTCATCCATACCTAAAATGGCGATGATATCTTGTAAATCTTTGTATTTTTGAAGCACTGATTGAACACCACGAGCAACTTTATAATGTTCTTCTCCAATGATATTTGGGTCAAGCATTCTTGAAGTTGAGTCAAGTGGGTCAACTGCAGGATAAATACCCTTTTCAGCAATAGCTCTATTTAAAACCGTTGTAGCATCTAAGTGAGCAAAAACAGTTGCTGGAGCTGGGTCGGTTAAGTCATCAGCTGGAACGTAAACAGCTTGAACTGAAGTGATTGAGCCTTTTTTAGTTGAAGTAATTCTTTCTTGGAATTTACCCATTTCACTTGCTAAGGTTGGTTGATAACCCACAGCTGATGGAATTCTTCCTAAAAGTGCTGACATTTCAGAACCTGATTGTGAAAATCTAAAGATATTATCAATAAACATAAGCACATCAAGACCCATTTCATCTCTAAAATACTCAGCCATTGTTAAACCTGTTAAAGCAATACGATTTCTTGCCCCTGGTGGTTCATTCATTTGCCCATAACATAGAGCAACTTTGTCTAAAACATTGCTTTCTTTCATTTCATTATAAAGATCATTTCCTTCACGAGTTCTCTCACCCACACCTGCAAATACAGAATAGCCGCTATGCTTAAATGCAACATTGTGAATAAGCTCCATAATAATAACAGTCTTACCAACACCTGCACCGCCAAAAAGACCTACTTTACCACCTTTTGCATAAGGAGCAAGTAAATCCACAACTTTAATCCCTGTTTCAAAAATCTCACTTTTTGTGCTTTGATCTTCAAAAGCTGGTGGATCTCTATGAATCGCCCATTTTTTATCAAAAGAAATTTCTTCACCTTCATCGATCAAATCTCCAGTAACATTGAAAATTCTTCCTAAAACTTTCTCACCAACAGGAACACTAATAGGAGCACCTAAAGCCTCAGCTTTTAAGCCCCTTACCAAACCATCTGTCATATCCATAGCAATAGTTCTAACTCTATTATCTCCTAAATGAGCTGCTACTTCTAAAACAAGTTTATGTTTTTTTCCTTCGCTTTCAAAATTTACAACAATTGCTTCATTAATTTGAGGTAAATAGTCGTTAAAATCTACATCAACAACCGGACCTAATACCTGTGAAATAAATCCTTGCATTATTTATCTTCTCCTTAAAATTTACTATTTCATTGATTCAACACCACTGATAATTTCTATAAGCTCAGTAGTAATAGATTCTTGTCTTGCTTTGTTATAAGCTAAATTTAGTTGTTTCACTCTTGCCTTTGCGTTATTAGTTGCATTATCCATAGCTTGCATTCTTGCGCTATGCTCTGCCGCCAAAGAATCGATTAACGCATAATACATATTATACTCAAAATACGTTTTCATTAAATCTTCTAAAAGCTCAGTTCCTTCCGGTTCAAGCTCTAAAAGAGAATTATGAGTCTGTTCAATACTCTTTGGTTCAACTGGAATAAGATGATTAATTTTAAGTTCTTGGGTAATCATATTTTTATAACCATTATGAACTAAAATCACTTCATCTGTATTTCCATTTAAAAAATCATCTACAGCAGCATGAATTACTTCACATGCTTTCTCATAGTCAGGACTAGAACTAAGATGGAAATATTTCTCTAACAATTCTATTTTTTGAAAATTAAAATATTCAATCCCAGTTTTACCTATAGCTCTAAGACGAATATTAATATTTTTTGCTTCATATTCTTTTAGCATTTCACTTACTGTTTTTAAAGTCTTAATATTAAAACCACCGCATAAGCCTTTATCTGCAGTGATAAATATTAAATCTACGGTTTTAATTTGTTCTTTTTTATGAAACAAAGATAAACGCACATCATCTTCATTGTGAACAATTTTATTGATCTGAAATGAAATTTCACTCAAAATTTCATCGATTTTTTGTGCATAAATTTTTGATCTTTTAGCTGCTTCTTCTGCTTTTTTTAACTTAGCAGTAGAAACTAGCTTCATAGCATTTGTAGTCTTTTGAGTGTTATGAACACTTTTAATTTTTCTTTTAATTTCTTTTAAATTAGACATAAAAGACCTTATAAATGATTTGCTTTAAACTCATTAATGGCTTTAGCTAGTTTTTCTTCCAAATCAGAATCTAAAGCTTTTTTAGAGCGAATTTGCTCAAAAATATCTGGATGTTTTGCCTCAATAAAAGGATAAATTCCATCTTCAAATTCCTTAATTCTAGAAACAGCAATATCATCTAAGAAACCTTTGGTTCCTGCAAAAATTAAAACTACTTGTTTTTCAACGCTAAGCGGAGAATAAGGTGGTTGTTTTAAGAGTTCAACCATTCTTTGTCCACGTTCAAGTTGTTTTCTACTTGCCTCATCTAAATCACTAGCAAATTGTGCAAAAGCTTGAAGCTCTCTATATTGAGCAAGGTCAAGTCTTAATGTGCCTGAAACTTGTTTTGTAGCTTTAATTTGAGCAGCCCCACCTACACGAGATACTGATAAACCAACATTAATTGCAGGACGAATTCCTGAGTTAAATAAATCAGTTTCTAAGAAAATTTGTCCATCTGTAATTGAAATAACATTAGTTGGAATATAAGCAGAAACATCTCCTGCTTGTGTTTCAATTATCGGCAATGCCGTCAAAGAACCAGCACCTAATTCATCATTTAGCTTGCTTGCTCTTTCAAGCAATCTTGAATGAAGGTAAAAAACATCGCCTGGATAAGCTTCACGACCTGGAGGACGACGTAAAATCAAAGACATTTCGCGATAAGCTACAGCATGCTTGCTCAAATCATCATAAACAATTAAAGCATGTTTTGCGTTGTCTCTAAAAAATTCACCCATGGTTACACCAGTATATGGAGCTAAGTACTGTAAAGCCGCAGGATCTGAAGCGCCGGCATTTACAACAATAGTATATTCCATAGCACCATGTTCTTCTAGTCTTTTAACCACTTGTGCCACTGTACTTTGCTTTTGACCAATTGCAACATATATACAGATAACTCCTTGACCTCTTTGAGATATAATAGTATCAACAGCAACAGTAGTTTTACCTGTTTGTCTATCGCCTATGATAAGCTCTCTTTGACCACGACCAATTGGCACAAGTGCATCAATAGCTTTAATTCCTGTATGTAAAGGCTCATGAACACTTTTTCTCGCCATAATACCTTTTGCTTTTTCTTCAACAAAACGATATTCATTAGCATTGATCACACCTTTAGCATCAATTGGCTCACCTAAAGCATTTACAACACGGCCAATCAAAGCCTCACCTACTGGAACTTTAAGTAACTTCTTAAGTCTTTTTACAGAAGCACCTTCTTTTAAACCTTCTCCTTTTCCAAGTATAACAATACCTACACTCGACTCTTCAAGGTTTAAGGCCATTCCTTTATCACCATTTTCAAATTCTACCATTTCTCCAGCCATAATATTCTTAAGTCCATATACCTTAGCAACACCATCAGCTACAGAAATAATTTTTCCTGTTTCTTCAATTTCAAGATTTAAATCAAAATTTTCAATTCTTTCTTTGATTATTGAACTGATCTCATCAGCTTTAAATTTCATTTACTTTTTCTCCTTAGATAATTTTCAATATATATTCGTTTAGCTTATTTTGAAGAGCTTTCATAGAAAAAGAAAGTTCATAACCTAATTCTTCTAATTCTATTTTAACACTATCATCTTGACTGATTTTATTGATTAATTTAATATTTGCATCAAATTTTTTGTTAAGTTTTACTTCAAGATCTTTAAGATTTTCTTGACTTAATTTTTCTTTAGAATACACAATACCAACAAAAATATTTTCTTTAAAAGCTTTTTGTCTTTCAAGTTCTTTAACTATTTGAGGAATGTATTCTAATCTTGAATTTTCAATCAAAAGTCTTAAAAAATTTTGAAAACTAGAATTTTTAATATCAAAAAAAGAATCAAGAAATTCCATTTTTCTTTCTTTTTTAATCTCGTTAGATTCTATAACATTTTTAAATTTCGGCAAAACAAAAGCAGAATTTAAAATACACAAATTCTGATAAAAATCATTTATATCAGATCTTGAAGCTATCGCTTTTGCATATCTTCTTGCAATTATATTCTCCATATTTAAGATACCTTCTTCATCATAAGTTCTATTATTTCACTCTGTTTTAATGTCATATTTGGATCAGAAAAAATTTCGTTTAAAGTATTTGATACTAATTCTTTTTCCATTTTTCTAAATTCATAATCTTTCTGTTCCTCGAAATGTTTTTGAAGTAAATCCAACTCATCTTGAGTTTCTTTCTTAATATTTTGAACTAAGATTTCAGCTTCTTTTTTTGCTGTAACTAAAGCAGCAGCAGCATTTGCTTTCGCTTCTTCAAGTTTTTTCATCGTATCTAATTTCTTAGCTTTACTTTCTAAAAGTTTTTTTTGAATTTCATCAAGCTTAGAAGAAATTTTTACAATACGGTTTTTGTAAAAATTTTTAAATGGAGTTGCAACAAAATAATACAATATAGCCACAAAAATTAGAAAATTAATAGTCCTTGGAATAATATCATATTCTCCACTACCATTTGATGCACCAAAGGCATACAAAGGTAGCAAAAATATAATAAAGAATAACTTACTCATTTCTCTCCTCTTAAATTTTCTTTATGTTATTTTGCAAAGCCTGCTTAAGCTCAGGTAAATGTATGTTTAAATGTTCTTGCAACTCTTTTCTTTGAACAGCTAAATCTGCATAAAAGCTGGCCATTTTTCGTTCTAATTCTTCTTTTTTGCTTCTAAGAATTTGCTCTGCCTCTTCTTTAGCAACAGCTATAGCACTTTGTTTAATTTTTTGAATTTCTTCTCTAGTGTTAATATGAATAGCTTCTAGTTCATCATTCACACCTAAAACTTCTTGAGAATTTTCTTTTACTTTATTCTCATCATTTTTTATAGAATCATTTCTTTCATCCATAAATTTTAAAAGCGGCTTATACAGCATACTATTTAAAATAACTATCATAGCTAAAAAAATAGCCATAGTAGCAAGCATTATGGAAGGATGCATATCTTCAAACATAATTCTCCTTGGTTAGAATTTTTGAAGGACTATTCTACCATAAAAAAGCTAAGATTTTGGTTAAAACTTTTCAAGCATTTTGATTAATTTTTTAATTTTATCAATATTTTCTAAATGAATTACAAAATCATTATTTTTATTTTTGCAGTCAAATCCAAAGCGATTTAGTATGTGTTTTAATTTCTTTATTTCATCTTCAAATTCTTGATTAGGTAAGCTTTCATTATTTTTTATTTTTTTAACTATTTTTTCGGTATCTCTAACATTAAGTTTTTGACCTATTATACTATCAACCAACATTTTTTCATCTTTTTGATCTAAACCAACTAAAACTTTAGCATGACCCTGAGAAATTTTTCCAGAAGCAATCAACTCTTGAGTTCTAATATCTAAATTCAGAAGTCTTAAAGTATTTGTTATTTGAGTACGAGACTTATGAATAAGTTCTGCTAAATTCTCTTGAGTAATTTTATGAACTTGCATCAAATCCTTATAAGAATTAGCAAGCTCAATAGGGTTTAAATTCTCTCTTTGTATATTTTCAATAAGAGCCAATTCTCTAAGCTTATTCTCATCAATATCAGCAATAAAAGCTAGAATTTCTTTTTTTCCTAATGCTTTCACCGCTCTTAAGCGACGTTCTCCAGCAATTAAAATAAATTTACTATTTTTTTTAAATACAATAATAGGCTGAATAAGCCCAAATTCTTTGATAGAATTAGCAAGCTCATCTAAAGCTTCTTGATCAAAATTCTTTCTTGGCTGAAATGGATTGGGTGAAATTTGATCAATTTCTATCATAGTGCTTTGATTTTTATCAAAACCCAATTCTTTACTATAAACAGTATCCATATCACTGATTAAACTGCTTAAACCCCTATCTTTATTTAACCCCATCATAATTATCCTAATATAGAATACGCCAAATTTTGATAAGCAACAGAACCTGGCGATTTAATATCATAAAGAATTATAGGCTTTCCAAAACTTGGACTTTCTGCAAGCTTTACATTGCGAGGGATCACAATAAAGTCATCTTCGTTTCCATTAATAGTAAAAAGTTGTTTTTTAAAATTTTGTTTCAAATCATCTACAACATCTTTAGAAAGATTATTTTGAGAGCTATACATTGTCGGTAAAAATCCACGAACCCTGAGTTTAGAATTAATAGTTTTTTTGATAATTTTAATTGTATTTAAAACCATAGCTACACCCTCAAGCGCATAAAATTCACACTGTATAGGGATAATTACACTATCGCTTGCTGCAAAAGCATTTATAGTAATACTTCCAAGAGCAGGTGGAGAATCAATAATAATAAAATCATACTCATCAATCACTTCTTGAATTTGATTTTTAAGCAGCATTTTTTTTTCATTATTTTCACCTTTAGCAAGCTCTTGTTCTATACCTACAAGACCTATATTTGAAGGAGCTAAATGAAGTTGTGGCAATTCTGTTTTTAAAATAATATCTGAAAGCTTTTTTCTTCCTATAAAAACATGGTAAATATTATACTCATAATTATTACGATTAAAACCAAGTCCTGTAGTCGCATTAGCTTGCGGATCAACATCGATCAAAAGTACTTTTTTTTCAGCCACAGCCAAAGAAGCAGCTAAATTTACTGCTGTTGTAGTCTTTCCTACTCCACCTTTTTGATTTGCTATTGTAATAATTTCGCTCATCTTAAACTATACACCCTTTTATCACCTAGTAAAATTGAACCATCTTCATACAAAAAAGAATTTTCAAGTGAAAAAACTTTACCTTCATGATGGACGCTAAATTTTCTTGATTTTTCAAATTCTAACATATACTTGCTAAAAATATTCTTCCATAAATTTTTTTTTTCTACTTTTTGCAAAAACTCACTCACTAAATCTTTAAGCGAAATTTCTATATCACAAAAAGCTGTATTTTGGGGTGCAAATTTAAGATTTAAACCCATACCACCTATGATAAAATTTGAAATTTTAGCACTTATAACCCCTCCAGCTTTTTTATCATCTAAATATAAATCGTTAGGCCATTTAAGCCAAATTTTAGAACCTTTTTCTTGTAAAACTTCTTTAAGTAAATAAGCAAAATAAATACTCACAGAAGCTAAAGGTAAATCTTTTGGCAAGTCTTCTTCTTTAATACAAAAAGAAAGATGTAAATTTCCTTTAGAGCTCTGCCAAGAATTTTCCCTACTTCCAACTCCATTTGTTTGTTCTAAAGCATAAATAGCAAAATTTCCATCAATCTTTCCATTGCGTATTTGCTTGCATAAAAAAAGATGAGTTGAGTCTATACTTTCAACACAAACTATCTTCACTTTTAAGCCTTTTTCCATTTAAATAAGTCCTACCATCAAGAGCTTTTTTTCCACTTTCTTGAAGTTTTTTAATACGCAAAACTCCTTGTTTGCAAGCAAGCAAAAAACTTTCTTTTTCCAATTCTAAAATTTCACCCATCTTAGCATTTTGTTTTAATTCATCCACAAGTTCAAGCTCTAAGAATTTAAGTCCATTTTCCAAAAAAACTCCAGGCCAAGGAGTAAAAGCTAGATATTTTTGATAAAGTTCTCTTGCATTTTGCAAATTTATAAGTCCATCTTCTTTTTTGATTTTTCTACAAAGTGTTGCTAGACTTTCCTCTTGTTTTTTAGGGGTGATTTTATCAAAATTTAAAAGAGTAGTGAGGATGAGCTTAGCGGCCAAATTTGCTAAAAGTTCAAAAACTTCACTTGAATTTTTATCTTTTATATCACACTCTAAGCTTTCAAGTATAGCACCTGTATCAAGCCCTTCTTCCATGAGCATGGTGCAAACTCCACTTTTTTCATCTTTGTTTAAAATCGCACTTTGGATCGGACTGGCACCGCGGTATTTTGGAAGTAAAGAAGCATGCAAATTCACACAAGGTGCTAAATCCAAAATGGCTTTAGGTAAAATTTTTCCATAGGCAGCAACCACGATAAAATCAGGATTTAAATCCTTAATCTCTCTTATAATATTTTCATCTTTTAAAGAACTTGGAGTAAAAATAGGAATACTAGGATAATTTTGACTTAAAAAAGCCTTAGTATCACTTGGAGTTAAAATTTGCTTTCTACCTACGGCTTTATCAGGCTGGGTAAAAAGTGCTACGAGTTTAAAATTTTCATTTTCTACTAGTGCTTTTAAAATACAAGTTGCATAAGATGGAGTACCCATAAAAATAATTTTTTTCATTTTTTCGCTTTGTGTGAAATTAAAAGTTTTAATTATAACTTATTTGATTTTAAAAGAGAATTTAATAAATTAATCACTCAAACAAAGTTCCACCTATCTGTTTATCTTCTAATAAAAATGTCTTTGCCGCACTTAAATCAAATCCACTTGCTAAAAACATTTTTTTATTGTGTTCAAGTAAAAATTTAGCTGCCTTAAGTTTGGTTACTATACCACCCGTTCCGTGCTCACTACCTGTTTTTATGGTTGCTTGTAGCCATTCTTCTTTGATATGAGTGATTTTTTCTAAACGTTTTGCATCACTAAATTCACTAGGATTTTTATCATAAAATCCATCAATATCGCTTAAAATCACAAGCAAATCCGCATCAAAAAAATGCGCAGCATAAGCACTTAAGCTATCATTATCACCAAAGACAATTTCTTCTATAGCTGTAGCGTCATTTTCATTGATAATAGGCAAAATTCCTAAATTTATCATCATATCGATAGCATTTTTTGCGTGTTTGGTAGCTTTTCTAGAGTCAAAATCCTTGCCTGTAAGTAAAATTTGTCCGCCTAGTTTACCAAATTTGGCTAAAAGCTCGTTATAAACACTGATTAAAAAAGGTTGTCCAATAGCGGCTAAAACTTGTTTATTAATGAGGTTTTTTCTATCAATATCTAGTTTAGTGTGTCCTGCTGAAATCGCTGCTGAAGTTACTAAAATCACTTCATATTTTTCCATGAGTTTAGCTAAAAATGCGACTAAATTTTTAAGACGCTCAAAACTTAAAGTGTTTTCTTCACTAATCACATGAGAACCCACTTTAACAACTATTCTTTTCATGCTTATTCCTTGAAAAATTTTTATAATTTTAGCCAAAATTTCATATAAACTAGTTATTGTTTGAAAAAATAGGGAGTGTTTGAAACTTTTAATATAAAACACTTCCTAGATTGTTAAAATTTTTATTTGTTATTTCTTAAAGTTTTAATTTCTTCTAAAAGCATGAATTTAAGTTCTTTAAGTCCTGTTTTTTCAAGACTTGAGACTTTGATTAAAAAGCTTTGCGGATTATTTATTTCTTTGAGATAATTTTCTAGCTCATTAATGTTTAAAGCAATTTGCTCGGCAAATTCTTCTCCTAAACTAACACTATCACTTTTTGAAATCATGATGCCAAATTTACGCCCAAAAAGTTCATTGGAAAATTTTTCAAGTTCTTTTCTTAGTACTATAAATTGTTCTTTTAAAGGCATTTGCCTCATAGGATCTAGCACGAAAAGTAAAAAGCTCGTTCTTTCTATGTGCTTTAAAAAGGCAAGTCCTAAGCCTTTACCCCCACTTGCTCCTTCGATAATCCCTGGAATATCAGCCATAACAAAGGAATTATACTCATCTACATCCACGAGTCCAAGTTTTGGAGTAAGGGTGGTAAATTCATAATTTGCAATTTCAGGTTTTGCATTTGAAACAATGCTTATAAGAGTAGATTTTCCCACATTTGGAAAGCCCACAAGCCCTACATCGGCAATAAGTTTAAGCTCAAGTCTGACTAAGCGACTTTCTCCTTTTATACCAGGTTGTGCGTAATCGGGGCGTTGATTAGTGGCGTGTTTAAAATGAGTGTTGCCAAGTCCGCCTTTTCCACCTTTTAAAAAAAGCTCTCTTTGTCCTTCTTTGGTAAGATCGAGTAAAATTTCATTAGTTTGCGCATCGATAACTTGCGTTCCTTCGGGCACTATAAGTTCTAAATTTTCACCCTTTTTGCCATTTTTATTGCGTCCCATTCCACCAGCACCATTTTGTGCGCGTAATTCTCTTTTGCCTTTGAAATTTACAAGAGTGTGGGTATTATTATCACATACGAAAATAATATCACCACCATTTCCACCATCTCCTCCATCAGGGCCACCAAGTGGAACATGTTTTTCACGGCGAAAACTTACAGCACCTTTGCCGCCATCGCCTGAAGCTAAAGTAATTTTAACACTATCAATAAACATTTAAATTGCCTTTGACTTTAAATTTATAAAGCTAAATTTGAGTAAATAAAAGAAGTTAAATTTATAAATTTAAAGTTTTCAAGACGCTAAAAAAGCGTCCTGAAAACTTATACAGGATATACAGAAACTTTTTTTCTGTCTTTGTCTTTTCTTTCGAATTTTACAAAACCATCAATTAGAGCAAAGATAGTATGATCTTTTCCCATACCTACATTGTTACCTGCATGAGTTGCAGTTCCTCTTTGGCGGATGATGATATTTCCAGCTCTAACAAACTCGCCACCAAATTTTTTAACACCTAAACGACGACCTATAGAATCGCGGTTATTTTGAGTTGAACCTTGACCTTTCTTGTGTGCCATTCTTTACTCCTTAAGCTTTGATATCTTTTACTACAACGCGAGTAAATTGTCTTCTAAAACCGCGTTTGAGTTTAGAATCTTTTCTGCGTCTTTTTTTGTAAATCACAACTTTTTTATCTTTTCCGTGATTGATCACTTCTAAAACAACTTTTGCACCTGCTACGAAAGGCGCACCTACCTTTAATTCTTTATCATTGATAGCAAGAACTTCGCTTACTTCAATACTTGCTTTGCTTTCAGCTTCAAAGTGATCTAGTTTTAGCTCATCGCCAACACTTACTTTGTATTGCTTTCCGCTGTGTTTGATAATAGCATACATTGCTTTTCCTTATAAATTGGTAGTACCATAAAGCACCGCAATAACGGATTTAAAAGCTTTAGTGGTTTAATAGAATTTTGATTTTACAAAATTTTTCTTTAATTTTTGATGAATTTAAGAAAGGATTTAGAGTTTGAGAAAAATCAAACTCTAAAAATTTAAAAGCCTAGATTTACTCCGCCACCTTCTTGGGTTTCATAATTTGCATCACGACCTATAGTATAACCATTTCCACTATTGCTACCAATTAAAGGTCTACAAATATCGCCTACTTTTACACTACCTTCTGTGATTTTTGCATAAGAAAGTTTAGGGCTTGTGCGAGTGATTTCAATACTTCCTGTTTTGCTTTCTACTCTTCCTGTATTTTCTTTTGTATAAGCATCTTTTATAACCTTCCCAAGAGCAAAACATTCATAAATATCACCTTGATTTAAGCTTTGAGAAAATACTACTTCATTGTTTTCAACGCTTGCAACTTTCAAAGGATAAATTGCATTTAAAATATCTCCTGCAATACGATTTGCAATTTGTTTGAGTGCAGCTTCATTGGCACTAAGGCTATCGTCTTTAATGCTAACTTTCATACTTAAAGTATTAGAAAATTTAATTTGTCTTGTAGCAAATAAAAACACGCGATAATCTACGATAACTTCAATTTCAGTTTTGCTTTTTCCTGTTAAATTGCTTGTTTTTTGCTTACCTTCAAGTCCTGAAATAGAAAACAATAAAATATAATCTGTTGCTAACACATTTTTAAGTTTATAAACTTCATCACTAGCTGCGTCGCCACTTTTGATTAAAGCTTTTTCCATTTCATAATAGCCACTAGAATCACGGTCTAAAACATTAAATTTACGACTTTGCAATAAATCAGAAATGATTTTTTGTTGCAAAGCTGAGCCTATACCTCTTTTTGCAACATCTGGAGTAGAATCAAAAACAGTAATACTTCTTCTATTATCTGCACTTAAACCTGGAGCTTGATACTTTTTTGTTGTTGTGGTTTTAAAAATCGTTACATTGGCTGTATATTTACCATTTACATCTTGTTCAACACTATTGATTTCATAAGTATCGGCTCTACCTTTGGTGGCTTTTGAAATTTGCTCGCTGTAATTATCTTGTATGTTTGAACCTGAATTATCAGTTGAAACGCTAGTGTTAGATTTCTTAAGAGAATTGATGCTTACTCCGCTCATTTTTCCTATAGCTTCTATAATGGCATTGTTTATCGCATCTTCCCTAGTCAAGCCTGTGCCTTCGCCTGTGCTTGATTTTGTTGAAGTTGTGGTTATAACTTTAGCATTAAGACTTAGACTTAAAAATAAGCCTAAAAAAAGAATTTTAATTATTTTCATCTTTTACCTTTAAAAATCATCCATGCTATTTACAACATTAGAGCTTCTTTGTATGCTAGAAGATTTTTTAGCTTCATTTTTTGTTGTATTTGACTTTGAATTTAAAGCCTCATTTGTGTTAGCTAAATTTTCATAAGAATAAAATCTCACAGCTCCTACATATTCAATACCATTTTCACTTGTATAGCTCCATTTTTTAAGAGTACGAATACCACGAATTTTACCGCTTGCACTTGCTTTTATTTTACTACTTACTTTGTCAATAATATTTGTTATGTTTTGAGTTTGTTCTTGAGTGGAACTATCATTAACATTAATACTTTGTTTGATAATTTCCTCGTAAGTATCACCAGTTGTTCTTTCATCTTTAAGACTTAAATTTGTATTAATAAACTCTATAATAGCAGCATCAGCCATAGTAAGTGCTGTTTCTTTGGCTCTATCTTCTAAAATATTTGTTTTTTTAGCATTGCTAGGATCTGCTACATAACCCCAGTTTCCATAACTTAAAATAATAGGCGCACCATTTTCATCATAAACTAAGCGAATTCCATATTCATTTAAAAAGCCTTTTGTATCTTTTGGCAGATACTCACTTATTGCCTTGCCTTTACCCTTAATAGCACTCTGTCTTGCTAGTGCCATATCTTTTGCTAATTGGCGAGTTTTATTGGAAATAACAGCAATAACACCTACATCATACTCACCTCTTCTTTGTGTAACTATAGTTTGCACAGGAACAAGTCCACTCATAGAACCTATGGCATTTGTCATAGTTTTATTAAGAAATTCTTGCTTTAATAAAGTCTTTTTTCTGTCTTCGCTTAAAGAATTTGTATCTATACCTAAATCTTTTAATGCCTTATCAAGCTGAGCACCAGCTAATTGTGTAAGTTTATTTAAAATTTGATCAACCTTATCACCTTTTGGCAATTCATCAAATTCCTTAGCATTAGTAGAATTATCTGCTTCATAATTTTGAATCTTGCTTGTAGCAATTCTTCCAAAAGCATCTCTTATAAATTCGCTTTGTAAATTTAACATTGCTTTTTGATAAGCATTTTGTAAAGCTTGTGCAAATTGTGGATCAGTATCATTTACAGCAACAGTACTTTTTCCCGTATAAAAAGTTTTTCCATCTTTGGTTATACCATATTCTATACCGAAATTATCGGCAAATTCTTCAAAAAAATCTTCAATTGATTTTGGGGTAATATCCTTAGTACTTGCATCAGACATTTCATTTTGAGTATTTATATCTTGTTGTGTAATTTCTACAGGCTGGGAACCTTGTGCATAAAGTAAACTTGCCATAACTAAAGAGCCAATAAATAATATTTTTTTCATTTCATATCCTTTTAAAAATCATAAAAAAAGCTCAAGCTAAACACTTGAGCTAAAAATTTTATTCATAAATTAATTTTTATTTTACCAAGTAACTGATTTACTAGAACCAGTTTTATCAATAGTTTGCTCATCTTCCCAATAAACTAAACCTGATGTTAAATCAGTAAGTCTTAGTAAGAAAAAGTATTCTACTTGAGTTTTACCATTGCTAAGTTTTACATTATCTTGTCTAATTTTACCCGCAAGAGAAAAATCAGGCGATACCAATGTCCCTTTTTTTGCTATGGTTTTTTGATTAAACTCATCATTATCTCTTAATTCTCTTACATCTTCACTCATGCTATCAAGCGCTCCGCCTGCAGCAACTGCCGAAGTTAGAACAAATTTACCTGATTTTCTTAATGCAGAAGTGATTTTTGCGGTGAGTTTTTCAGTATCGATTCTTTGCGGGGTATCATTCACAACCCTACCAATAGCAATAACCTTTCTTGTACCTGGTTTAATATTTGCAAAAGCAGGATCGCTTAACATACTATTTATCATAGTTTCAGCTGCACTTTCAAAATCTTGTCTATCAAGACCCAAGGTTAAAGCATCGCCTTTTTTTACCTGACTTGCCTTTCCATCTGTATAAGCTGTTTGCGCACAACCACTAAAAAGCAAAGCTCCAATAAGAGCTGTTCCTAAAATTTTTGTTTTTTTCATGATTTATCCTTCCTAAAATGAGATTAATTTTTTGCTTTAATTTCTAATCTAAAATCCTTCGCTCTTGTATCAGATGCAAGTTTACGAAGAATTACCTCTTGTCCTGCTGGAATTCTAAGGGCTTGATAATCCTCATTTAAAACATCTCTTAGCACAAAACCATCTTTATCTAACCAATCTACTTTATAAATTACATCTTTAGCAAAAGTACTGCGTAAAATCACTTCAAATTCTAAATAACCATTGCTATTTATACGCTTTTGAAATTGTTTTACTAAACTTTTTGGTAAATTTGAACCTAAAATTACAGTATTTTGATTTGAATTTATTTGATAACTTGGTGCACAAGCACTAAGTAAAAACATTAAAATAAATAAAATAATTTTTTTCATCTTTTAGCCTTATTTTTCCATGATAGCAACACTTGCAGGTAAATACGGAGCAAAAGAACGCACTACAACAAGAGCATTTTTATTTTTATCCAATGATTTTTGAAACAAAATATTGCCTTGTGGATCTTTGATTTCTAAATTTCCGTCGTTTTCTATTGTTGCTATGGCAATACTTTTTGGTAAACCTCTCCAAGAACGCACATCAGCTTTGTTGGTTGCAGCAGTTGCTACTGCTGTTGCAAGACTTAGCCATCCACCTGTAGAGTCATTATTTGCAACAGCTACATTTAAAGTGGTTTTAATTATAGTTTGAGCTAAGGCTTTAGCAATCATTGCAGGCATATTTATTTTAAATTCAGTAGCGACAATATTGTCTAAATCTACAAAATCATTTGTATTTTGACCATTTATATTTAAATTTGCAAAAGAAGCTTCCCTTTTTTTCAAGGTTTGTAAAGCAATATTTGTGCTAATAATTTTTTTATCCACTATAAAAGGTAAGGTTAAAGCAAATTCATCCTTAACTACACCAAATCCATTTTCATAAACTACAAAAACATATTTTTTAGCTTTTTTGACTTTTATTTTTGTGGCATATTCTTTAAAAATTTTAGCCTCTTTTTTGATAGTTTTATTTTTTGGATAAATAATAGCTACTTCTCTAAATAAATCTGCAGCTTTTCTATAATCTTTATCCATAAAGAAAAATATTGAAGCAAGATAAGTCGCATAAGGATTTATGAAATTTTTTGTTGTATCAAACTCTTTAAATAAGTTATCGTATTGTGCTTCTATAACTTTTGAGTTTTCATTCATATTTTTATCATAATTTTTATCTTCTTTTGCCTTATCTAAATCAGCACGATTTTTCTCAATTTCTTTAGCAAAATATTCTTTTGCCTTATCTTGACGCATTAAAGCACGATTAAACTCAACTCTTGCATTTTCATAATCATCTTCTTCCATATAGTTTAGAGCTTTATATATATTAACCATAATTCTTTCATATAAAGAACCATCATAATCAACTATAGTATCATTAAGCAAGGTTGTACCAACAAATTTAGCTGCTTTAGAGCCTACATTTTCTAAATCCACATCATATTTATAAGATTCTTCCACAGCATCAAAAAATACATTACTTTTGTTAAAATCACCACAATTTCTAGCAATCAAACCTGCATTTAATCCTGTATAAATGACATCATCATTTTTTTTAATTTTTTCTAAATTTTGATTGAAAAAATCATCACCACAATATTTTTGTGTTAAAGCATTTTCAAATGTTGTATTTTGTTTAACCTGATTAACACAAGCTGTTAAAAAAAGGCAAACAATACCTGAAAAAATCAACCCAACTTTTATCTTCATTAAATTCCTTTCTTAAAGAAAATTAAAAATGAATATTATAGCGTAGTATATACTTAAAAACTAATGAAAAAATTTTCACCCTAGAAGAAAAACCTAGGGTTTGATTTAAATAAGCATAGGAGCTAATACAAAGCCTAATGCTACAGCAATTGCAATAGCTAAAACTCCTGGTATAAAGAAAGAGTGATTAAATATAAATTTACCAATTCTAGTCGTTCCTGTATCATCCATTTGCACAGCGCCAAGTAAGGTTGGATAAGTTGGAAGCACAAAAAGTGCTGAAACTGCTGCAAAACAAGCTACAAGCATATAAGAATCATGCGGATTTGTTGCTGAAATTCCTAAAGCGGTGATAATTACAGGTACAATGGCCTTTGCGGTTGCTGCTTGAGAATATAAAAGCATACTTGCAAAGAAAAATGCAACTGCTAACATAGCAGGGGTTTGTTTAACCCAGTCGCCTGCTACTTCTTTAATAGAAGCTTCGTGTCCTGCAACAAAAGTATTTCCAAGCCATGCTACACCAAAAACACAAACACAAGCAGTCATACCACTTTTAAATACACTGGTATCAAGAATTTTACCTGGTTCAACTTTACAAAGCCAAGTGATCAAAGTTGCTGCAGTAAGTAAAAAGCTCATAATAGCTGCATCTCTTGGAACCACAACAGGATCAATCCATTTAATATTACTTGAAATTGCAGTTGCATAAAGTACAACTGCCAAAACAGTGATCAAGAAAATTCCTACTGAAAGTTTAGCACCTGGTTTATCTTCACCATGTAAAATAGCTCCTGCATCTTTAACAAGTCCTGCTTTTAAGCGTTCTTGATAAACGCTATCTTTGCTTAAATCCATAGGAGTGATTAAACTCACTATAAAAGCTGTAAGCATACAAGCTATAAAAGTTGTACCGATCCAAATTCCAATTAAAGTTGGATAATTCCATCCAAGTGGCTCTAAAACGCCGCTCATATAAACCACAGCTGCACTTACAGGAGAAGCAGTGATTCCAATTTGCGAAGAAACAACCATTAATGAAAGTGGAACACTAGGTTTTATGTTTTGAGATTTTGCAACATCAACTACAACAGGCATTAAAGAAAATACTGCATTTCCTGTTCCTGCTAAGATTGTAAGCAACCATCCACAAGCTGGAGCTAAATAATTTATAAATTTAGGGCTTGATCTTAAAATTTTTTCTGTCACCCTTACCATATAATCAAGTCCACCTGCTTGTTGCATAGCAGAAATTGCTGCAATAGCTGCAGCAATAATTAAAATAACATCCCAAGGAATATTACCAGGTTTCATACCTAAAACAAGTCCTAGTATAACTACACCCAATCCTCCAGCATAACCTATAGCAATACCGCCTAGGCGAATACCGATAAAAATTGCCCCAAGAAGGACGATTACTTGCAAAATTATCATTATATCCATATTAAATCCTAAAATGCTATTTTTTAGCTTCCATGTGAGGATTTAGCATATTTGATGGTGTTAAAATTTCATCAATTTGTTCTTTATTTAAAAGCCCTCTTTCAAGCGCAATATCAGCCACTCTTTTTCCAGTGTTCATTGCCTCTTTAGCTATAGAAGCTGAATTTTCATAACCAATATAAGGATTTAAAGCTGTTACTATACCTACTGAATTATAGACAAAGTCTGAACAAATTTTTTCATTTGCAGTAATACCATCTATACATTTATCAGCTAAAGTATACATTGCTTTTTCTAGCATTACAATAGAATTAAATAAGCTATATGCTGCAACTGGTTCAAAAACATTAAGTTGTAATTGTCCACCCTCGCAAGCAAAAGTTACAGTTACATCTGCTCCAATAACAAAATAACAAACTTGATTAACTACTTCAGGAATAACAGGATTTACCTTACCTGGCATGATAGAACTACCTGGTTGCATTTTTGGAAGATTAATCTCATTAAGACCACATTTTGGACCACTACTTAAAAGTCTTAAGTCATTACATACTTTAGAAAGTTTTGTTGCAACACGTTTTAAAACACCTGAAATTTGTACATAAGCTCCCGTATCTTGAGTCGCCTCGATCAAATCCTCAGCCACAGTATATTCAAAACCTGTCACTTCTCTTATTTTTCTTTCTACAACCTTCGGATAATCAGGATGAGAATTAATTCCCGTTCCAATAGCAGTTCCACCCAAATTGATCTCTAAAATCAATTTTCTAGCTTCTAATACTCTTTGTATATCTTCACCTATCATTACGGCAAAAGTTTTAAATTCACGACCTAAAGTCATAGGTACAGCATCTTGCAGTTGGGTTCTACCCATTTTAAGAACATCTTTAAATTCTTCAGCTTTTCTCTCATAAGCTTTTTTCAGATGCTCCATAGCTTTTGCCAAATCACTTAAATAATCATGCAAGGCAAGGTGTAAAGCTGTAGGATAAGCATCATTAGTACTTTGGCTTAAATTAACATGATCATTTGGATGAAGATATTGGTATTCACCTTTTTTATGACCCATAAGTTCAAGTCCTATGTTTGCTATAACTTCATTAGCATTCATATTTGTACTTGTTCCAGCACCTCCTTGGATCATATCTACTACAAATTGATCATAATACCCGCCTTCTAAAATTTTATCACACGCTTTAATAATCGCATCTTGGATATTTTTATCCAAAAGACCTAATTCATGATTTGCCATAGCTGCAGCTTTTTTTACTCTAGCCAAAGCTCTAACAAAGCGAGGAAAATCTTTTAATCTATCATGAGAAATATCAAAATTTTCAACAGCTCTAAAAGTTTGCACTCCATAATAAACCTCATCAGAGATTTCCAATTCCCCAATAAAATCATGTTCTTTTCTTGTTCCCATTTTGAACCTTTCATAAAAAGTATTTTAATTTAAAATCAAAAATTTTTGATTTAAATCATAAAATAATGATATTGCATTTTTAGTTAATAATTGGTTAATAATTAAAATACTTTCAAAATATAATAAATTAAGTATTTTTATATCCTAAATTATGTCTTTATATTTAATTTTTATTAATATAAAAAATTTTATTTACTTCAAAAAAAATTAATATATTTTTGCAAGCTTTTTTTGCTAGAATAAAATTTTTAATAATTTAAATAATTAGGGATAACATGGAAGAAATTACAATAAACATAGATAAGATTAAAATAAATGATGACTGGAAAGAATTTTTAAGAGACGAATTTCAAAAAAAATATTTTCTAGAAATCAAAAAACAATACCTAAATGCGATTGATCAAAATATAATTATTTATCCGCCTGCAAATTTAATCTTTAATGCTTTTAATTTATGTCCCTTAAAAGAAATTAAAATTATTATCCTAGGACAAGATCCCTATCATCAACCAAACCAAGCAATGGGGCTTAGTTTTTCGGTTCCAAAAAATGTAAAAATCCCACCAAGTCTTAATAATATTTTTAAAGAATTGCAAAATGATTTAAACATCGCTCCAGCAAAAAGCGGAGATTTAAGCTCTTGGGCAAAACAAGGAGTTTTGCTCTTAAATTCTATTCTTAGCGTTGAAGCAAATAAAGCAGCTAGTCATAGTTCGTGGGGTTGGCAAGAATTTAGTGATGCTATAATACATAAATTAAGCAATGAAAAATCAGGGCTTGTTTTTATGCTTTGGGGAAATTACGCAAAAAGCAAGGAGATTTTGATTGATAATGCTAAGCATTTGATTTTAAAAGCAGCTCACCCAAGCCCTTTAGCTAGAACAGGATTTTTAGGTTGTAAACATTTTTCAAAGGCTAATAAATTTTTAAAAAAAGTTGGTAAAATTCCTGTAGATTGGAAAATAGTTTAAAAAATTATTTTAAATTTTAATAAAAATATTAAAATATATTTATTTATTTAAAAATAAATCGTATTTCTATGAAATATATTATAATAAAACAACTCAAAAATTAATTTTTAAGGAGAAAAATGAAAACCATTGGTATTATAGGCGGAATGAGTTTTGAAAGTACTATTACTTATTATAAAACAATAAATCAAGCTATAAATGATAAATTAAAATCTTTAAATTCTGCAAAAATTTTACTTTACAGTGTTAATTTTGAAGAAATAGAAAATTTACAAAGCCAAGATAAATGGCAAGAAGCTGCGCAAATTTTAACTCAGTGTGCTAAAAAATTAGAACTTGCAGGGGCTAGTTTTATAATAATTGCAACTAATACTATGCATAAGGTTTTTGATGAAATTCAACAAAACATAAATATCCCTATTTTGCATATTGCAAAAAGCTCTGCTAAGGCTTTAAAACAAGAAAACATACAAAAAATTGGTTTATTGGGTACTAAATACACAATGACTCAGGATTTTTATAAAAAAATGCTTATTGAAGAAAATATTAGCGTTATTATTCCTAGCGATGAAGATATAAAAATCGTTAATGATATTATTTTTAATGAGCTTTGCAAGGGTAAAATCAAGCAAGAATCTAAAGAAAAATATTTAAATATTATAAAAAAATTACAAGAAAAAGGTGCAAAGGGAGTGCTTTTAGCTTGCACTGAAATTGGTTTATTAATATCCAAAAATGATACAAATATCAAAATTTTTGACACAAGCCTTATTCACGCCCTTGATGCTGCTAATGAAGCTTTAAAAGATTTATGATTAAAAGATGCCCAAAAGTGGGCAAATTGCAATATTTTGAAAAGATTTATACTTATATCGGTTTAAATCTTATCTTGCTTTATAGTTTGCTATCTTTTTCTAATTGATTGATATTTAGCATTATAAATTTATAGCTTAGATAAATTACTAAAGGCCAAGTCAATAAAAACAAAGCATGTAACATTTTTTCTCCTTAATATGCGTGATCATCGTTTGCGATTTCTTCGCGTGTGATTTTTACCTTATCCATTGCATTCCAAACATAGATAATATAAGCTAAAACAAAAGGTACAAGCAAAGACACATAAGCCATGACGCTTAGAGTATAATAGCTTGAACTTGCATTTTTTAAAGTTAAAGAACTTTGTAAATCACTTAAAGATGGGTAAAAAGCACTTTGACCTAAACCAATACTTGATAATAAAGCAAAAACTATTAAAACCGTTCCAAGTCCTAAAGTAAAAATAGCCTTAGAGCAACCTTTTGCTCCTTGAACCATACCTAAAAGCACTAAAATCACACCAATAACAAGCAAAACAGCAAAAATCATTTGATTTAAGAAATTATATAAATATAAATTCGCACTCATGCTTACAACTCCATTGATATCTACACTAAAACCATCTTTTAAGAAAATCCACGCTAAAAAACCTAAGAAAAAAGGTAAAAATAGAATGCTATTGATCATAAGTTTTTTCATAGCTCTTATTTTGATATTCTCATCATTGATATTGTTCATAAAATACGCTGCGCCTAAAAGCCTTGCTAAAAATACCAAAGCTAAGCCTAAGAGATAATTAAAAGGATTGAGTAAAAGCTCTAAGCCGTGCAAAGGATTTTGCCAAGAAACAAAATTATGCTCATTTAAGATAAATTCGGAACCGCTAAAAAAGCTACTTACTGCAACTCCGATTAAAAACACACCTAAATAGCCATTAATTTTAAGAAAAATTTCATAGGTTTTAGAGCCATAAACATTATTTTCTTTTTTACGATACTCATAAGCCACAGCTTGTAAAATAAAACAAAATAAAATACAAAGCCAAGCCCAATAAGCTCCGCCAAAACTTGTACTATAAAAAAGTGGAAAAGCTGCAAAAGCAGCTCCGCCAAAAAGTACGAGAGTTGTAAAACCAAGCTCCCATTTACGCCCTAAAGAATTGACTAGCATGGTTTTTTCAAGCTCATCCTTGCTAAGCTCATCGATTAAAGTTTGTCCACCTTGGACAAAAAACATAAAAACTAAAAGTCCGCCGAGCAAACTTAAAATCAACCACCAATAAATTTGCAAACCTTCGAGTTCTAAACCAAAAAACATCATTTTTCTCCTTTGCCCATAAGTGGAGTATGCTCTGCATGTGCGTCAAAACCTTTTTTAATCTGAGTAAGTATGATTTTAACTTCTGCAATCAATAAGGCTGTAAAAAGTACTGCAAAAATCCAAAATGAAATTTGAACATTGACTTTTCCAAGTTGCGTTGCTGCGATATGTACAGGAAGTAAGTCTTGAATTGCCCAAGGTTGTCTGCCTACTTCAGCAACAATCCAGCCTGCTTCAGCGGCGATATAACCCAATGGAATGGATAATAAACATACCCAAAGTACTTTTCTAAATTTCTCAATATCATTTGCCATAGTAAGATAAAGAGTAACGATGAAAAGTAAAAAGAAAAAACTTCCCAAAGCAACCATGATATGAAAGCTATAAAAAGTTAAAGCCACAGGCGGAATAGTATCGCTTGGTTTTTCTAGATATCCATAGCCAAAATCTTTAAAATGAGTTTCTAAAATAGATTTGTGATTTGCCATAGCTATTGTATCATTGTTTTCTTTAGCAAGCTTATAGTCTTTTAGAGCTTGTATAGCGATTTTTCCTCTATCGATACGATTTTGCATAGGTTCTATACCTTTGCTTTCATTTCCATAGATTAAATCTTCAATTCCTGGTACAAAAGAATTTGGATCACGGTTTCCTAATATAGAAAGAGCGTAAGGTATAGTAATGTCAAATAAAAACACACTTTCGTTATTATCTATGGTTTTTTTAGGGTTTAAGATTCCAAAAGGTACAAGTCCTGCACGATGTTCACCTTGATAAACCCCTTCCATAGCTGCAAGTTTCATAGGTTGAGTTTGAGTTACACGGTAAGCACTTTCATCTCCGCTGAAAAACAAAAAGATTGAACAAACCAAACCAAAACTAGCTCCTACAACTAAGCTTTTTTTAGCCTCGATAATATGGCGTCCCTTTAACATAAACCAAGCTGAAATTCCTATTACAAATAAAGCTGAAATCACATAACCACTGCCTATGGTATGTAAAAATTTTGAAATAGCCACAGGAGAAAGTGCTACTTCAAAAAAGCTTTGCATTTCATTTCTTGCTGTATCAGGGTTAAAGCTCATTCCTACAGGATATTGCATCCAACCATTTGCCACTAAAATCCAAAAAGCAGAAAGATTACTTCCTATAGCCACACACCAAGTTGAAAGTAAGTGAAAACCCTTACTTACTTTATCCCAGCCAAAAAACATAACTGCAAAAAAAGTAGCCTCTAAAAAAAATGCCATAATACCTTCAATCGCCAAAGGTGCACCAAAAATATCTCCCACAAACCAGCTATAATTTGCCCAGTTTGTTCCAAATTCAAATTCCATTATAATACCTGTAGCTACACCGATAGCAAAATTTATAGCAAATAATGAAAGCCAAAATTTGGTGATTTTTTTCCATCTTTCATTTTTAGTTTTTACATAGATAGTCTCCATGATAGCAATGATAAAAGATAAGCCTAAGGTTAAAGGCACAAACAAAAAATGATAAAGTGCAGTTAAAGCAAACTGCGCTCTTGACCAATCAACGCTATTAAGTTCGTTCATTTATTTTCCTTCGAGTGTAAGATTTTTGAGTACAAAAGTGCTTTTTTCTTTGTCGCTTTTAAAAATAGAATTAAAATTTACATCAAAAACAAAAAGTTTTAAAATCACAAACATAACAAAAAGTTTGATAAAGATAATTTTCCAAAGGGTCTTTCCAAGAGTTAAATTTTTAAAACCTTCTTTGTAAAAATTAAAAATTTGAGAAATACTAAAATATAAGTGTTTAAGATGCATGTAAATTCTACCTTTAAAAACAACAAAATAAAACATTTTAAGAAGCGGAAAATTATAATGAAAATTATGTTATTATTTTCTTAAAAAATTTAAATACATAATCAAGGTTTTTAATGCAAAAAATTAAAGTTTTTATTTTTTTTATGATTTTTTTCTTTAATGCATGTTCTTCTAAATTTTGAAAATGTAAATCCTTTGGGGCGTTCATTTGGAGAATTTGAAGATACTAATTCTTTTTCTTTAAAACTAGGACTTGAACCTATTTTTCCTACTAATCAAGAAATTCCAAGTTTAATTAGCAATGCTGATTTAGTACTTATTACTCCTATTTACCCCACCTTTAACTAGTAGCATCAACAATAATGCAATAAGACAACTTGCAAGTGGAGCAAACCCCTTAGATATCTTAATGATACAAGAAATAGGAACTTTACTAAGAATAGCCACTCCAACAGGACGCCATGTGCAACAAGATGGAACGCCTATTGATGAATATGAGTAGAATTTGAGGACTCTTTCAAGACCTGATAGGGTTTTTATTTATTATTCTCGCGTTGATGTAGGAGCTAATCGTGTAAATTTAGCTATAGTTTCAAGACCCATTATAGGAATTCGCGATGGAAGTGATGCTTTTTTCAATATCTATGTTTTAGCCAATGAAGGAACAGATGTAGGAGCAATTATCACAGCCCATAAATACACATTTTGTAAATATACCTCAAGTTAACTGGATGATAGCAGGGGATTTTAACCGTGATCCTTCTACTATAACAAATACAGTGGATAGAGGATTAGCAAATAAAATTAGAGTGGTTTTTCCAACTAGTGCAACTCAAGCAAACGGAGGGACTATTGATTATGCAATTACAGGAAATTTAAACAGACAACAAGCCTATACTCCACCACTTTTAGCTGTGATTTTGATGCTTGCAAGTTTAAGATCATTTTCCAGTTAATTTTAGAAAATTTTAGGACATTTAATATGAAAAAAATTGTTGCTTTATTTTTTATGTTTATAACTTTAGCCTTTGCAACTCCTACTGGAGATTTGAAAGATTTTACCAAAATGGTTTCTATAAGAAATTTAGAAACGGGAATTTTTTTAAGTGCCTTTAGAGATATCTCAAAAGATCCTATTGATCAAAATTGGAATATTAAAGAAATTGTTTTAAGCAATGAGTTAAAACAAAAAGATAAATTAGCTAATGAACTTCCTTTTGGTTATGTGCAATTTACAAATCCAAAAGAAAGCGATCTTTGTTTGACCATCCTAGAAGATGGAACCTTTGGAGCAAAATCTTGTCAAGATAATCTAAAAGATAGTAAACTAGAAACTGTATTTTCTATAATGCCAACAACAACTTCAGCTGTGCAAATTTGTTCTTTAGTTTTGGAATCTGATGAATGTATGGTAACTTTTTAATCCAAATATTCCTACACAAAAACGCTTTAGAATAGCCCCTTGCACCTTAGATCCTAATTTTTTATGAAGTAAACGAACTAATGATTATAACTCCACCTTTAACAGCTTCTACCCCTTTAGAATAAGATTTTTTCTTGTTCTATTTTTATATTTATTTAATATTTATGATATTACAAAAATACACAAAATAATCAATAATAACACAATGTAATTTACTTTACTCTATAATTTTTTTATTTTAATTTAATTTTTTGTTACAATAAATTTATACATAAATAATTATCAAGGAGGAAAAATTGGAGCAAATTTTAACATGGCAACAAGTTTACGACCCTTTTTCAAACATTTGGCTAAGTGCTTTAGTGGCATTTTTACCTATACTATGTTTTTTAGTTTGTTTGGTTGTTTTAAAACTTAAAGGTTATCAAGCAGGTTTTTTAACTGTTATACTTGCTACTTTGGTAGCTTTATTTGCCTATAAAATGCCTTGGAATTTAGTGGGCGCAAGTTTTATTCAAGGCTTTACAAATGGTATGTGGCCTATAGCTTGGATTATCATTGCGGCAATCTTTCTTTACAAACTTTCTATCAAGTCGGGTTCTTTTGAAATCATTAAAAAAAGCGTGATGAGTATTACTCCAGATCATAGAATTCAAGTGATTTTAATAGGTTTTTGTTTTGGTTCATTTTTAGAGGGTGCTATAGGTTTTGGTGGCCCTGTGGCTATAACTGCTGCACTTTTAGTAGGACTTGGTTTGCGTCCTTTGCAAGCTGCAGGACTTTGTCTTATCGCAAATACCGCTCCTGTTGCTTTTGGTGCGGTGGGAATTCCTATTATTGCTATGGCAAATCTTGTCGGCATAGAACAGCATTCAGTTTCTGCCATGGTAGGTAGAATGCTAGTTCCTTTAAGTCTTACTATACCTTTTTTCATAGTTTTTTTAATGGATGGATTTAAAGGCGTTAAAGAAACTTTTCCAGCTATTTTAGTTGCGGCACTAAGTTTTACAACTACTCAATTTTTAAGCTCAAATCACTTAGGAGCAGAATTACCTGATATTATCTCAGCTGTAGTTTCTTTAGCGGTTACAACTGTATTTTTAAAATTTTGGAAACCAAAAAATATTTTTAGATTTGATAATGAAAGCAATTTCACTCAAGATAACACTCTAAGCTTTAATCAAATTTTAAAAGCTTGGTCGCCTTTTATTTTACTCATTGTTTGTATTATCATTTGGACACAACCTTGGTTTAAAGCTCTCTTTGATAAGGATGGAATTTTAAGCTATACAAGCATTACTTTACAATTTAGCAATATCACAACTGGAATTTTAAGCCCTTCTATCACAGGCATAGGAGAAGCTAAGCCTTTATCTTTGGCTTTAGGTATAGATTTAATCAATGGAAAAACCGTAGCTCAAGCAGGAACAGCGATTTTGCTTGCAGCTTTTTTAAGTATAGCTATTTTAAAAATCAAAGCTGAAGATGCAGCAGAATGCTTTTGGGCTACTTTAAAAGAAATGGCTATACCTTGTATCACCATAGGTTTAGTTGTGGCTTTTGCTTTTATTTCTAAAAATAGTGGTATGAGCACTACTTTAGGACTTGCTTTTGCACATACAGGTGATGCTTTTTCTTTCTTTTCACCAATCATTGGCTGGATAGGGGTATTTTTAACAGGCTCTGATACAAGTGCTAATTTACTTTTTGGAACCTTGCAACAAGTAAGTGCTCAAAAACTAGGTGTTAGTGAAGCTTTATTTTTAGCAGCTAATTCAGTAGGTGGGGTCGTTGGAAAGATGATCAGTCCACAAAGCATTGCTATAGCTTGCGCAGCAGTTGGGCTTGTAGGAAAAGAATCTGATCTTTTCAAATTCACATTAAAATATTCTGTAGCTTTTATTATTTTAATAGGAATTTGGACTTGCATTATAGCTTTTTTCTTACAAGAAATCATCCCTGAAGTTATAGTGAAATAATTAAAAAATTTAAGTTTTGCTTCAACAAATATTCGTTTTTAGAATATTTGTTGGAAAATTTACTTTGCTTTTATTTTTATAGGATTAGAATATTTATCCTAAATTATCCCAAAAGGAGAGATCATGAAAAAGGTGTATTTTTACGCCACATGCTTAGGAAGTGCTGCTATGCAACAAAGCGTTTTAAATGCAATAAAACTTTTAAGGCGTGAAGGTATTGAAGTGATTTTTAAAAAAAATCAAACCTGTTGCGCTCAACCTTCTTTTAACTCAGGTTATTTCGATGAAAGTCGTGAGATTGCTTTATATAATGTGGATTTATTTGATAAAGATTACCCCATCGTTGTGCCAAGCGGATCTTGTGCGGGTATGATGAGTCATGACTATAAAGAACTTTTTAAAAACAAACCTGAATTTTCTAAAGTCAAAGATTTTAGCTCTAGAGTCATAGAACTTTCACAATACCTTGATGAAGTTTTAAAAGTAGATTATGAAGATAAAGGTGCACCTATAAAAGTAACTTGGCATTCTAATTGCCATGCTTTAAGAGTGCAAAAAAGCATACAAGCGAGTAAAAATCTTATCAAAAAACTAAAAAATGTAGAATTAGTAGAACTTCAATACGAGGAAGAATGTTGTGGTTTTGGCGGAACTTTTTCAGTAAAAGAGCCTGAAATTTCAAATGCTATGGTAAGAAGTAAAATTAAAGATATACAAAATAGCGGTGCAAAATATCTCATCAGTGGCGATGGAGGTTGTCTTTTAAACATAGATGGCACAATGAAAAGAATGGGTTTAGATATAAAAGGCATACATTTATATGACTTTTTACTTAAACGCTTGGAAGGAGAAAGACTATGAGTCAAAAAATTCCTCACGAACAAATCGTTCAAATTAAACTCAATGACAAGCAAATGCAAGAAAATTTAATGACTGCCATGCATACTTTACAAAAAAATAGACTCAATGTTATTGATGCTAGATTTAAAGACTGGCAGGGTTTAAGAGCTAAAGCTAAACAAGCTAAAAACAATGCCTTAATGAGTTTAGAAGAAAGGCTTTTAGAATTTGAAAAAAATGCTACAAAAAATGGCATTAAAGTGCATTGGGCAAGTAGTGATGAAGATGTCTGTGAAATCGTCTATGAAATCATGAAAGAAAAAAATATTACCAAGCTTTTAAAAGGTAAATCTATGGCAAGCGAAGAAATAGGCCTAAATCACTACCTAGAAAAAAAAGGTTTAAAAGCTATAGAAACCGATCTTGGAGAGCTTATTTTACAGCTTAATGAAGAGCCTCCTTTACATATAGTTGTACCTGCTATACATAGAAACCGCCATGAAATCGGAGAAATTTTCAAAGAAAAATTAGGAGCGAATTTAGAAAACAATGAACCTGAAAGTTTAAATGCGGTAGCTAGAGAGCATTTAAGAAAAGATTTTGAAGGCTTAAAACTTGGACTTAGTGGGGTCAATTTTGCCATGTCAAGAGAAGGAGCTTTTTGGCTTATAGAAAATGAAGGAAACGGTAGAATGTGCACTACAGCACCTGATATTCATATCGCACTTTGCGGCATAGAAAAAGTCATGGAAAGCTTTGAAGATGCGGCTACTATGGTTTCTTTACTCACTCCTTCAGCCACAGGACAATTTATACCAACTTATAATAATATCATTACAGGCCCTAGAAAAAATGGGGATTTAGATGGTCCTAAAGAAGTGCATGTGATTTTATTTGATCACCATCGCTCTAAAATGTTAGCTCATGAGGATTATTATGAGGCTTTGCGTTGTATTCGATGTGGGGCTTGTATGAATTTTTGCCCTGTTTATGATCAAATCGGTGGACATGCCTATCAAACCACTTATCCAGGACCTATAGGAGAAGTAATCAGTCCTAATATTTTTGGTATAGATCATACAGGAGATATTTTAAATTTCTGTTCACTTTGTGGGCGTTGTTCTGAAGTTTGTCCAGTGCAAATTCCTTTGGCTGATCTTATTCGCAAATTAAGATGTGATAAAATAGGACAAGGTAAAAATCCACCTTTAGGAGCAAATAATGTTCATCGCAATGCCTTAGAAGCCTTTGCTTTTAAACAATTTAAAAATATCGCAACCAATGGCAATAAATGGCGTTTTTCACTTTCAAAAGCACATTATTTCAACTGGACGGTACAAAATTTCGCAAGCGTTTTACCTGTGATTAAAAAATGGCACGCTTTTAAAGAATTACCTCAAATTAAAATGGATCTTTATAAAGAAGTGCAAAAACTAGAAGGAGTAAGCTATGAGTAAAATCGATGAAATTTCAAGCAAAAGTAAAGCAAGTATTTTAGAACATCTTAAAAAAGCTTACAAAGAAACAACGTTCACACGCATTGAAAGTATAGATCCTGTAGAACATATCCAAACCACCCAAGATATGCTTGCAGAAATGAAACAAAAAATGAATGATAACAAATACATCGTTGAAAATGCTACAAAAGATACCTTAGAAGAAAAAATCAATGAAATTATCGCAAAATATGACTTTAAAAGTATGATTTATGGGCTAGATTTAAATTTAAATTTAGAACAAATCAAAGCAGAAAAAAAGATTTGCTTTGATAAAGAAATCGAAAATTTAAGATCTGAGGTTTTTCATAGTGATTTTTCCATCATTCATGCAAGAGCAGGGGTAAGCTCTCACGGAGTTGCACTTGTACCTTCAAGCAAAACTCAACCTAGAATGCTAAGCCTTGCACCTAAACTTTGTATAGTGCTACTTAAAAAAGAAAATGTTGTTAAAAGTCTTAGCGAGGCTTTAAATTTGGTAAAAAAAGAAAATGAAATCTTACCTACTAATATCTTATTTATAGCAGGGCCTTCAAGAACAGCAGATATAGAACTTATCACTATTTTTGGTGTTCATGGGCCACAAATTGCACATATTATTATTTACTGATTCTATACTAGAATCAGTAAGTCTTAATTTTTAATATTAATTATATATATTTTTTATATTATACAAATATAAATAAAATAAATAATTTTCAATTAATAATATTTTAATAAAATATAATATTTCACTCAAATATATGAAATTAATTTTAAATACAAAAATTAAAGAAGGTGCTTTTGGATAAACTAATTCCAACTTGGAATGAAAAATACAGTATTCATGACACAATGATTGACATTCAACACCAAAAACTTTTTGAACTTGCAGCAAAAATAGAAAATATGGTTTATAAATTTGTTCAAAGAGATGAGTTAAAAGAAATTTTAATAGAACTTTTTAACTATAATAAAAGAACATTTTAGCAACGAAGAAGATTATATGCAATAAATTCATTATCCTTGTTTAAATGAACACAAAATCATGTATAAAATATCGTTCATGATATGTCTTATCTTATACAAAACATAAAAACCACTAATGATTTAAAAGAGAAGCTTTACACAGTTTCTAAAAAATTGCTTTTAGAACATATACTCTATGAAGATATGAAAGTTGAACAATACAGAAGATCTTCTTTAGCTTCTGAAGATGATGGGGAAGTAAGCTTTGAAGAAGTCAAAGAAGAAAAAGATGATGAAAATGTAGTTTATCTTTATACATGTGAATGCGTAGGACAAATGCATGATGTACCTTTTGGAATTCATCAAAAATTCAACTTAAGGGTGTAAAATTTAAATGTAAAAAATGTAAAGAAGCCATACAGTTTTATAAAAAATATTCAGAAAATTTCTAATTAACTATTTATGCGTTAAAATAATAAATAAAGTATAAGTTAGTCAAAGAAGGAAATTTAATGGATAAAAAATAAAATATTTTATTTTGGATAAATTTGACTATTCCTATCCTATACTAACCAAAGATACAAAATGCTCATTTTGTGAAAATTTTTTCCCAATAGAATATAGCTCAAACTTAAAAACAATAGAAAAAGAATGTCCATTTTTCAATAATAAAATGGACATTAAACTTAAAAACTAAGCCTTAGTTTTACTTACAATATTAATAATATTTGAAGCCACTTCATCAGCAAGCTCTAAATGAGAAGTAAAGCCTACACAAGAACAATTAATCTCGCCTAAAACATATTTATCATTGCCCTTTTCATCAGTATCTAAAATAAAATCAGCCGTCCAAATCAATGGTAAGTCGTAATTGCCTAATCTTTCCCTTACCTTAGGAAGCTCGCCTAAAAACATATCCACCAAAGTTTTCCAATCTTCTGGCTTATCATAACGATATTTTGCCCCACTAAAAAGCGTAGCAGAAAAAGCATCGGCATCTTCGGCTGGTTTTTTATGTACTACATTTACAGGAGTGTTATAAAGCATTAAAAGTCTGATTTCACCTTCTTTAATGCGCGGTAAAAAAGTCATATCCACAAGCATACCATTATCACCTATGATATATTGCTCACAAAAATCCATAAATTCCCCAAGCTCTCTATGTTCTACATGATTATCCTTAGCTTCCGTACACTTGATTTTTGTGTTTAAAGGCAAACTATCTCCACTAACGCTACCCTCTACACTCACACGCCAAATTCCCTCTCCTGTAGAGCCACGATTTTGCTTTAAAACCCTTTCACCTTTAGCCAAACTTTTTGGAAAATTTTCTTTAAAAGTCTTAATATCATAGTAAGCATAAGTATCGCTTGGAACAAGATCAGTATCTGCTAATTTTGTAAGTGCATCTTTAGCACCATAACCTATCATAGCATCAGGATGAGGCATACCTACAAGCTTATCAGCACAAAGTTTTCTTAACATATCAAAATACTCATTTTCTTCTTTAAGATTGCCAGGATTGATGCGAGAAACATAACCATCAAAATTTTCTTTCACATATTTGTAAATTTCATCTTTTTTACTCACTTCAAAAAAAATCACCTCAGCATTCCAACCCTTAGCTTTTAAGGCATTTACCATAGGTATAGTATCTTTTCTATAACCATCTTCACCTTTATCACTCCCACCTTTAACTTCAAAAAAAACAATATTTTTTTTCATTATTTTACTCCTTATCTAAAATATAAATAATTATTGCATAAAAATATTACAAAAATTAAATAAAAATATTTATATATTTTATCTAGCGTTTATAAAACTGCTATTAGTCTTATAAGCGATTTCGATTAAGCTTTTACTTATCAAGTTTGATGCTTGTCCTTCTAGGCGGTTAAGAAATTTATCAATCTTATTTTCTTCTTTCCAAACGGGATTTGAAACATTAGCAAGTTTTTCAAGCTCCTTTTTAGCATTTTCATAATTACTAAGCTCATCTATAAGACCAAGCTCCTTAGCCTTGGCAGCTAAAAACACTCTTGCATTTGCCCATTGATCTTTTTTGTTAAGATCTAATGCTCTTTCCTTAGCAACAAAACCTGTAAAAAGATCATAACTTTGATCAATTAAACCCTGTAAAAAATTTCTTTCATTCTCATTCCAAGCTCTTGCAAAAGTTCCAGCACTTTTAAATTCACCTGCTTGAATAGTTTGTTCTTTAATACCGAGTTTATTAGCCAATCCACTTAAATCAGCTCCTTGCATAATCACACCGATAGAGCCTATAAAACTTGCCGGATTGGCTAAAATTTTATTTGCTCCAACTCCTGCTAAATAACTTCCACTTGCCATAGTTCCGCTTGCATAGACAAGCACAGGCTTTTTAATTTTTAAATCCTTTATAGCTAGAGCTAGTTCCATACTAGGAGCAAAAGCTCCACCAGGAGAGTCTACAACAAAAAGCACTCCTTTGATATTGCTATCATTTTTAGCATTGATAATTTTTTCTAAAACCGCAGAGCTATCAAAAATTTCACCCTTTAAATCAATGCGTTCTAAATTTGCAAGATTGGAGCTTGAATTTGCACTAGACATTAAAATCCATATAACAATCAACAATAAAACAAAGGTTTTAAAATAAGTATTGATAAATTTTATTCCACACCCTAAAGCCTTAAAAAATGATTTTAAAATTTGCATTCTTTTCCTTTTATAAATAATTTATCCACTTCCTTAGCATTTAAAATAAACTGCAAAGGAGCTTGCTTTTTATCACATTCTCCTAGCTCAAATACGCTAAAATCAGCAATTTTACCTTTTTTAAGCTCTCCTAAATTTAAATTTAAAGCCCTTGCAGGATAAAGTGTTACCATTTGCAAAAGCTTAGAAGCTAACTCCAATAAATCAAAATTCTTATGTATAAGCAAATTCGCGCGCATTTCATCAAGTAAGGATAATGAAATATTTGAGCTAAGTCCATCGGTTCCTAAATGGATATTCAATCCACTTTTTAAAGCTGTTTTTAAATCTAAGCTTTTTTGACTTAAAAGGCGATTTGAAAATGCGCAATGTGTAATAGAATGTAAATTCTTATCTAACCATTCATATTCTTTTAGATAAACACAATGTGTAAAAAGAGTCCTTACTCCTTTAAAGAGTTTAGCAAAATCCTTTGCTGTATAAAGAGGCTTAGGGTGAAGTGTAAAATTTTCAAGCCATTTTTTAAAACCCCCTTTAGACTCTCTAAGCCAGATATTTTCAGTCTTACTTTCTAAAAAATGCGTACTAACTAGTAAATTTTGCTTTTTAGCTAAATCAAGAGCAAAATAAGCCAAACTAGGATGAGTTGAATAAGGAGAATGAATCGAAATTGCTGGAATAAAAAAATCATTTTTAAATTTCAAAGAATTTTCAAATCTTTTTAAAAATTCTTGTTTTTTATCTTCAACTTGATTTTCATTTGTACCCAAAATTTCATTAAAAAATACTATACGCATACCCTTTTGACTAGCCTTTAAACAAGGATCTAAATCACTCCCAAAACTTGAAATTTCACCTATAGTGCCTATACCGCTTTTTTGCATTTTTTTAATGCTTTGAAGTATTAATTCTTCTTTGGCCTGTGCATTTAACATAGAACGAGAATTTATAACACTTTTAAGCCAAATTAAAAATTCTCCAAAATGTAAAGTTGTTGAATTTGCACTAAATTCTAAGTGTGTGTGAGGATTTATAAAAGCAGGTAAAATAACCGAATTTTTAGGTGTTTTGATGATTTTAGCCTTGGGATATTTTTTTCTTAAATTATCCAATTCACCCAATTCTAAAATTTTATCTTCAAAAACAAAGGCTTGATTTTCTAGTATTGTAAAATCTTCATCGCATAAAAAAAGATATCTTGCAGCAGCTATAAACACGATTTTCCTTTCAAAAATTACATTGTAGCAAAAATTTATTTTTAAAATGTTATAATAAAAGGTTAAAAATAAATTTTTAAGGTTAAATCCATGAAAATAATGATTATCCAAGGCCCAAATGTTAATATGCTTGGCGTAAGAGAAGTGGGAATTTATGGTGCTATGAAAATGGAAGAAATTCATGAGCAAATGAAACTTGCAGCATCGCAAAACAATGTAGAACTTGACTTTTTCCAAAGTAATTTTGAAGGTGAAATCGTAGATAAAATTCAAGAATGCCTTGGAACAGTTGATGGAATTATTATCAATGCAGCAGGTTATACTCATACTTCAGTAGCTATTCGCGATGCTATTGCAGCAGTAGCTTTGCCTACAATTGAAGTGCATATTAGCAATGTTTATCGTAGAGAAGAATTTCGTCAAAAAAGTCTTATAGCACCTGTATGTTCTGGAACTATTGTTGGTTTTGGTCCTTTTGGCTATCACTTGGCTTTAATGGGCGTAATTCAAATTTGCGAACAAATAAAAAATTTGCGCGCGATGCAACAAGCACAACAAACGAATAAATAATAATGCTAAAAATTCAAGGAGTAAAACACTTTGAAAAAAGTCGTTTTTTTCCTTTTTTTAGTCAAAATATACGATCTTTTAAATATTTAGCCCTTATAGGCTTAGGAAGCAATATAGAACCTGAAAAAAAAAGATTTGATATGCTTTTTCGAGTAATGATGGATGATAAAAGATTTAAAATTTTATCCACATCTCCTATGTTGATAAATGAAGCCTTTGGTTTTAAAGAGCAAAAAGATTTTACCAATGCTGTTATGTTGATACAAACTAATTTGCATGCACGAGCACTTTTGAAAGTTTTACTTTATTATGAAGTAAAATTTAAACGCAAGAGAACTTTCAAAAACGCTCCTAGAACGCTTGATTTAGATCTTTTATACTTTTCACAAAAAGTCAAGCGTGATAAGTGGTGTGAGGTGCCTCATAAAGGGGCTAAAGAAAGAGTGAGTGTAATTTTGCCTTTAGGCATGATATAAGGAATATAATATGGGACAACTTATACATACTTTTACTGTTGAAGATACAGAACAAATTATACCCAAAGTAAAAGAAGATTACGGAGATAAAGCTTTAATTATAACAAATAAACAAATTCGTCCTAAAACCTTAAATCGCAATGCACTTTATGAGGTTATGGTAGCCATAGAAGAAAGCGACTATGAAGAACACTTAAAAAAACAAGGGAAATCTTTACCTGCAAAAAAAAGCTCGCCAAAACCATCTTCTACCTCTCTTGCAGAAGAAAAAATTAGATCTCAAATCCCTCAAGAAGATGAAGATGTAGTCTTGGATTTCTCAAATACTCGCTTAAATAGAAATTTAAACACTGTAAAAAACAATGACTTAACTAAAAAAACCTATCAAGATTTTCCACAAAACAAAATCAACCCTCATCAAAATAAGACTCTAGACTTTGATGATTTTAAAGAAAAGCTAAGTGAAGTTAGTAATGAAATTTCTAAAGTCACAAACACACCTTTAGAAAATTACACCCCTAATCTAAATTATAATAAAAAAATAGAAAATTTTGAAAAGCAATTTGAAAAACAAATCAACAAGCTTAACGATAAAATAGATCTTCTTGCAGATATGATGTGGGACGATAAAGCCGAAGCTAGAAAAAATCTTATGATACCTCCTGAATTTGCAAGTATTTATAAACAAGCCAAAGAAAGTGGAATGCTTGAAAATCATCTAGAAGCGATTATGAAGGCAACTATAGAAAATATGCCAGCTGCTATGAAAACCAACAAAGATGCGGTTCAAAGATATTTTCACTCACTTTTAAGAAATATCTTGCCTTGTCGTGTTGAAAGCGATATAAAAAAACAAAAAATCATGATGCTAGTAGGCCCAACAGGAGTCGGAAAAACAACAACCTTAGCTAAGTTAGCTTTTCGCTATGCTTATGGAGATAAGCGTTATAAAACAGGTATTATTACGCTTGATACTTATAGAATCGGTGCGGTTGAGCAACTTTTTCAGTATGCAAAAATGATGAAACTTCCTATTATTGATAGCATAGAACCAAAGGATTTAGATGAAGCGATAAAAAGCTTAAATAATTGCGAAGTAATTTTGGTTGATACTATAGGAAATTCACAATACGATCAAAGTAAACTTTCTAAAACTAAAGAATTTTTAATGCACTCAAATGCAGAAATTGATGTAAATTTAGTGGTTTCTGCAAACACCAAACATGAAGATTTAATGGAAATTTATAAAAATTTTTCATTCTTAAATATTGATACTTTGATTATTACTAAATTTGATGAAACAAAGGTTTTTGGAAATATCTTCTCTCTTATTTATGAAACGAATATTCCTCTAAGCTTTTTCTCTACAGGACAAGAAGTGCCAGATGATTTAGAAGTAGCCAATAGTGATTTTCTAGTTCATTGTATTTTAGAAGGGTTTAATAAAGGAAAAAATAATGAATAACCAAGCAAATAAACTTCGCAATCTCATGAGTCAAAATGGAACCAAAAAATCCCAAAACACTCATTTTATAGCTATTACAAGTGGAAAAGGTGGCGTTGGAAAAAGTACGATTAGCGCAAATCTAGCCAATGTTTTAGCAAATAATGGCTATAAAGTTGGGCTTTTTGATGCTGATATTGGCTTGGCAAATTTGGATGTCATTTTAAATGTACGCATACAAAAAAATCTCTTGCATGTTTTACGTGGAGAATGCTCCTTGGAAGATATTTTAATAGAAGTTAAGCCAAATTTATGGCTCATCCCAGGCGAAAGTGGAGATGAGATTTTAAAATATAATGATAAAAATATTTACGAGAGATTTTTAAATCAAGCAAGTATTTTAGATGAGCTTGATTTTCTTATTATCGACACAGGCGCGGGTATTGGTGGAAATATTTTAAATTTTTTAGAAATGGCTGATGAAGTTATAGTAGTAACTGTTCCTGATCCTGCAGCAATCACTGATGCGTATGCAACCATAAAAACAACTTCTAAGACAAAAGAAAATTTACTAATGCTCTTTAATGTTGTAAAAAATGAAAATGAAGCTTTAAAAGTTTTTGAAAATATTAAAAAAGTTGCAGATGCAAACATTAAAAATCCTTTAAATTTAGAATTCTTAGGTCATTTAAGCGCTTCTAAAGATGTAAGTGGTAGTATTAAAAAAAGAACTTTATTTAGCGATGAAAACACAGCCTCAAGTGATGAGCTTAAAGCCCTAGCTTCCAAGCTTTTATATAGATTGGAACGGAAAGTGCTTGATAATGTTTCAAATCGTAGTTTTTCAAGTTTTTTTAGAAAAATTATTGAAAGATTTTAGCAATAAAGAGAAGAGATTATGAGGCCAGAAAATTACGTAGCATTTTTCACTGTTTGTGGATTTTTTATAGGACTTGCATTTAGCATTATTAGTATAGATGAAGCCTTTGATATACTGATTTTTACTTGTTTTATTACTTTTATGTTTTATGTTTTTGTTCATATTGCTATTATGAATTTTATAGATGTAAAGAAAATTAGTGGCAGAATCTTTAATAAACACGATTATGAAAAAACTAGCAATAATATTATCAACGATTTAGTTATTCGTGAAAAGAAAATGGATATAATTTTAGAAAAGCTCAATGAAGAAAGAGAAGAGCTAAAGAAAAATGAATCCAAAGAAAGACGAAGAAATGCTAAAAGAGCCGCCTAAAGCTTATGCACAAATGCTAAAGAAAGAGCAAGATGAGCTTGTGCTTTCTTACATGCCAGCCCTACGTGCTATGGCTTTTAGACTAAAAGAACGCTTGCCTTCAAGCATAGATGTTAATGATCTTATTAGCATAGGCGTTGAAGAAATGATAAAGCTTTCACGCCGTTACGATAAAGAACAAAATGATAACTTCTGGGGTTTTGCAAGAAAAAGAGTTAATGGCTCTATGCTTGATTATCTTAGAAGTCTTGATGTAATGAGTCGCAATAATCGCAAAATTATTAAAGATATTGATGCAATCATGGATGAATATTTCCTTGAGAATGAATGCGAACCTGATGATGAGTATCTAGCCAAAAAACTTGATTTAGATGTAGAAAAAATCAAAGAGGTAAGAACAGCTCATGCTATTAGCTATACCCTGCCCATCGATGAGCAAATCGAACTTTATAACGAAGACAATACTTTAGAAAAAATTGAAAAAGAAGAACTTTTAGAAAAAATTCACAAAGTGCTAGATGATCTTAAAGAGCGCGATCAGTTAATTATTCAGCTTTATTATTATGAAGAATTAAGCCTAAAAGAAATCAGTGAAATTTTACAAATCAGTGAAAGCAGAATTTCACAAATTCACAAAAAACTCCTTAAAAAACTTAGAGAAAGGCTAGTGTAATGGCTGAGATACTTTCCCAAGAAGAAATTGATGCCCTGCTTGAAGTTGTCGATGATAACACCGACACACCCATAGCCTCAAATTCAAAAGATGAAAAAGATGAAAGAAATATCGTTGTATATGATTTTAAGCGTCCCAACAGAGTTTCAAAAGAACAACTTAGGACAATCAAAGGCATACATGATAAATTAGCAAGAAATTTAGCCTCTCAAATTTCATCGATGATGAGAAGTATTGTTGAAACTAAACTTCATTCAGTCGATCAAATGACTTATGGAGAATTTTTAATGTCTTTACCAAGTCCAACAAGCTTTAACGTTTTTTCTATCAAACCCTTAGATGGAAACTGTGTTTTAGAAATCAATCCAAGCATAGCTTTTCCTATGATAGACAGGCTTTTAGGTGGTCAAGGTGATAGCTATGAAGCTTCGCGTGAGCTTACGGATATTGAGCTTAATTTGCTTGATTCTATTTTGCGTATCATTATGCAAAGACTTAAAGAAAGCTGGGCTACTGTAACTGAAATTTATCCTAGTATTGAAGCTAAAGAATCAAGTCCAAATGTTGTACAAATCGTATCTCAAAATGAGATTGTTATCATGGTGGTAATGGAAATCATCATAGGAAATTCAAGCGGAATGGTAAATATCTGCTATCCTGTAGTGCATTTAGAAAGTATATTAAGCCGTTTGGCAAACCGCGATATTATGATGGGTGAAACCTCAGCCAAAAAATCACGTAACAAAGAACTTAAAACTTTAATCGGTCGTGCTGAAGTGGTATATGAGGCAATTTTAGGAAAAACCTTAATTAATGTTCATGAATTTTTAGAACTTAAACAAGGCGATATTTTAAGGCTTGATAGAGAAGCAGATGATAAAGCTATAGTAAGCATCGATAAAAAAGATGTTTTCTTAGCACAAATTGGATTGCATCGTTTTAGAAAATCTATTAAAATTTTAGAACTCATACGCACAGATAAAGATGAAATCAAAGAAATTTTGGAAAAATACGAAGAAGAACGTAAAGCTAAAGCTAGTGTTTATGATGAGCCTGAAGAGGAGGATGAAGAAATATGATCAATGATTTTTTAAAAATGTTTACAAATGAATGCATCAGCACCATTGAAGGTTTAACAGGAAAAAGTGCTGAATTTAGCGAATATAAAGAATTTGATGTCAATGCAAGTGATACTTTAAAAGCACCTTTAGTGTATGCTATATTTGATATAGCAAATGGTGGAAAAATAGGAATTTTAGCTGGTGCTGTTTTAATGAGTGCTATTGGTGAATGGATGATGGGTGAAGAAGAGATCACCAAAAACGATAAACTAGGTCCTGATGAAATGGATGCAGCTAAAGAAGCTATCCAAAACATCGTTTCAGCATTTTCTACAACCTTAGGAGCCCAAAAAGACATTCCAAAAATGGATTTTAGTATAGAATCTTGTGAATTTGTGCCTGAAAGCGTAGATTTTAAAGATTTTAAAAAATTATTTTTATATGATGTAAAAATAGGCGATTTAGAAGAACAAGTTTCTTTAGCCATGGATCAAACACTCCATAACATCCTAAGCGGGAAACCTGCTGAAACAGGAAATGTAAGCACTGATTCTAATCACAATACTGAAGAAAAAACAATCATGCTTAGCGAAGAACTTAAAAATATCAATCTTATCATGGATGTACGCTTACCTGTTCGTGTGCGTATAGGCAATAAAAAAATGCTTTTAAAAGATGTTTTAACTATGGATATAGGTTCAGTTGTAGAGCTTAATCAACTTGCAAATGATCCGCTTGAAATTTTAATCGGAGATAAAAGAATTGCTTATGGTGAAGTAGTAATTGTCGATGGTAACTTTGGTGTTCAAATCACAGAAATCGGATCTAAAAAAGAAAGATTAGAGCAATTAAGATAAAATTACTCTATAAATTTAAAAAAATTAGCTATAATCATTTTTTATAGTTTTGCTAAAAAAGGTATTTGATGGATACAAAAATCATAAAAGATGTTGAAAAATTTGAAAATATACCCGAACTAGAAAAGGCTGTTACTTTTTTTGGTTCAGCAAGACTTAAAGAAGATAATTTTTATTATCAGCAGGCTAAAATTTTGGCACAAAAATGTGCTCAAAATGGTTTTTGTGTGATAAGCGGTGGAGGAGGAGGTATTATGCGTGCAGCCAACGAAGGTGCTTTTTCACAAAAAAATAATACAAATTCAATGAGTTCTGTAGGGTTTAATATATTTTTACCTCACGAGCAAAAACTTAATGATTTTGTAGAATATAATATTACTTTTGAGAGCTTAGCCATACGCAAAATGGCTCTTATTGAAAAGAGTCTAGCTTTTGTGATCTTCCCGGGCGGCTTTGGAACACTTGATGAATTGTGTGAAATTCTTACATTAAAACAATTAGAATTTAAAAAAGATGTTCCTATTGTTTTGTTTGGGAGTGAATTTTGGCGAGGTTTTGATGAGTTCGTCAGAAATTCTTTGCTCAAACTTGAAGTGATTTCTAAAGGAGATGAGTTAAAGTATAAAATCACTGACGACTTGGATTTTATAATTAATACTTTAAAGGAAATTTAATGAAAATTCTAGTCGCTATGAGCGGTGGAGTTGATAGTACAGTCACTGCTTATAAACTTAAAAATTTAGGTCATGAAGTTATAGGTTGTTATATGAAGCTTCATGGCAAACCAAATTACCACGAAGAAAATATCAAAAAAGTAGAAAAAGTTGCAAATTTTTTACAAATTCCTTATCATATTTTAGATTTACAAGAAGATTTTAAAAACAAAGTTTATATGCCTTTTGTAGATACTTATAAAGAGGGTAAAACACCAAATCCTTGCGCTTTATGTAACCGTTTTATCAAACTTGGAAAACTTTTAGAATTTGCTAAAAGTTTAGGTTGTGAAAAACTTGCCACAGGACATTATGCAAGACTTGAAAACAACTTAATAAAAACCGCAGTAGATGAAAGCAAGGATCAAAGCTATTTTTTAGCCAGTGCAGATAAAGAAGCTTTAAAATATCTTATTTTTCCGCTAGGCGAAATGAAAAAAGAAGATGTGAAAAAATTTGCTTCCACTATAGAGGTTTTAAAATCTTTTGCCACTCAAAAGGAAAGTTCTGAAATTTGCTTTGTTGAAGATACTTATGTGCAAGTTTTAGATCAATTTATGGATACAAAAATTCCTGGAGAAGTATTAGATAGCAGCGGAAAAGTAGTAGGCAAACATGAGGGCTATATGCACTATACTATAGGCAAAAGAAGAGGCTTTGAAGTGCGTGGGGCACATGAACCACATTTTGTTTTAAAAATCAATCCCAAGCAAAATCAAATCATCGTAGGAACCAAAGAAGAACTTAAAATCAGTGAATTTAAGCTAAAAAATATCAATCTTTTTATAGATGCTAAAGAGCTTGATTGCGAAGTAAAAATCCGCTATCGTTCAAAATCTACACCTTGCAAGGTAGAAATTTATAAAGATAAAAGTGCAAAAATCACTCTAAAAGATCCTGTTTATGGACTTGCTAGCGGACAAATGGCAGTCTTTTATGATCATGATAAAGTCATAGCAAGCGGTTTTATAGAATAATTTCTAGGAATTAATTCCTAGAAATTATTAATAAAATCCTAAAATTTTCCACCAAAAAAGCCCAACAGCTATCATCACTACTATATCAACTATGGAAATCACAAAACCTATACTCCACCATTTTTTAAGAGTTACATAGCCTGTTCCAAAAATAACAGGAGCTGTTCCTGTTGCATAGTGAGTTAATGCCATCATAACATTACCTGAAGCTATCATAATAAAAGCATAAAGAAGTGGTGGTGTTCCTAAGGCAAGCCCTGCGCTATAAAAAACAAAAAACATTGCTGATATATGAGCTGTAGTAGAAGCAAAGAAATAGTGCGTATATAAAAAAGCAAGGCTTAAAAATATCATAATAGAAATTTCCCCAAGTCCCATAGCAGAAGCAAATTCACCTAAAGCTTCAGCTAAAAACTGAGTAACACCAAGTTTGCCAAGCAAAGTTGCCATCATTACAAGAGCTGAAAACCATACTAAAGTATTCCAAGCAGCTTTTTCAGCCAAAACTTCCCCAAAAGTTAAAACTCCACTAATCAACACCAAAGACAACCCAAGCAAAGCCACGCTAGTCGCATCAAGAGAAATTCCAAAAAGCAAACCAAAAGTCCCAGCCCATAAAAGCAAAAGCAAGACAAAAACACTGAGCATGATTTTTTCACTATTTTTCATTTTTCCAAGTTCTTTCAATTTATCTTTAGCAAAAGTGGAAGCATTAGGCGTGGATTTAATTTCTGGCGGAGAGAGAAAATAAAGCACCAAAGGCATCAAAAGCATAGCAGCTATACCAGGTAAAAACATCCCTAAAGCCCATTGCCCCCAAGTTAAATGCACTTCTAAATTTGTAGCTTGTGCTATAAGATCAACCACCAAAGGATTTGGAGCTGTAGCTGTAATAAACATAGCTGATGAAATAGGGTTGGCTTGATAATTTACCAAAGAAAGATAAGTGCCTATTTTATTTTGCGTTCCATCTTCAGGAGTGGATTTAAAACTTCTTGCAATAGCTTGAACTATAGGATTTATGATAGCCCCTGCTCTTGCAGTATTTGAAGGAGTAACTGGAGCTAAAATGGTTTCGCAAAAAGCTATAGAATAAGCAATACCTAAGGTTTTTTTACCAAAATACTGATAAAATGATAAGCTAAACGCTCTCCAAGTCCTGTTTTAATAACTCCACGAGCCACAATAATAGAAATAACTATAAGCCAAATAAGAGAATTTGAAAAACCACTTAAAGCGTCTTTTATACCCGTTTTAGATTTTAAATTTCATATAGCAGTATTTACTTTTTCATCTATACTCTTTTGAGATAAAAAATCAAGTGCTAAAGTATTTAAAGCTGAAATTTTAGTCTCATCAATAAGTTATTGCGTAGAAGTTTTTGAAGTAGCCTTGGTGTAAATTTTACTTAGATTTTCAATCTGGTAATTTATATCTGTGCTTGATTTTAAAATTTCATTAACTTTTGCTTTTAAATTTCTACTTATATTAGCATTGATTAAAGCCTGCAAAATAGTGGCTTCAACTGCCTCATCCATAGTTGTTTTATAGATATTAGAATTATCTCTTAAAACAATTCCCTCAAGAGTTTTTATATGTGTAGCACGCACAGAACTTTGGGTAGTGGTAATGCCACTAAGAGCTATTATGGCAATAGCCATCATACAAACAGCCCCCAAAAGGCATTACTTGCAAAATCACTGCCATAATCACAGCAATAAAAAGCCCAAGAAAATGCCAAGAATTATCTTCCAAACCTACAGGAGTAGGCATAAGCCAAAACACAGCTGCAATTAAAATACACAGCACCAACAAGGGAATTTTCTTTCTATCCATTGTTTATCCTTTGATATTGGTAATGTAATTTACAATGCTTAAATTTTAATTAACTAATATTTTAATAAATCTTAAAATTACAATTTTTAAATAAATTTTTAATTTATTGTTACAAACATACATAATTTTTTACGTTATTAAAGAAGCTAGTCTAATTGAAAAATAAATAGGGAATTTTAAATGAAGAAAACCCTTCCCCAGATAACTGCGGCACACACTAAAATCAAGTGCTCTGCTGTGTTCCCACCCTGAAGCGGTGCTTAAAAATAGCATTGCACAGGTCTAAGAAAAGGCAAAGAAATTATATCATAATATACTTAAAAAGTGTTGAGCTATAAAAACTAAATATAAAAATGTATAAATATGTAACAAATTGGTTATATTTTATATAAATTTTTAAATTTAATTTGCAAAATTATTGTTTTTTTCAAGGAAATACGATTATATAGATATATTATATAAATTTTTAAGGAAAAATCATGGAAATCAAATGGAGTAAAGATTTTAGCATTAAAAACATGCAATTAGATAAACAACACGAACTAATTTTTGAAATTGCTGAAATTGCAAACGATTTAGCTTTAAAAATTCAAGATAATGATGTGCAACACAAAAATGATTTAAAACAAATTCTTACAAAGTTATTCCAATATGTAAAAATTCATTTCAAAGATGAAGAAAAATTTATGGAAAGCATTGATTTTCCTTTGATTGAAGAACATAGAAAATCTCATCAAATATTATTAAAAAAGACTAAAGAACTTTTAGAACACTCAAATGATATTGTTAAAATGTCATTTGAACTTTCAACATTGACCAAAGATTGGATTTTAGATCATTTTGCTATTGAAGATTTATGGATAGCTAACTTCACAAAAAAAGCTCTACATCTTCAAGAGATTCATTATAATCTAGAGCAATACATAAAATTAAAATCGATTAGGCAAGATTTAAAGACTGAAAAAACCTATGATTATATTTGCAACTGTTATTTGCGTACTCATGCAGTTCCACAAACCATACACGAAGAACTTGTTAGCAAAGAAAATACTTTAAAATGTGAAAAATGTGGACAAATTTTAGTGCATTTAGATCATATTGATTTAAATCAAAATTATGAAATGTTAAATCATATCCTCGAAAACATAGGAGTGTAATGATGAGCTATGAAATAAAAACTTTAGAAACTTTCAATCCTTTTGAAAGTTTAAAATATGAACAAGCCAGCACAGATCAAATTCTTGATTTTAGAATTATAGATTTTAAACTTCTGTGTTCTAATATAAAACCAGCAAAAACAAAAACTTATGAAAGAAAGGATTTTGACTTATTTTATGCGGATGATTTTTTTGTAAAAAATTACAATACCATGGTGCAAAAATTTCTTATAGAAATTTATCCAAAAACACAAAAAAACTGTTTCGTGGTTAAGCTTAAATCTAATCCTAGTTTAACTTATCTTAAGGTCAATATTAATTTTTTGGATAATTTTAAATACTATCCAAATTTAAAATTTGACATTTTGCAAAATATTTATAAAGTAATGATCAAGCAAAAATTTTTAATCTTAAGACTTGATAAAAATTTATTTGACAAGATTGATGATTTTATCTTATCAATACAAAAAAATCCATCTATTAAAGAAATAGAGCTTGAAATTGCCAAAGGTGTAGATAAGATTGAACATAAAAGCGATGAAATTATTTATCATAGAGATGTTAACGAAGAATGTTTTGACGAAAATATTAGCTATGATGAAGGAAACTACTGTAAACCTATTGAAAAAAATGAGCTACTTTTTGAATACATTTATAGAATTCTTGGAAAAGAAGGACGAAATTTAAGAGGAGAAATCCTTCATTTAAATCCAATAGCTTTTTTTGATAATCCTTTTATCATAAAAGATGAAAGCATTTATACAGAAGAACTAGAAGATAGAATTAAATATTTTAGTGCAAATTATGGATTTTTAAATAAAGACCGATCAGGATATAGTGTTACAAATAATTTAAAATTATCACAAGTAGGACTTAAAACAACCGGTTCAATCAAAACAAATACTGATGAAAATATAAACTTAGAAATCACTAATTTTGATATAAATGATGATGCTGTTAAATCAGGTATTGTAAATGTTCAAGCTTCAGACATAAAAGTAAATGGAAGCATTGGAGCGACAAAACTTTATGGAAGAAATATCAGCATCAAAGGCCTAACTCATGCAAAAAGCGAAATTTTTGCACAAGATATTTTTATTACAACACACAAAGGAACTTTGCAAGCTGATACTGTATATATAAAAAATTTAGAAAACGGGATAGTTATAGCCAAAAATGTATTTGTTGAAAACTGCATGGGCGGAAAAATAGAAGCAGAAAATATTTATATTTGCAATTTATTAGCAGATAATATCTTATATCCCAAAAAAAATCTAATCATAACAAATAATATAAAATTTAAAAATAATATTGTAATTTCTCCACTAGATTTTATTAACAATAAATCAAACTCAGAAACTGAAAATCTTACAAATTTAAGCCTTAAAACAAAGAGTAAACTTGATAATATCATAAGTCAAATGCAAAATTACTATGATTATCTAATCAAAAATCAAATCAAGATTATCAAACTTCAAAAAACTGAAAAACTTAATGCTATAGATATGAAATTTTCAAATCTTTATCGTGATATCATAAAAAAATATAATCATCTTAGTGTCTTGTATAAAAAACTTATAAAATTAAAATATCATATTGACGCAAAGCTAAATTTTTTAGATGAAATGGTTTATAATGTAAAAATATACATAAAAGCCGAAAATATTGGAGAGGATAATTTTTTAAAATTTTATCCTAAAACAAACACCGAGCTTGAACTAAAGCATCAAATAAATTTAAAAGATTATGAAAAAGTTTTATACCTTGAAAAAGGGCAACAAGCAAGCTATATTAAATCAAGTCATGATTATAGCGAAAGCGATATAGAAGAAATTAAAATTATTTTTGAAAAACTAGAAAAAGATAATTCCTAAAAATTATCTTTTCATATTAATAGCCTTTTGTATCATTTGATCGCTTGTGGTAATGCTTTTTGAGCTTGCATCAAAGGCTTTTTGAGTTACTATAAGATTTGAAAGCTCTACACTTAAATCAACATTAGATTGCTCTAAAAAACCACCTTTAAATTTAGCTGTATTAACAATCTGTCCATTTTTCATAATAAAACTTGCATCACCACTATTAGCTGTTGCAGCAAAGATATTATCGCCCATAGCAGCCAATCCTTGCTCATTGATAAAATTATATAAAGCAAGCTTTCCAACTATAGCATTTTTACCATTGCTAAATTGTGCTACAATACTTCCATCATCAGATATATCATATTGTTTAAAAAATCCTTCGGCTACACCATCTTGCTGTGTAACTACATTTTTTTCAACGCCTTCTTTAATATAAATCCCACTATAACCCGAACCAGGTTTATTAGCATCATAAGGAGAGCCTAAATCAATATTAATTGTTCCGCCATTTGGGTTTGCAATGCTTGTAATATTGTTTTGAAGCAAAGCACCATTTTTATCAAAAACCATATTTCCTTCAGTTGGATTGCCTACGGCATTGCCATTAGAATCATAAATTTGAGCAATGGCTTTATATTGTATATTATCGCCTTCTTGCGGCAAAACTCTTTCAAGCGTAACCCTTAAAGTACTTTTACTTCCATCTGCATTATAAATAGGGGATTCTAAAATATCTTTATTGGCTTTTTGTTGTTCTGTTGAAATTTGAGCTATATCAAGCTTGATGCTATTTTCATCCAATCCTTTTAAATCAAGCTCATTGCTTTTAAAATTAAGATTTTCATCTAAAGTTGCTTCAAAGCTTTTTTTTACGCCATTATCGTCAGTGAAATTTAAAATGATCCTATCACCCACTTTAGCACTAAACACATCTTCTTTGCTAACACTACCGCTAACTACATATTTTCCATCTTCGGTTTTTGTAATGTTAAATTTACCAGGATCAAGATCTACTTTGACCACTTCTGTTGTTGTGTTAGTATTTAAACTTCCACTCCATTTTACATTTTGAGTTACTTGAGGAGGTAAATACATATTCACAGGTACTTTAATAGCCCCTTGAGAAGCAGTTGTGCCTATACCGAAAGAATTATTTGAATTTACGGTAAAACCATTATTTACCGGAGTTCCTGTGTTAAGATAATCCCCCATAAGCCCCGCAACCCTATCGCTATAGTTGATACCGGTAAAAGCAGGGTTCATTGTTCCTAAAACAAAATTTCCATAAGAATCTACCAAATATCCATTTGCATCTCTTTTAAACGATCCATTTCTAGTATAGTAAGCATTACCATCCGCTCCCAAAACCCCAAAAAATCCTTTTCCTTGTAAAGCCACATCAAATTCGCTATCGCTTGCCACAAGAGAACCTTGCTCAAAAACCACATTAGAAGAAGCTGATCCTGAGCCATATCCACCTTGAGCAGGATTAGTTGATTGAGTGGTTATAGTGCTATAAAAAACATCTTTAAATTGAGCATCAGAATACTTAAAACCTGTAGTATTAACATTAGCTATATTATTTGCATAAATATCAATACCAAAACTATTTGTTTTAACTCCAGAAATTCCATTATAAAATGAATTTATCATGGCTTATGCCTTTTCCTCTTTATCACCATCTTCTGTAGATCCAGAATTAGAAGAATCTCCATCACTTGAGTCTCCACTTGAACTATCTCCAACGGAAGTTGAAGATGAACCAAGTTTATAATCACTAATTTCACCAATATCATCAAAACTTACATATTGACCACCCATTTTTGCATAAGCAATCCCATCAACAAATTTAATACCCTCTATAGGATAAGTTCCATAATTTGCAGTTATTTTTTCCCCGTTTTTATTATTATAAACCACTTTAACACTATACTCTCCATCCCCAGCATAAACACCATCATTATTTCTACCAGGCCACTCTAATGTAAATAAACCTTTTGATACTTCTTTTCCCTCATTACTTTTTTCACTAAATACCAACTTATTATTTTTATCATAAACCTCTAAGGTGATTCCTTTATCATCCGAATCTTCAGGCAAATACATTTTTAGTGCAATAACCTCATCTGCGCCTGTTAATTTGACTTTGTTTTCATTTACCGTAGCCATTTTTCCTATAGCTCCCACTGCTGCAGTACTCATACTCGTGCTAAAAGAATTGGAAAGTTTTTCCATAGTTTCAACCATTTTTTGCATAGTTGTATTGGTATTTTGTTGCATTTCAAGTGCACTAAGCTGTGAGGTTTGTGTAAGCATTTTATCACTATCCATAGGATCTGTTGGATCTTGATGTTGAAGCTCTATCAAAAGAAGTTTTAAAAACGCATCTTTGTCTAAAGTAGCATTTGGATTACTAACCACACCGGAGCTATTGCTACTAGATGAATTATCCACTTTCGTATCCTTGTTGCTTGTTTGGTTAGTATTAGTAGTATTTGTCCAGTTAAGATTGCTATTCCAATTTGTTGTCGCCATGATAAAATCCTTTTTTTACATTCAGTCTTTTTTAATTAAAAGCAATAAGTGTTCCAACTTAGAAATACTTCGCTAAAACAAGCTCTAGATTGACTTTTTCACTTTCATTTTTTCCATCTAAAGCATCTTTAAAACCATATCCACTACGATTTTTTCCTTGATTTTGATTTTGCTCTCTTTTACCTTGATCACTAAAATTCATTTCAAGTCCAGTAAATCCCATATTTACAAGAGAATTTTTAAACTCGACTTGATTTTGGATAAACAAATTCATTGCATTGGTATTGGAGTTGAAATTGATATGAAGGTTATTACCTCTTTGTATCAAAGTTACTTCCACTTCTCCAAGATTATTAGGATTTAGAGTGATACTAAGTTTAGTGATAGGTGCTTTATATTGATCTACAGCCTCTTTTAAATCTTGTGAAAAATACTGCAAAGTCTCTTTAGGCGTGATATTGCGAGCATTGTTTTGTGTTACTTTACTTAAATCTTTGACTAAAGAATTTAAGTCATCTAAATTATTTTTATCTACATTTTCACTGTGCGTTTTTGTTTGCTCTTGAGTAAAAGTTTCTTTATTGGTATTGTTGTTAAAATTAGCATTATTCTCTTTGTTTTGAACTGCTTGAGTTTTATTTAAATTTTCAAAATTTAATTTTTGATCAAAGAAATTCTGTTTTATATCTTTATTTTCTTTGTTGTTGTTTTTAGGCTCTTTATTTAAACTAAAATCTTTTTGTGTTAAATTTGAAACTAAATTCTGAGCATCTTTGACAATTTCTTGATTTGAATTTTTATCAAGATTTAAATTTTGATTATTGCTCTTTAAATTTTTATTTTGATCTTGTATATTCTCTTGATTTAAATTGTTTTTTTCTTGATTTTTATTTAACTCTTTATTAAAATCTTTGTTTAAGTCTTTGCTTTCTTTATTTAGGTTGTTTAATTCTTTTTCATCTTTTTTTATTTGCTCATTATTTTTTGCATCTTTTGTGTTATCTTTATTTAAATTATCTTGGTTTTTTTTATCTTTTATATTTAACTCTTCTGTTAAATTTTTTGCAAACTCATCATTTTTGATATTTTTTAAAGTATTTTTAACATCTGTGGTATCTTCTTCTATTTTTGATTTAACTTTATCATTTTTTTCGTGTTTGCTTTCTTTGGATGAAAGCATGGAATCTAAATTTTTTAAAGTTTGAGAAAGCAAAGAACCGCTATCTTTAGAATTTGCTTTTTGCGTAGAATGAGTGCTTGTAGTATGAGTTGTATTTTGTAAATTGTGATTTAAATTTTTACTCATATTGGAAATTTTATTATTGATGATTTCTTTAAAAACATTATCCACAGCACCTTTAAAAAAATCAGCCTTATCTAAATTTGGAAAAGTTGCTTTAAGATCAAGAAGACGATCTACTTTAATATTTTTTACATTTAAGCCCAGATCTTTAGCTATATCCAAAAGCTCACTAAGATTTGATGCGCCTTTTAAAGCATTAAAATTAGCCTCTGTTTTGATAAGACTTGAAAGTTGAGTAGAAAGATTTGCCAGTTTAACATCTGCTGTATCTGTTTTTAGCTTATCCAACAAAGAAAGAATTTGCATAAAAGAAGCAGATTCGAAAATGCTTATCTTATCACTCTCATCAAAAGCTCCTTTTTGAAGTCTATTCATCGCTTCATTAACAACTTCTTTTTGGCTGATCTTCATATGATCAGGTAAAAATTCATTGGTTTCATCGATAGAATTAAGCAAAGAATTTAAAAAACTCTCCGTATCATCTTTAGTTGAATTTTTGCTATCGCTACTTTCATGTTCTTTATTTTTACTGGTTTTACTAAAAGAACTGCTAGTAGTAGAAGTTTTACTCGGCGTAAGATTTAAAACATCATTTTGCGGAGCTAAATTTGACATCACTTTTCCTTCAAAAAAAATTATTTTAAAAATTTATCTACCATTACATTAGGAAATTTTTCTTTCAAATAAGAATCTTCATATACTTTAATCATCTTATCTTCATTTAAAGCAGTTAAGATATTTAAAAGCTCTTCTAAATTTTTAGCATTTAAAATTTTCTCTAAATTTTCTTCATTTTCTAAAATTTCTGTAAGCTCGCTTGAAATTCTTGCCATTTTTTCGTTTTTATCTGATCTAAAAGTTTCTAAAAGTTCTAAAACTTGAAGCAAAACTTCATTTTTTCTCTCAGCTAAATCACTTTTAAATTCAACAAAAATCTCTTCATTTAATGGTTTTGACATTTTAACTTCCTTTTTAAAATTTTAATTTCATAAGTTTTTGAAGCAAGAAGTGTTCCAAGTTTTGATACTTTGTAGTTTAAGTTAAATTTTTGTATAATCTAAGCTTTTAAAAATTTAGCTTTGGAGAAGAAAATTTGGAAAACATTAGAAATATAGCAGTTATAGCTCACGTTGACCATGGTAAAACCACTATGGTAGATGAATTATTAAAACAATCAGGCACCTTTAGCGAAAGAGAACAAATTTCAGAACGCGTTATGGATAGCAACGATATAGAAAAAGAACGTGGCATTACCATACTTTCAAAAAACACAGCGATCAATTACAAAGGTACAAAAATCAACATCATAGATACTCCAGGGCATGCTGATTTTGGCGGAGAAGTAGAACGCGTTTTAAAAATGATTGATGGAGTTTTGCTTTTGGTGGATGCTCAAGAAGGCGTTATGCCACAAACTAAATTCGTGGTTAAAAAAGCTTTATCTTTAGGGCTTAAACCTATAGTTGTAATCAACAAAATCGACAAACCAGCTGCTGATCCTGAAAGAGTGATCAATGAAATTTTTGATCTTTTTGTAGCCCTAGATGCAAACGATGAGCAACTTGACTTTGCCATAGTTTATGCTGCAGCAAAAAATGGTTATGCTAAGCTTGATCTAAACGATGAAAGTGATAATATGGAGCCACTTTTTAAAACCATACTTGAACGCGTTCCAGCACCAAGTGGCACAAATGACAATCCTTTACAACTTCAAGTTTTCACTTTAGGGTATGATAATTTTGTAGGTAAAATAGGCATTGCTAGAATTTTCAATGGGGTTGTGAAGAAAAACCAAAGCGTAATGCTTGCAAAAGCTGATGGCACCAAAGTAAATGGTAGAATTTCAAAACTCATTGGCTTTATGGGCTTAGAAAAAATGGATATTGAAGAAGCAGGAAGTGGAGATATCGTAGCTATAGCAGGTTTTGAAGCTTTAGATGTGGGTGATAGCGTTGTAGATCCAAACAATCCTATGCCACTTGATCCTTTGCACATTGAAGAGCCGACTTTAAGTATAGTATTTTCTGTAAATGATGGCCCATTAGCAGGAACTGAAGGAAAACATGTAACTTCAAATAAAATCGCTGAACGCTTAGAAGCTGAAATGAAAACTAATATCGCTATGAAATACGAAAGCACAGGCGAAGGCAAATTTAAAGTAAGCGGTAGGGGCGAACTTCAAATCACTATTTTAGCTGAAAATATGCGTCGTGAAGGTTTTGAGTTTTGTATGGGAAGACCTGAAGTTATCGTAAAGGTTGAAGATGGAGTTAAAACAGAACCTTTTGAACATTTAGTTATCGATGTGCCTGAAGAATTTAGCGGTGCGGTAATAGAAAAACTTGGCAAAAGAAAAGCTGAAATGAAAACCATGGCACCAACGGGCGATGGACAAACAAGGCTTGAGTTTGAAATTCCAGCACGCGGACTTATAGGTTTTAGAAGTCAGTTTTTAACTGATACCAAAGGCGAAGGCGTGATGAATCATAGCTTTTTAGAATTCCGTCCTTTTAGCGGTGCGGTTGAAAAGCGTAATAATGGAGCGTTAATTTCTATGGAAAATGGCGTGGCTTTAGGGTATTCTTTGTTTAACCTTCAAGAGCGTGGAGTACTTTTCATAGAGCCTCAAACTAAAGTTTATACCGGTATGATTATAGGTGAGCACTCTCGTCCAAATGATTTAGATGTTAATCCTATCAAAGGAAAGAATCTTACCAATGTAAGAGCAAGTGGAAGCGATGATGCAATCAAACTTGTGCCACCTAGAAAATTAAGTCTTGAAAGAGCTTTAGAGTGGATAGAAGAAGATGAACTTGTAGAAGTTACGCCTGTAAATGTGCGTGTTCGCAAACGCTATCTTGATCCAACTCAAAGAAAAAGAATGGAAAAAGCAAAATCTTAATGGATTTAAAAAGCTTAGAAAATAATAGACTTTATATACTTAAACGCTTAGGAATCTTAAAATTCCTAAGCATTATCGAAGCCTTACTTGTAGGTTTTTTAGCTTTTGTTTTTATAAGAGATGCCTTAATCGCAGTGATTTTAGCTGTTTTTGTGGGTGTTTTTTTCTTTCGTTTTACAACCAAAAAACTAAAACTCGCACAAAAAGAATTACAAATTGACGCTTTAAATTTATTTTTGCGTCGTTTTGGGGCGAAATTTAAAAAGCAAAGTTTAAGCCAAAAAGACTTTTTAAAACTAGGACTTACAAAGGATTTGAAAGAATTTAAAAGTCAAAACTGCTTTGAATTTAAGGATTTTAAAATTTATGATATTCAGTTTTTGGACGAAAACAAACGCTTTTTTTGCGGAATTTTACTCAAAATTTTAAGTGCAAACAAAAATCCTAGCTTTGAAAACGAAGACCAAATTTATATCAAACTTCAAGATAAAAAGTTCACTTTAAATCATATCTTTTCTAAAGAAAATCATTATCTTATCGCTACTTTAAGCAATCCTTTCTTTATAGATATAAAAAAAGATTTAGAAAACAATTTCAAAAATCTAGAAGAAAATCTAAACTCTATAAAAAATAAACTATTTAAATAACTAACATAAAGTTAATATCATAAAATTTTAATAAATATTAATTATATACTTTAAAAATATATTACTTTTAGTAACACTTTAAAATTTAATTTTATTTAAATTATTCTTATTATGCTTAATATTTAAGAAAAAATACATTAAAATCAATTTGAACTGCAAATAAAAAGGAGGAAAATCATGAAAAAACACATTTTATTGCTTGGTTTATGTCTTAGTTTGAGTCTTAGCGCTAAAAGCGTGAGTGATTACAAAGTAGGAGAAGAATTAAGCGACAAGGAAGGAGTAGAGTATTTTAAGGAACTTTCTAAAAGACCTGTGCAAGAATGGCCAAATAAAAATTTAAGCATCAATGATGTTCCAAAAGGCAAGCAAGGGGATTTAATCCGTTATGGCATAAAGCTTTTAAGCAAGACAGAAAGCACTCTAGGACCCTATAGCAAGCTAAAAAAGACAAGCAACGAAGTAAACTGTATTTCCTGTCACATGGACAATGACGGCAATGGTTTACCAGGGACAAAAAAATATGTTATTCCATTTTTAAATGTCCTAAACAATTATCCAAGACTTGATATAGAAACGATGAAAATCATCTCTATTGAAGATAGAATTCGCGGAATGGGTGGAACTGACTCTCATAGATTTCCTAATGATTCTAAAGAAATGAAAGCAATTTTAGCTTATTTTAAATGGCTAAAAGAAGCTTATGGTATCAAAGACGGCGTAAAGCTTGAAGGAGATTTTTTTGCTAAGATGAATTTTCCAAATCGTCCAGCTGACCCTGTGCGTGGGAAAAAGCTCTTTGAAGAAAATTGTGTTGCTTGCCATGGCGAAAGAGGACTTGGGGTAAAAAATGATAATTACGAACAAGGTAGTGGACATTTATATCCATCTTTACTTATCTATCCTGATGGTGGACACATGGCTATGATACCATTTTTAGCAAGATTTTTAAAATCAGCCATGCCTTTTGGTGCGAGTGCGGATAATCCTATATTAAGCGATGAAGATGCACTAGATATAGCAGCTTATGTCAATACAGGTTTTGTAAGAATGCCTATAACCACTACAGAAAATCGTGCAGGACTTGATACAGCTTATAGCAAATCCCCATCATTAAAACCTGAGTATTTTGCCTCACCGCAACAAAATTTAGACCCTAAAGAATACATAAAAGTAAAATACGGACCTTGGAAAAATCCAAATCACTTCCCAGGAGAATGATTAATTTTGGGCTAAGCCCAAAATTAATCCTCATCTTTGGCTAAATTTTCAAGACTTTTAATCCCTTCTTCACCTATCAAATTTCCACCTTGTAAGTCGCTAAATATCGCGTTTAAAGAACTCACTATAGCAGTGGAATTAAAACTTAGATTTTCTATAGCTCTTTCTCTTTTTTTCCATATATTTTGCAAAGCCCTTTTTTCAGCTTCTAACTCTTCTTTCATATTTTGATAAGTTTTGAGTATAAAAGTGATTTGCGTGTTAAATTCCTTAGAATTTAAGTATTCGTATAAAATGTGATTTTTTTCATCTTTGTTTTGCAGGGCATTTTTGAGTTTATAAGAATTTATAATGCTTTCTCTAAGCACTGCTAAAACACCTTTAAATTCATTAAAAGTACAGATCAAAATTCCTTCTTTAAAATGCGTTTTTTCTTTATCTTTTGGCATAGTTTTTGTAATCAAAACCGCTATATCACTTTTTGCAGCTATGCTATCTAGCTTAAGCTTATCAAGCCATTCTTTATTAAATTCTTTAGTGCGTTTGCTCTCATATAAAATACTTCCGCAAATATTTCCAAAATTATCCTTTACTATATGCAGACAATCAGCTCCATTTACGCCCTTTGGCACTTCTTTTACTTCATCACTTAAATACTCACTTTGTATGTATTCTTCTATGAGTAGTTCGGCTGCTTCGCCTTGGAGTTGCTGTGAGCCTTGTTCTATCCTGCGTTGTGCGTCTTCTAGTTTTTGGGCTACGCTTTTAAAATTCGTTTCTAGTTCTTTGTATTTAAGATCTTGCTCTTGAGTGCTTTTTTGAAATTCAAGACGCATTTTTTCTCTTTCAAATTCTAAATTTTTACTTTCTTGTTCTTTAAATTCTTTAAAAGCCTCTTCTTTGGCTTGAAATTTCAGTCTTTCTTCATTTTCTTTTTGTTCTCTTTTGAGTTTTTCATTTTCAGCCTTTATGCTTAAAAACTCGCTAAGTTCTTTGCTTTTTTTCTCGAGTTCTTCTTGCATGATTTTCATTTCATTTTCATGCTCTTTGTTAAATTTCTCGCTGAATTCTTTTTGGAAATTTTGCTTTTGCGTGAGAAGTTCTTGTTCAAATTTTTGCTTTTCTAAAAGAAGCTTTTGGCTTACTTGCTCACTTATGAGTTTTTCTTGTTCTATCTTTTGAGTTTTTAAATCATTTAAAGCTTTGGTATATTCAGCTCTTTTGGCATTTACCTCATCATCAAATTCTTTTTTTTGTTTTAGCATTTCTTGCTTAGCTTTATCTAAAATTTGAGCATATAAAGCAGTGCTGATATCGATAAAACTTCCACAACTTGGGCATTTGATTTGTTCATTTTGGTTTAAATTTTGCATAAAATTTCCTTAGAATTTTTCCCTAAATTTAACATAGAAAAACAAAGATTATTCTAAGATTGACTTGTTAAAATCATTCTTTTAGAATAATTAGGATTACAAATGCAAAAACACACCAAAATTCACGGCTTTGCTAAATTTAAACTCATCGTTATTCTTGCTTTGATGTCAAGCATAGCGCCGCTTTCTACAGATATGTATTTGCCTGCACTTTCTCATGTGGAGCAAAGTTTTCAAACTAATTCTTTTTTAACCCAACTTAGTATCGCGAGTTTTTTTATCGCTTTTGCTTTAGGACAGCTTATATATGGGCCTTTAAGTGATATTTTTGGGCGTAAAATTCCAGCTTTGGTAGGGATATTTTTCTTCATCGTTTCGAGTTTGTTTTGTGTGATTATCGATGATATTTATGCTTTTATCGCTTTGAGATTTTTTGAAGCACTTGGGGGTTGTGCAGGTGTGGTTATCGCAAGGGCTATTGTCAATGACTTGTTTGAGATCAAAGAAGCTGCAGGGATTTTTGCTTTGATGATGGTTTTTAGTTCTCTTGCTCCTATGCTTTCACCAACTTTTGGGGGAATTTTGCTAGAGTATTTTTCATGGCATAGTATTTTTGCGACTTTGTTTGCTTTGGGAATTTTGCTTTTTTTGATGATACTTTTTGGTTTAAAAGAGTCCGCACCTCATCTTAAAAACAAAAAATTTTCCCATCATGAAGCGATGAAAAGCTACAAATTTGTTTTAAGCGATAAACGCTTTTTGGTTTATATACTATGTGCTTCTTTTGCTTTGGCGGCGATGTTTGCTTATATCACAGGATCAAGCTTTGTTTTTACGCAGTTTTTTGGCTTGAGTGAGCAAAAATTTGCTTTGCTTTTTGGGGCAAATGCTTTAGGTTTTGTCATCTGTGCAAATATCAATGCGAGATTGGTTTTAAAATACGAAAGCGAAAAAATTTTGGCAAAAGCTTTGATGATAATGTTTATATCGACCGTGATTTTACTTGTAAATGCCTTTTTTCATCCAAATTTCTTGCTTTTTGAACTTAGTATTTTTACAAGTATCGCTATGCTTGGTTTCATCGCACCCAATACCACGACTTTAGCCATGGCAAGGTTTAAAGAACATAGCGGAACTGCTTCTGCGGTGCTTGGAACGGTGCAATTTGGTTTTGCAGGGCTTATTTCTTTTGTGGTTGGGGCTATTAACGCAAATACGCCGATAATCCTTGCTTTTGTAATGTGTGCTTGCGTATTGGTTGCAAATATGATATATTTTCTAATCAAAATAAAGGAAAAAAATGAAAACAAATAATATCTTTATGGCTTTAGCCATAGTTTTAGCAAGTTTGATTCTAGCTTTTGGATTTAACAAGGCTTTAAGTGATTTTAAAACACTTGAAAGAAGTGTAAGTGTAAAGGGTTTAAGCCAAAAAGAAGTCGAAGCGGATACTTTGATACTTCCTATAAAATTCACAAGATCAAACAACAATCTTACAAATTTATACGAAGAACTAGAACAAGATAAAGAAAATATCATTAAATTTTTAAAAGAACAAGGCGTAAAAGAAGATGAGATCAGCTACAACTCGCCAAACATCATAGATCGTTTAAGCGATCCTTATAGCAACGATACTCAAGCTACATACCGATACATAGGCACTGCGAATTTACTCATCTATACGCAAAATGTAAAGCTTGGAAAAAGCATACTAGAAAACATTTCAAGTCTTGCAAAATTTGGCATAGTAACGAAAATCGATAATTATGACATAGAATACCTTTACACCAAGCTAAATGAGATAAAACCTCAAATGATAGAAGAAGCAACGCTCAATGCTAGAAATGCAGCGATAAAATTCGCACAAGACTCAAACAGCCATCTAGGCAAGATAAAAAAGGCTTCTCAAGGGCAATTTAGCATCAGCAACAGGGATAAAAACACCCCTTACATCAAAACCATAAGAGTGGTTTCTACTATAGAATACTACTTAAAAGACTGATGATGAAATTTCAAGCTAAGCTTTAAGGCTTAGCTTGGCACTATGGAATTTTTTCGTGCGGTTTTTTGGAGTGAGAAAAGGACTAAAGCTAAAAGTATGGTATATAGTATGTTTAGCACTATTAAGCTTGGGTAATTAAAAAATTTATCAGATTCGTTTGCGATTTTTCCTATTAAAGGGTGAATTACATTAGGTTGTTTTATGAGCATTATAATAAATACTATATATGAAAAGATAAGCACCACATATCTACCAAAAAACAAAGATTTGGTATAAACTAAACAAATATATAAACTAACAAACAAAGTATTTATAAGTAATGAATATCCAAAGTCTTTACCTAAATTTAAAAAAAATCCAAATAATGAAAATAACACATAAAAAACACAAGGGATAAAGGATGCGAACAATAAGCTTTTAATCAAATTCAAAAAATCACCAATGATATATATAAAATTTATGTTTTGTTTTTTTGAAACATTGTTTTTCTTTTCATATGAATCTAATTTACAAACAAAAAAACCACATCCAAAAACTACAAAAATAGCACTTATGATATCAAAATAAAGCCTAAATTTATCAAAAAATCCAAATAAAGTTAAAATCGCTCTTGTATCTTCTAGTTTATCATCGTGAAGCCAAGTAAAACCAAAAACAAACAAAGCATACAAAGCAATTAATAATATAAGATTATTAAAAACCTTTAAAAAGTCTGTATGATGATCACAAAGCTTTCTATAAAATCCTAAAAGTAAAAAATCCACAAAATCCCGAATTCTCGAAACATTTTTTTCTAAATCTGTCGTATTTTTTACATTCTCACCTTTTTTATCCCAATTTTGTTTTAGCTCTATCTCTTTACAATAAAGCTCGTATTTATGAAAATTTGAAGCATCTAAGGCATTGTTATCTTTTATC
>NZ_MJWS01000104.1:93728-97396 GCF_001762365.1 Campylobacter sp. BCW_6873
TTGCAAATTTATCTAAGGATTTTTGATCTTCTTCTTTTTTATTTTTATTAAACTCTTCATATTCTTGTTCAATTTTTTCTTCTAAATTAGAAAAAGTAAAATTTAATTTTGTATTAACTATATTTAAATTTTCATTGAAAATTGCTTGTGAAAAATCTAAACCTTTAAAAGTAGAATTATAAAAAGTTACATTTTTTTCAAAATGGCTTTTTTTGAAACTAGCATAATTATAAAAATTTCTTTCAAAATTAGACGAATTACAAAATGTATTTGCCTCAAAATAAAAATTTTTATTAAAACGACAATAAGCTATAACCACATTGCTTTTAAATTTGATATTATATGAAATAACATTTTCTTCAAAAGTACAACCATAGATATAAACTGGATTTTCTATCTCGAAAAAACCAGGAGCTTCGTTTATTTCACATAAAAATTTGCAATTGAAAAATGATAATTTATACTCATTAAATAATTTAAAACTAAAATTCTTTATAACAGCACCATTGATTTGTATGGATTGTAATCTAGCATTATGGGCAACACATTTATTGTCTATTTTTAAATAATTAGCTAGTTCTAAAATCTTGTCATTGATTTGTGTATTTGTCATTTTTAACCTTTCATTTTTTTTATTACATCATTTTAACTTGGCACTATGGAATTTTTTCGTGCGGTTTTTTGGAGTGAGAATATACAAAGCAAAAGTATAATGCTATATAAAACACTAGTGGATTTTATGGCGTTTTGGATAATTTCATCTTGATTTATCACTTCCAAAATCCCTTCAAAACTTGATTTAAATTTCAAAAGAGCCAAAACACTTTTTAACCTATCCTGACTATCTTTTTGTTCAAAAAGAGCCATTTGCTCAGGTGATAGTTTTTCAGATATAGAAAAAAATCTTTTTATGATACATAAAATATCTATTCCTTGAATAAAATTTAATTTTAAAATTTGATTGAGTTGAACAGATACAACGCTATTGTTGTTTTTATTGTCTATCTCTTCTATAATATTTTTTAAATTTGATGTGTTATTTTCTAACTCATTTAAAACATTTTTATAATCACTTTCATATTTATCATCATATACTTTCAAAATTTCTTTTAATTTTTCTTTATTTGCTATTATCAAAGCTTTAGCTGAATTTAACTCTGCAAAAGAAATATTTTGATCTTTTAAATGGAGATTAAAATCATTCTGCAATATGCTTGCTAGATTTATAATAACACTGGCATTTAAATCATTTAAACTTTTTTCAAATTGACTTTCATAAAGCTTATCTGATGAAAGTACACCTGTAAAAGGATTTATAAGTTGTGGTTTTAAAACAACAATCATAACCAAAAAGAAATAAATAAGCCAATTAAAACAATAAGATATAAAAGATTTTAAGTTTATATAAGGATACAAACAAATCAAAGCAATCACTAGCAAACAATAAAAAAACAATACAAATACAACATCACTAAATGAATGCAATAAAGTTATGGATTGTATTAAAAATAAAGCCATTAGAAATGCTAAAAAAGTAAATAAGATTAATCTTATACTTTTTAACTTGTGTTTTTTTAATGCTAGATACACAATTACCATAACCAAAATAGAAAGAATCAACACTCCAAAAAACCACAAAATGTTTTGTTTATCAATGCGATAACTTAAGCAAGGAATCAACCAAACCAAACCACCAAACGCAACAATATTTAAACTAGTAAAATTAATAATTCTAGGCAAATTTGTGTGATGAAGACTTGTAACCCTGTAAATCCATAACAACAATACACTAAAAGTAAGATTAATAGAATTTTTATCTTCTGATTTAGCAGCAATAAACGGCTTATTCTTCTCTTTATAACAACTTTCTACTTCAAATAACAATTCTCTCTCTTTCGCATAAAGCTCTAACTTGTGCCATTCTTGAGCTTCTAAGGTATTATTTTGAGTGATTAAAACATCTTTTATGACTCTGAAAGAATCTTTTAAATGTTTGGCACATTTTAATTTACAATTATTATTACGCTGTTCTTCTGTTATTTCTTGTTTATTTTCACACGTCTCATCTTGATAATTATCTTCTATATATTTCTCCACTGATTTAAAATCCAACTTGTCTATATCAACATTGATTAAATTTGCAGCTTTTTGCTCTTTAAAATAACAAGCACTAAAATTCGGAGCCTTATAAAACTTTACTCCATAAAAACAAGCTATATCATCAAATTCACATTCGTGAAAATCAGCATAACTATAAAATTCAGAATTATTAAAATAAGCATTATCTTCAAAATGAGTATTTGAAAAATTTAATTTTGTTGTATTATCTTTATCCTTATATCCAAATTTAGAATCTACAAAATAACATCTATTTTTAAATTTATTTTTCCACAAATTTATTTTTTCTATAGCACAGTTTTTTATAAAAAGATATCCTTCAAATTTGTTTTCTTGCAAATCTAAGGATGTGATTTTTTTATCTTGATTATCATGGCAATTTATAAAAACCAAATGATCTAAAAATTGGTTTTGATGTATGTCTAAGTCATTATAAAACGCACACTGATTAAAAGTTAATGTTTTTTCAAAAATAATATTTTTTAATTTGATTAACAAGTTTTCAAAAGTACAATTGTAAAAATATAGATGGTTTTTAATTGTCTCTATATTATCTTTTTCCAAGTCTTTTAGCTTAATTGCACATAAATCAATATTACAATTATTAAAAATAACATTACACGGAATACTTTTTATCTTATCATATGACAAAGATATATCTATTTTGCCGTCTCCTTCATTGCAAATCAAATACCATTTTTCATCACTAGAAAATAAATCATCCCTTTGCCTAAAGTCTTCTTTTTCTTTTATTTTTTTTATTGCTTCTTGTTCTGTATCCTTAGCATCTAGAATAAATATATATCGTTTATCTATAGATAAAACTTTGGACAATTCCTCAATATCAGCAGTTTCTTTGCCATCACTTTCACTCTCATGATTTTTAAGTGTTTCTTTCATCATTTAATCCTTTCTATCTTTTTTAACTTGGCACTATGGAATTTTTTCTAATTGTCTTTATAAAAGAAAATGCAACAAAACCAAAAATTATTGTATAAATTCCACCAAGCACACTAAGCGGATCTAACATAGCTCTTTTATCTGTAAAAATTCCCATAGCGGGGATAAGAATTTTTGGTGAAACCGCTAGAACCAAAAGAGTTATCACATAAGATATGATTATAAAAAATTCTCTCATATATTTTAGACATAAAGCAAATCCAACTAAACCCAAATAAGTAAAAAGTATCATAAGATTTATTGCCATCATAAACAAATAATTATCCTGTATGATAGAATTTATATGATGATTATAAAAATCCAATAAAAAATACCAATGCTCCAAAATAGGCTTATATCCAAGACTATAGCTAAAACCAACAACCATCGCAACGCTTGATATCACAAAAATCCCTATCACCAAAATAAGCGAATTTAAACTTTGTAAAATATCCGTATGATGATCGCAAAGCTTACGATAAAAGATAAGTTGCCATTTGTCCATCTTGTCTTTAAGGGTTTTATATTTTTTATTTTTTAGCTCTATTTCTTTACAATAAAGCTCGTATTTATGAAAATTTGAAGCATCTAAGGCATTGTTATCTTTTATC
>NZ_MJWS01000104.1:97446-117634 GCF_001762365.1 Campylobacter sp. BCW_6873
TTGCAAATTTATCTAAGGATTTTTGATCTTCTTCTTTTTTATTTTTATTAAACTCTTCATATTTTTGTTTGATTTTTTCTTCTAAATTATCAAAAGTAAAATTTAAATTTGCATTTATAGCATTTAAATTTCCTTTTATAATATTTTGAAAAAATATAAAAGATTTTTCAAAATTAGCTTCATAAAAAGATAAATTTTCAAATGAGTTTTTAAAAAATATACATTCATAATTAAAGCTATTAGCATTAAAATAAGCTTCTTTTGTAAATAAATTATTGCATATACTAATATTTTGTATTGAATTTTCTTCAAAATTAAAATTTAAAATTTTATTTTCAAAAATACTTACATCTTTAAAAATATTTTTACAAACATTTATTTTATATATTTCTTTTTTTACCCAAAAAATACCAAAATCTTTTTCAAAAATACTATCTTGAATTGAAATATATCCATCAAAATTATTTCTTATTATAAAACTGCTTTCAAAACAACACATTTTAAATTCTAAAGATTTTGTTGTAATTTCTAAAATTAAATTTGGTATTGTACATCTATAAAAATACAAATTATATTCTTGGAAAACTTTAATATTATCAGCAATAACAGGTATAACGCAATCATTTATTTGGAATAAATCAGAATGCTCTATATATAATATTTTATCTTTTTGTATATTTAGTTTTTCAGCTATGTCTGCTATTGCTTGTTCTTTTGTTAGTTCTTCCATTATTTCCTTTCTATGATTTTTATCTCATCATCAGTGAGATTGTAAAGTTTATAAACCAAAGAATTGATTTTGTTTTCTAGTTCTTGGGTGTTTGCGTTTTTGTCTTGCTCTTTGGCTTTTAAAATCTCATCGACTAAATTTATAAGCTCATTGGCTAATTTTTCATTTTTTGAATTTATTTTTGGTATAGGAAGTCTTTCTATTTTATCTTTAGCTCCATAAGCATAAGAACCTGTTTGTATTAAATTTGTTTTTAAAGTAATTAGCCATTTATAACAATTAGAATTCATAAAAGCTAATATATACTTCAAACTAAAAACATCTAAAGTCATCATAAACAAAGAATTATTAAAAAATATATGTTCTTTAATATAAGAAAATAAATATTCTCCGCTTACTGGGTTCCAAACTATCTTTTCCTTTTCAAATTCATCTAAATAAGCACAATTTCTAAGATTATAAGGAGTCAAGCCTTTATCAGCTCTTTTTTCTAATTGTGGATAAAATTCATCAAAATACTTTTTTAAACTAGGATAATACTCTATATTTATCGCTTCTGTTTTTTCTCCATTTTTGCTTTTATAGCCATTGTGAGTATTTATCACCCAAAGCCCCGCCCATTCATAGCTATATCTTTTTATATCGCGTCCGCGTAGCATTTTGCGTATGAGTTTGGCGGTGCGTTCTTTTTCAGCTTCATCTTTGCAATTTGCTAAAATTTCATTTCTTTTTTCAGTAGTGATGATAAAGGCTTCGTTATAGCCTGTTTTTATCCCATAGTTGATATTAAGCCCATACCATTCTTTAAGCGGAGTTCCTATGCGTTCTATCTTAGCCTTTAAAGCACTAGTATTCTCATCGCTAAAAGTGAAGCTTTCTTTGCTTAAAGAATTTTGCGAAAATTCTGCAAAGTCCTTATATAAGCCGATGTTATAGGCACAAGTTTTTAAAATTTCATTGTTTAAAGAAAGGTATTTGAATTTATTATCTTTGCTTTTTAATTTTTCAAAACAAAGTATGGAAGTATCCACCGTAGCACTATCAAAAACTTTTATGCCGTTTAAATCAGTATATTCTAAAAACTTAACATTTTTAAGCAAAAATTCACGCAAAGCTTCCCCATATCCTGCACGCGTGTATTTGTTAGAAGTGATATAGCTCAATACCCCCCCCCCTATCTTTTAAAACATTAAATCCTAGCTCATAAAAATAAGTATAAATATCACTCGTGCCTTTATAAACTTTATAGTTTTTAGCTAGATGAGGTTTTAGCTCTTTAAGCTCTTCTTGTCTTATATAAGGCGGATTGCCGATGATGAGATCAAAGCCTTTGAAATTTCCTTCATCGTCCAAAATTTCAGGGAATTCAAAACGCCATTCAAAAGGATGTGATTTTTCTAGTTCGAAAATACGCTCATAAAGCTCTAAAAGCTTTTTAAATTCTTTTCTTGCTACTTTTTCATCAAAACTGAATTCAAACATATTTTTAGAAAAAAAGCTTTTAAATTTTTCATCGTGATGTTCATCGGCTAAAAAATCGCCGTATTTTTTAGAATACTCGTTTGCCCCATTTGTGAGCTGCTTGATCTCTTTGTTAAATTTATCTTTCAAGCAAAAATTTTTAAAGCTTTCTTGGAGATTTTTTATCTCTTGGCTGATGTGGCTTTTATCTGTGTAAAAGCCTTCTTTATAGTCTTTTACTGTGCGTTTGTATTTGCCCATACGTTCTTTGATGTTAGGATAGTGGTTTAGGCTTTTGCCTGTTTCAAAGTAAGATACCAAAGAATTTCCGCATTTTATGTTTATATCGATGTTTGGCAATGTTTTAAGATCATGATAATTCTCATCATCAAAGCTTTGATAAAAACTGTGTTTTAAAAGCTCTATCCAAAGCCTTAGTTTGGTGATCTCGCATGAGTTAGGGTTGATATCGACTCCAAAAAGGTTGTTTTCTATGATGTCTTTTTTGGTATGAAAAAGTTCTTGCTGGATAAGATGGGCTTTATCTTTAGGCGTACTTGGGCGTTTATACTCTATAAACTCGCCTTTTCTACCCGTGATGAGAATTTCATCGTTTTGTACTTCTAGGTAAAACTCTTCATCAAAAAGATTTAGCTCATCATAAATGCTCAACATAACATTTAAAGCAGAAACCAAAAAATGCCCACTTCCCACTGCAGGATCGCAAATTTTTATAGAGTTTAAAAGCTCTTTTTGTGCTTTTTTGTCTTCTTTTCTTAAAGACTTTCTTAGTTCGTTTATATTTTTAGCATCAAGATCAAATTGAGCATTGAATTTATCAATCACAACTTTTGTGATACTTTCTTTACACATATAAGAAGTGATAAAGCTTGGCGTGTAAAAGCTCCCTTCTTTGTAGCCATTGAGTTTTTCAAACACATTTCCTAAAACGCTTGAACTTATGAGTTCTTTTTGGCTTAAAATTTCGCTTTGCTCATCATCGCTACCAAAATCAAAGCTATCTAAAAATTCAAACAAGTATTCCAAAAGCCCCACTTGTCCTTTTTTAGCCTTGCATTTATCATCTTTTAGCACGGTGTTTTTATAGTAAAAAAGCTTTAAGTCATTACTTAAGCTTGAAATTTCAAGTGTGTTTTCTATGCTTTGTTTTTCAAACAAAGAAGAATTTAGATAAGGCAGATAAGCAAATTCGCTTTTCTTTCTCGTGCTTTTTTCTTTGGCTAAGACTTCAAAGAAAAGTTCGCTAAGCTTGTCAAAATCAGGGATTTTTTTGAAATTTAAAAATTTCAAATTTTTATCATCATTAAAACGCACCAAATTTGACTCTATAAGCTTTAAAAACAAAATGCGATTAAGCCATAAGATCAAAAGTTTTAAGATGGTTTCAAAATTTTCTTCTTTAAGCTTAGAGTTTATAGCGGTGTAGAAAGTGCCTTGCTCTTCTTTGCTTTCTTCACTTTTTGCGATGATGAGTTTTGAGTTTTGTTTGCTCTCATAAAGCCCTAAGATGTATAAAAGTTCTTTGTAAAAAGCGTTGTTGAGTGAATTTGCATCGTTGGGGTTAAACTCACTTAGCAAACAATCCTTGCTAAAAATTTTGAACAAAGGCTTAAGCTTACTAAAGCTTAATTTATCTTGCTCTAAGATAGGTTTTAAATCCACAAAAAGCCCTTTTAAAGTGCTATCGCCATTTAAAATCTTTTCAAATTCTTTATAAATTTCGTCGGTATTGCCTTTAAAAAGCGAGTTTTTGCTTTCAAAATTTTCAAAAGCTTCTTTAAAATACTTGCTTTTGTTAAAAAGCTCTTCAAACAAATCCGCCTTAAAGATAAAAAAGCTATAAAAATCCGTGATGATGATGTGCTTAAGCGATGAATTTAACGCTTTTCTTTCGCGAAGATAGTATAAAATGCACTCATGCAAAGCTTTGCAATTAGGTTTGCTTGGGCTAAAAAATTCTCTAGAATTAGGCAATTTTGCTTCGATGATGACTTGAGTAAGGCCATCTTTTTTTAAGGCTAAGTCTATACCGCTGTTGCCTTTGTGTATGCTTTTGACTTCGCATTGGAAAGATAAATTTTCAAAAAATTTGCTAAGAGCATTTGCCACAAGGGAATCTTCGTTGTTTTTGAGATTGTTTTCTAAATTTATTTTATAGTCTTTTAAAGTTTTGATAAATTCGTTTAATTCTGTTTCTAAGATAGGCTTTTTGCGGTGGTAGGGACTTAAAAATTCTTTTTCATTTATAGCTTCAAATTTCATATTGCACTTTCAATAAATTTTAAATATTTTAGCAAAAAAATCTCAAGTTTGGTATAAAATTTAAAAGTTACTTTTTGTAATTTTATAAAAAAATAATTATATAAAATGAGAATATTTTATACAAAATTTTAAAATTTTAAATATTTTTATAAAAATATATCATTTTTTAAATTTATCAATACCCCTAGTTTTGTTACAATAATTCTATATATCATTAAAAAGAAGTAAAATGCGTTATTTAGCTATATTTGCGATTTCAATCACGCTAAGTTTTGGTGCAGCTAATCCACCTATACAAGATAGAACGGGCACAGGACTTGTTTTATCAAGTCATGAACTAGCCAATAAAATAGGCAAAGAAGTTCTTGACAAAGGCGGAAATGCCATAGATGCAGCTGTAGCAGTAGGTTATGTTTTGGCTGTAGTGCATCCTGCAGCAGGAAACATAGGTGGTGGTGGCTTTGCAGTCATTCATCTAGCCAATGGAGAAAATACCACGCTTGATTTTAGAGAAATGGCACCTTTAAAAGCAAGCAGAGATATGTATCTTGATAGCAAAGGAGAAGTTATAAAAGATGCTTCAACTATAGGTTATCTAGCTGCTGGAGTACCAGGAACGGTTAAAGGTATGAGTGCTATGCTTGATCGCTACGGCACTATGAAACTAAAAGACTTGATGGCTCCTGCTATAAAACTAGCTGAAAAAGGTTATCTCATCAATGATAGACAAGAACAAACCATGCTAGAAGCTAAAGATATGTTTAAAGAATTTCCTAGTTCAAGCAAATATTTCCTTAAAAAAGATGGTAGCACTTATAAAAGCGGGGATTTATTTGTCCAAAAAGATCTAGCAAAAACTTTAAAACTTATCGCAAAGGAAGGTCCTGATGCTTTTTATAAGGGAAAAATCGCTGATTTAATAGCAACGGATATGGCTAAAAACAAAGGCATTATCACTAAAGAAGATCTAGCACAATACCAAGCTATTTGGAGAAAACCTGTAGAAGGCACTTATAGGGGTTATGATATCATTTCCATGTCGCCACCTAGCAGTGGGGGTGCTCATATCATCGAAATTTTAAATATCATGGAAAATGCCAATATAGAAAATTTAGGCTTTGCAAGCTCTAAAACTTTACACATAATGGCTGAAGCTATGCGTCAAGCTTATGCGGATAGATCAGAATACATGGGTGATCCTGATTTTGTAAAAATCCCACTTGATAAACTTACAAGCAAAGAATACGCCAAAGAAATTTATGCAAAAATTCCAAAAGACAAGGCTTTACCAAGCTCAAAAGTAAAACCTGGTTTAGGACAAATTCACGAAGGACATAATACCACTCATTATTCTGTGCTAGATAGCAAAGGCAATGCTGTAAGCATTACCTATACTATCAATGCGAGTTATGGTTCAGGTGCTGCGGTTGAAGGGGCAGGGTTTTTACTCAATGATGAAATGGATGATTTTTCAATCAAACCAGGGGTGCCAAATTTATACGAACTTGTAGGCGGAGAAGCTAATGCTATAGAACCTAAAAAAAGACCTTTAAGCTCTATGAGTCCAACTATCATACTAAAAGATGGAAAAGTATTTATGGTAGTAGGTAGCCCAGGTGGTTCTAGGATCATCACGACAGTTTTACAAGTGATTTCAAATGTGATCGATCATAAAATGGATATATCAACAGCGGTAGAATCTCCAAGATTTCACATGCAGTGGCTACCTGATGAAATCAGAACAGAGCCTTTTGGAATCATCAAAGATGTGCAAAACAATCTTGAAAAAATGGGCTATAAAATCACAAAAGAACCTTATATGGGTGATGTAAATGCTATCATGGTCGATCCAAAAACTGGAAAAATCGTAGGTTCTATGGATACAAGAAAAGAATTCTAACTTCTTATTTACCCTTGAAATTTCAAGGGTAAATTTATACAGGATTTTTAAGTCTTCTTTTAAAAAATGCTCCTAAAATTAAAATCACTGTAAAAGCAATGAAAAAATATAAAAATTTAGGCACAGGCACAGGATCTCCTGCTGCATAAGAATGCAATCCTGATAGATAGAAATTTACCCCAAAATAAGTCATTAAAATAGAATAAAATCCTATAACACTCGCACTTGCAAAGGCGTAAGGATTGTTAAATTTTGAGATAAATCTAAGATGTAAAATCATAGTATAAACAATAATAGAAATTAAAGCCCAAGTTTCTTTAGAATCCCAACCCCAGTATCTTCCCCAGCTTTCGTTTGCCCAAACTCCACCTAAGAAATTTCCTATAGTGAGTAAAGCAAGTCCTATTATCATCGCCATTTCGTTGATACAATGTAAGTTTAAAATACTTTGATCTATTTGAGCTTTTTTTGGATTTCTTAACATAAATAAAATCAAGCTAAATACTCCAAGCAAAAAGCAAAGTCCTAAAAATCCATAGCTTGCAGTGATGATAGAAACATGGATATTAAGCCAATAGGATTTTAAAACGGGCACAAGATTTGTAATTTGTGGATCCATAAAACCAAGATGTGCTACAAAAAGAGAAATTCCAGCCATAATACTTGCAGTACAAAGCGCTAAAGAAGATCTTTTGTAAAAAACAAGTCCCGCAAAAGCACAAGCAAAAGCTATATAAACCATACTTTCATAAGCATTACTCCAAGGAGCGTGATCTCCTACATACCAACGAAAGATTAAAGCTAAAGCATGAGCTAAAACACTTAAAGCAATGAGAATAAAAATGGCATTTTTAAGCATTTTTGGAGCTTTTTTAAGGCTTAAAATTTCATAGACTAATAAGATAAAAAGCATACTACCTAGTAAAAGATAAATAGGGGTGAGATTGTCAAAAATATTATAATGATTTAAAAAAAGCTCTAAAGAAATTTGAGTAGGTGTAGGGATAAGATTTGATCTATAAAAATTTTGGAAATTTTTAAGTCTTTCTAAACTTTCATCGGCTTTAGAAAAATCTTTGGTACTAAAAGCTTGTTCAAAATCAAAAAAATATTTTGCCAATAAGCTTTGTATATTTTCTATATCCTTTAAATCAAAAGGCATAGGTGTAGTAGGAGAATACCAAGTATAGGTTTTTTGACTTGGATCAGGAAATATTCTAAAAATTTCTCCGCTATAGATATAAAAAGCAGTGTTGATTTTTTCATCAAGAGCTAAAATATCTTTATCAAACTGATCTCTTAGAGCAGGTTTTTTGCGGTTTGCTTCTTCTATATAGTTTGAAAGTTTGTAAAAATCTCCATCAAAAACATCATCATAAGCAAGATATTTTTCATTTTTATCTACACCTAAAATTTCTTTTAGCTTTGCAGTTTTTACGCTAATCATTTTTATTTGTCTGAAATGTTGTGGATACATCATCATACCAAGAAAAATTTGATTATAGTTTAAACCTAAAAAATCATTTTTTTTGGTAATCTTATGGATGTAATTCATCGCTAAAGTATCGATAGGTTTTATCCTGCCATCAAAGTCTTGCACAAGTAAGCTTCCAAAAAGCATAGAATGTTTCGCAGAATTTTCTTTGATATTTTGTATAAGCTTTAAGGTATTTTCATCGGCAAAACTTTTTATGTTAAAAGCAAAAAGACAAAAAAGAATTAATAAAAGATTTTTTTGATTTTTAAGATAGTTTGATAATTTTTGAAATCTTGAGTTTTTAGCAAATAAAATCCATAAAAAACCTAAAGTCAGCAAAGTATAGCCTATATAGGTTGGAATTTTTCCAGGATCTTTATTGACTGAAAGTATGGTGCCTTGTTCGTCTTGATCATAAGAACTTTGAAAAAATCTATATCCGCCATAATCTAAAACATTATTCATAAAAATTTTATACTCAAAACTTTTATCTTGATCGATCACTTCGATATCTGAAGCATAAGAAGAAGGACTCATAGAACCTGCGTAGCGATCAAGGATAAAATCTTTTAAAGCCAAAGAAAAAGGCAGTTTAATCTCTTCAGGACCCCAGTTGAGTGCAAAAATTTCACCTCCTAATCTAAAAGGTAAAACATTTTCATTGTTGTAATTTGGAGTGAGTAAAATTTCTTTGCTTTCATTATTAAAAGAAATTTGCATTTTGATGATAGGATTGCTCATTGCATTAGGAGCTTTTTCATAATCAAGTAGTTTTAAATTTATAGTTTTATTTTGCTGCATGGAAACTTTTTTTTCAAAACTATTATGGAGTAAAGGATTAAAAGCTACTCCAAAGGATTGATATTCTATAACCTTACCTTCATCATTATAAAGCATTAAGGCTATAAATTCATCTCTTGTCACAATGATATCAGAACTTTGTCCTTCTCTAATGTGCATACCTCCTTCTATGCCAAAATAACGCGTGATTGCAGCGCCAAGTAAAATTACTATAAAAGCACTATGCAAGAGCAAGGAAGCATATTTTTTTCTTTGTAAAAGTTTGTGTATAAAAATAATACCTATAAGATTGATTAAAAGCAAAAGGTGTAAGATATCAAACCATAAAGCATTATAAACTAAGGCTTTAGCAGCATTTGTGCCAAAATCATTTTCGACAAAAGTCGCTACTGCACAAGAAAGAGCATAGATAAAAAGTAAAATAAGACTCATCCAAAAGGAAAAAAAGATTTTCTTAAACATTTTTCTCCTTGTATGCTAGAAAAAGTGTTTTAAAAAGCTCATCTTCATTAAGCTTTTGATTTTTTTCATCTTTTAAAATTTCCATAGTCAAAGCAAGGCGTTTAGCACTCATAAAACCAGGATAAATTAGTAAAGTTTTATGTTTAGGAGTAAAAAATACCAAAGTAGGCGTAGCGTCTATATTAAATTCTCTTGAAAGTTCTTCTGTGCTTGTTTTTTTATTGTCGTAATTATGAATTTTATGATAACTTGTATTGATATAATAAGAATTATATGTGTTTTTTAAGATATTTTGAACTTCTTTGTTGTTTTGAATTTCGTGTTTTAATTTATCGCAATAAACACAATTATTTGCACTAAAAATAATTAGCACAGGTTTGTCAGAAAAAACAATATTTTGATTGTCTTTAAAAAATTCTGCGATTTCTTTGTAAGAGTTGAGATCAAGATTGTTTGTATCTTGTTTGTATTGTTCTGTAGTTTTTGTTCCTTTGGAAAGAATATTTTCATCTATTTTTTCATCATTACAAGCACAAAATAATAATATTATAAATCCTAAAATCAGTTTTTTTAACATCAAATCCTTTCATTTAAAATTGCCTAGAAAATCTAGGCAATTATTATTTTAATAAATCCACTATAAAAGCATAAATCATCAAGAATAAAAAGATCATTCCTGTAATCAGCATCAAATAACCTGCTAATTTAGCAATGCCTTTATAAGAATTAAATTTAGAGTTTTTCTCATATAAACTTTCAAGCTTTCCGCTTTCTTTTAGGCGTTGATAATACGCATTTCTTTCTTGTTTAATCTCGGCTTCACTTTGGGTTCCTGAGAAAATTACCATATCCATAGGGAAGCGATCTGCTCTAAAATGAGTATTGAAGAAGTGGATTGCAAAGATAAATCCTGTTGCAAGTAAAGCTTCATCAGAATGCACTAAAGAACAAAGATTGATCATCCAACCTGGTAAAAAGGTACTAAAGAAAGTAGGGAACCATAAAACCAATCCTGAAAGTCCTATAACAAACATACCCCAAAATACTGCTAGATAATCAAATTTTTCCCAATAAGTCCAGCGGTCAAATTGTGGTCTTTCGCCCATGCCAAAGAACCATTTAAAATGTGCTTTCATATCTTTAAAGTCTTGCCAATTTGGCATTAAAGAATCAGGTCCAAAAAGGGCTTTTAAAATTTTCATTTTATCAAGTTTTCCTGTTTGTGGATCACGCACTAAATCTCTTCTTTTCCAGTTTACAAGTATGATTTCTCCAATATGAGAGAAAAAGACTATAAACATAACAATAGCACTAATATGATGCACTATGGTTGCACCGATTGGTCCGCCTATAAGATCTATCATGGTTTGTGCCCAAGGAGCGGTATAAAATTTTTGCGGCAAACCCGAGAAAGCAAGTCCTAAGAAACTTGCCGCCATAAAGAAATGCTGAATTTTATGGAAGGTTGAAAAACGTTTGATTAAAACCTTGTCATTGTGTGCATTTTCTTTTGCTTTTTTCCATTCTGCAGGATGTGAAAATCTTGCTAAAATCAGTCTTATACTCCAAAGTAAAGTATGCAAACCAAAGAATACAAAAACTCCTATCACTAAAGCGGTCATAAAGATATAAGCACCGTGAAGTAAAGGATAGTTTTCTCCATCACTATGATCAGCATGTGCAATAAAATTGGCAAAATTTTCATTAGAATTTGGATGACACTGTGCACAAGTTTGAACACGATTTAAAGACGATAGGGTTGAGTTTAAATCTTCAACTTTTAAAATATTGTGTTTGCCGTGACAATCATAACAGGCTGCGATTTTTGGAGCACTACCGGGACTATTTAATACCATAGCCTTACCATGAAAAGTATCATGATAGCGATCTTGTTTATCTTGATGACATTCACCGCATTTAAAATCACTTCTTTGTTTTAAGGTCATTGCATTCATTAACGGATCGTTGTTGTGGATATCATGACAAGTGGTACAAGTTGGAATTTTTTTCTTTTTTCCATCTTTATCAAGTTGTATTTGGCTGATATTTTGATGAATGCTGTGTTTAAATTCTTTATCTATATCTTTATGACAACTTGCACAGTTTTTATTGATAAGATCTAAATTTGCAGCATTATTGTAGCGAATAGATTTTTTATCTTCGCCTTTTCCGTGGCAATCCCTACAACTTGGAACATCTCCAAAATACATTCTTGAATGAATACTATCTTTAAAATCATCTAAATTTTTAGCGTTTTGCCATTTTTCTATTTGTTCTTTTTGAACTTTTCTTCCAGAAAGCACCCAAGATTCTATACCATCTAACATAACATAAACATGGGTATAGCCTAATTTTTGGCTTAAATTTGCAATATTAGAAGCATCAAAAGTAAAACGATTCGACCCATAAAAAATTAAAGTTGCATTAAAATCATCAGGTAATAAATTTTGCCAATTTTGCGCATCAACTAAAACAGCATTAGGTATATTACCTGCAACTTCTCTTTCTTCCTTGGAATTAACATCCACAAAATATACATTTTTTTGCCCTAAAAGTTTTTCAGCATCTTTCATGCTGATAGGAGTTACACCTTCAACTATACCTATTTGAATTTTTCCGTCGGCAAGTAAAAAAGGGGTTGAAAAACAAAAAACAGCAAGCAATATAAATTTTATTAAACTTTGTTTCAAAATTTACTCCTTAAACTCGCCCAAAAAATGGGCGAAAATTTTATTTTAAAATATTTTTAGCTTCTTGTATATAAACCAAAGCCTCATCTACTATTTTTTTGGAGTAAACAGGACCATGCACACCCCAAGAACCATCTTTTTGCAATTTTTCTGTAATAGCCCTTGCTTGATTTGCCAAAGTAATAACACGAGATTTTTTCTCTACAGAAAGTTTAGGATTTTCAGCCATAGCTTTATCAATTTCTTTCACGCCTTTAAGAATATTTTCATATCCATCTTTTACAGGTTTTTGCCAACCTACAACAATGTCGTAGATAGTCTCTTGATCTGTAAAATGAAGTTTTTTAGGTAAATTTGATTGAACCGCACTGTGACATCCACTTGCACCTGACCCCATTAAATTTGGATCACTAAAACTTGTACGTCCACAAGCCCACATTAAATCAAGGAAAAATCTTCCATCATCATCTCTAGCGATGGTCCATCCTGGAGTTTTTGGAGATCTTTCTTTACCTTCTGGCGGATTAAGAGTTTTAGCAGTTTTATCAACTTTTATTTTCCAAATGTGAGAAGCTCTAACATTATCAAATCCACCTTTATCGGGATTTTGAACTGCTCCAAAGTTTTCACAACTCATCATATTTGGCATGTGACAAGCTGTACAATTATCTTTTGAATGAATTCCTCCTTGTTTAAAGAAGCTAGCTTGTGTGTCATGACAATCTGTACAAGTTTTTTTAAGCCCTACTTTAGTATATCCATCTTTCCAATCATTGAAAGTAACCTCATGAGGATCGTGGCAAGTAGAACATCTCATACCCTTATCATAGTGAGCTGAACTATACATTTGCGCACCTTCAGTTCCACAAGCTGGACAGCTAGATTTGAAGAAGGCATTAAATGGTTTTCTAGGATTTTTCTTAGCATCTTCTTCATTATAAGAAAATCTTTGATGACATCTTTCGCAGTTTGATGGCATACCTGCACCTCTAGCACCATAAAGATGAGCACCTGCACCATGACATTCTTCACAAGAAATACCTTTTGAAATTGTATGTTTTCTAAGCTCTTGAGTATTTCCTAAAGCTTTATAAAATTCTTCTTTGCTTTTAAAATCAAATTTAAAACTATGACAGGTTTCACAATAAGAACTTGCAGGCTGAAAAAGCATATTTTTACGATATTGTGCTGCATAAGAATTTGTTCCCCAAACTTGAGAGCCATTACCTCCAAATTGTTCCATAGTAGTAGGGAAACCTGGAGAAAATTCTGCTATTTTTTTGGTCATTTCAGGTGTTAAAAACTCACTCCAAAGCCTTGAGAATTGATTGCCGCCAGCTACAATTTTTCCTGTCATATTACTAAGATTTCCATCTTCAACATGATAAGTTCCACGAACCAACCATCTATCAATAAAACCATATTTTGTTCTAGGTGTTCCAATTACAGCATAGACATCATCAGGATAAATTCCATCTGGTAAAATAGTAGATTGTGAGTTATACATAGGTTTTTTTAAATCATTTCCTACTTCTTCAAACTCATCAGGAAAACGAACGGTTTTTGCATGACGTGATCTTTCCCAAGCTTTATATTGAGCAGGATGACATTCACCACATTTTTTTGGACCTACAAATTTATTTGGAAAATCTAAAAAAGATTCCATTCCTAAACGATAAGTCACTGAAGTATGAGCTAGATTGTTTTGCTGTGCAAAAGTAGGACCATTAGAAAATTCTACATATTCTTCTTCCCTATCACTAATAGCATATTTACCTACTATACGACCTTCTTTTTCATATTTAAACATAGGATGATGTTCTTTAAGATATTTAAAAAACGCATCTTCTTGGTGCACATAACCCTCAAGCGTTCTTGGTTTAGTATCGCCATCTTGTGCAGCTTCTCCTTGAATAAGAACATTTGAATTTTCTGCACTACTCACATTTAAAGCAAATCCCACCCCAAGTAATAGGGTTAAAACCTTTCCCTTAGAAATAAGCTTTTTCATAAGATACACCTTATAAATAAAATTTTTAAGATAATATAATTATGAAATAAATAGTTTAAGATATAAATTATCTTATTTAAATTATATTAACTTTTATATATAAAGTTTATGTTAATTAAACTTAATAATTAATAAAATTAACAATTTCATCGTGAATTTATATATTAATTTCTATTTTTTATTTAAAATTCTATCAATAAACCAAGTAGCCGATCACGCAAACAACTTTTTTAAAAGAACTAAATTTATACAATCCATACAAATATACTTAACTTTCCAAACCCCTAAAAACACCCTATTCTCTTAAAAACCTTAACCAGCAACAAACTCTTTTTTAAACACGATTCTAAGCACCATCTAAAACAACAATAAAAATAAACATAGGATTTATATATAAAGTAAGCAATAAAGACATTTAACAAGTCCGCAATGAGCTACTTTCCCCCTGCCAGTAAGGCGTAGTATCATCACCCACGATGTGCTTAGCTTCTTGGTTCGGGATGGAGCAAGGCGTTTCCACATCTGTATAATCACGGACATTGTTATTTAAATATTCTTTGAAAGATTGAATTTAAAAAATAAAGATTAATCTTTTATTTCTTTACTTTTTTCTTTATTCTCTTTCTTCTTTTGTTTTTCTTTCTTCTTTACTTATCTTTTATCTTTGATAAGTTTTTATATAGAATACTTAAAAAACAATGTTAAGAGCAAGTTCTAATATAAACTCTACTTGAAAGATTTCTATGAAACTCTAAATATTATCTATATTCAAAGCTTTCTTAAAAACCTTAACAAGGAAGTGATGCTTTATTAAAGATAAGCCAAACGCTCTATTAGTACTGGTCAGCTAAAGGACTTTCATCCATTACACACCCAGCCTATCAAACTAGTAGTCTTCTAGAGAGCTTAGAGAAGATTCATCTTAGAGTTGGCTTCACGCTTAGATGCTTTCAGCGTTTATCCTTTCCAAACTTAGCTACGCTGCGATGCTCTTGGCAGAACAACAGCTACACCAGTGGTTTGTTCAACCCGGTCCTCTCGTACTAGGGTCAAATCTCTTCAATCTTCTTACGCCCACGGCAGATAGGGACCGAACTGTCTCACGACGTTCTGAACCCAGCTCGCGTACCGCTTTAAATGGCGAACAGCCATACCCTTGGGACCTGCTCCAGCCCCAGGATGCGATGAGCCGACATCGAGGTGCCAAACCTCCCCGTCGATGTGAGCTCTTGGGGGAGATCAGCCTGTTATCCCCGGGGTACCTTTTATCCTTTGAGCGATGGCCCTTCCACACAGAACCACCGGATCACTAAGACCGACTTTCGTCTCTGCTTGACTTGTATGTCTTGCAGTTAAGCTGGCTTATACCTTTATACTCTACGAACGATTTCCAACCGTTCTGAGCCAACCTTTGTAAGCCTCCGTTATTATTTGGGAGGCGACCGCCCCAGTCAAACTACCCACCAGACATTGTCCCACTTGAGGATAACTCAAGCTGGTTAGCTACCCAAATAAGAAAGAGTGGTATCTCAACAACGGCTCATATACAACTGGCGTCATATACTCAAAGCCTCCCACCTATCCTGCACATTCTTATCCAAGTAGCAGTGTCAAGCTGTAGTAAAGGTCCACGGGGTCTTTCCGTCTTGCCGCGGGTAGGAGGAATTTTCACCTCCACTACAATTTCACTGGATCCCTCTTTGAGACAGCTCCCATCTCGTTACGCCATTCATGCAGGTCGGTATTTAACCGACAAGGAATTTCGCTACCTTAGGACCGTTATAGTTACGGCCGCCGTTTACTCGGGCTTCGATCAAGAGCTTCGCTAATGCTAACCCCATCAATTAACCTTCGAGCACCGGGCAGGCGTCACACCCTATACATCCTCTTACGAGTTAGCAGAGTGCTGTGTTTTTGGTAAACAGTCGGGAGGGACTCTTTGTTGTAAGTTTCTTCGCTTTCGGAGTAAATCCTAGTACGAAGCTAACCACACCTTATACCGAAGATACGGTGCTATTTTGCAGAGTTCCTTAAAGAGAGTTCTTCCACGCGCCTTAGAATACTCATCCCACCCACCTGTGTCGGTTTACGGTACGGGCAACATTAGCTAAACTTAGAAACTTTTCTTGGCTCGACGGCATCAGGGGTTCTTCTATCCATCCGAAGACTTCAAAAAGCCTTTCAGTTCTCGGAGTGTTCTTATACGGATTTGCCTGTATAAGCTCCTACAACCTTAGACTAGCACTTCCATCCGCTAGCCCCCTTAGCCCTAAGCGTCCTTCCATCGCACACTAATGTTGGTATTGGAATATTAACCAATTTGCCATCGTCTACCCCTTTCGGACTCGACTTAGGACCCGACTAACCCTACGATGACGAGCATCGCGTAGGAAACCTTGGGTTTACGGCGTTAATGATTCTCACATTAATTATCGCTACTCATGCCTGCATGCTCACTTCTATTCGCTCCAGCACTCCTTACCGGTATACCTTCGACGCAAATAGAACGCTCTCCTACCACTTGCACACAACTTAAACTACTTAAACTTTAAACCAAGAATATTTTTACTGATTTTACTAAGTTTTATTTCTATCTTTACTCTATAAAAATCAGTAAAAATATAACTTAAAACATATAACTTAGTTTTTTATATTCTAAACTTAAATAATCTAAGTTGTGTGCAAGTCTACAGCTTCGGTACTTACTTTAGCCCCGTTATATTTTCCGCGCAAAATCACTAGACCAGTGAGCTATTACGCTTTCTTTAAAGGATGGCTGCTTCTAAGCCAACCTCCTGGTTGTTTAAGTAACTTCACATCGTTTTCCACTTAAGTAAGATTTAGGGACCTTAGCTGGTAGTCTGGGTTGTTTCCCTCTTGACGACGGATTTTATCACTCGCCGCCTGACTGCTGTGATTACATATAAGGTATTCGGAGTTTGATAGGGTTTGGTACATTGGTGTATGCCCTAGCCCATTCAGTGCTCTACCCCCTTATATTACGACACAACGCTATACCTAAATATATTTCGGAGAGAACCAGCTATCACGAAGTTTGATTGGCCTTTCACCCCTATCCACAAGTCATCCCGGGGCTTTTCAACGCCTATGGGTTCAGTCCTCCACTAGTTCTTACACTAGCTTCAACTTGCTCATGGATAGATCACTTCGTTTCGGGTCTGCAGCATCTGACTAAGCGCCCTATTCAGACTCGCTTTCGCTACGGCTTCGCGTTTGCTTAACCTTGCCAGACACCACAACTCGCAGGCTCATTATGCAAAAGGCAGTCCATCACACTGTATTGCTACATAGTGCTCTGAATGATTGTAAGCAAATGGTTTCAGGTTCTATTTCACTCTGATCACCTCAGTTCTTTTCACCTTTCCCTCACGGTACTTGTGCACTATCGATCTGGTATTAGTATTTAGGGTTGGATCGTGGTCGACCCGGATTCAGACAGGATTCCTCGTGTCCCGCCCTACTCAGGATACTGCTAGCTAAGCTTTGTTTTTCGCATACGGGACTATCACCCTCTATGGCTATACTTTCCAGAATGTTCTGCTAAACTCAGCTCTTGCACATTGCAGTCCTACAACCCCCAGTGCAAGCACTGGGTTTGCCCTCTTGCGCTTTCGCTCGCCGCTACTGACGCAATCTCTATTGATTTCTTTTCCTGAGGGTACTAAGATGTTTCAATTCCCCTCGTTCGCTCCTATATAGGTAATGTATATCTCTATACATTGGGTTGCCCCATTCGGAAATCTACGGATCAAAGCTTCTTGACAGCTCCCCGTAGCTTATCGCAGTCTAGTACGTCCTTCATCGCCTTTACCAGTCAAGGCATCCACCATTCGCTCTTAGTAGCTTACCTTTTGATGTTCTTTTAGCAGATGAGCAAAGCTCATCCTAAAGAACCAAAGCTAAAGACCTACCCCGCCAACCTAAAAGATATTAGGCTTAAAACGAAATAAACTAAACATTCATTAAAAAATTAATGTAGATAAAGCTTCAATTCTTAATCGCTAAAAAAACAATTTGCATAAAAGTTAGATATAACCTAACTTCTACCTTTTTTATTGATTCTAAAACGCATCACTTCCTTGTTAAAGTTTTTATGATAAGACTTCTTTATCTTAAGACGGAAAGCATTCAAACACTTAATATAGAACTAAATGATTTAGTCTTAACTAAGCTGTGAGTTTGAAACTTGTCTTTAATTTACAAATCTTAAATCTAATATTCTCTTTATTATAGAAATAAAGATAATTAAAAGATATAAGTTAAACCAAAGAAAAGATAAATAGGTTTTATCCTTTAACAAGTCCTGTAAAATTGTTTTTATTAAAACTTGCTTGTGACTCTTAACAATGATAATTAAAAAGAACATTTAGGTTTAAAACCTAAAGGAAGTATATATATATTAATATAATCATTATAAATATAAATACATAATGTATATGCTACTTATATCTATTTAAAGTATATTCTTTTATAGCTAAAGATAAAAATAAATCTAAGTATAGAGTTTATATTTTATATTTAATCTACTTTATATACTTGCTTTAGATTTTAAAGCTTTTTTATTCAAATCTTTTTTATGGTGGGCCTAACAAGACTTGAACTTGTGACCTCACCCTTATCAGGGGTGCACTCTAACCAGCTGAGCTATAGGCCCTTAATAAATGGTGGAGAATAGCGGGATCGAACCGCTGACCTCCTGCGTGCAAAGCAGGCGCTCTCCCAGCTGAGCTAATTCCCCATAAACAATTAGCTTTATCATCAATCTTTGAAATCTAAACAAGAATCAATTGAGTTTATATATTGAAGTAATAGTGGTGAGACTTATTACTTTGTACTCTAGAAAGGAGGTGATCCAACCGCAGGTTCTCCTACGGTTACCTTGTTACGACTTCACCCCAGTCGCTGATTCCACTGTGGACGGTAACTAGTTTAGTATTCCGGCTTCGAGTGAAATCAACTCCCATGGTGTGACGGGCGGTGAGTACAAGACCCGGGAACGTATTCACCGTAGCATGGCTGATCTACGATTACTAGCGATTCCGGCTTCATGCTCTCGAGTTGCAGAGAACAATCCGAACTGGGACATATTTTATAGATTTGCTCCACCTCGCGGTATTGCGTCTCATTGTATATGCCATTGTAGCACGTGTGTCGCCCTGGGCATAAGGGCCATGATGACTTGACGTCGTCCACACCTTCCTCCTCCTTACGAAGGCAGTCTATTTAGAGTGCTCGGCCGAACCGTTAGCAACTAAATACGTGGGTTGCGCTCGTTGCGGGACTTAACCCAACATCTCACGACACGAGCTGACGACAGCCGTGCAGCACCTGTCTCTAAGTTCTAGCAAGCTAGCACCCTCATATCTCTATAAGGTTCTTAGGATATCAAGCCCAGGTAAGGTTCTTCGCGTATCTTCGAATTAAACCACATGCTCCACCGCTTGTGCGGGTCCCCGTCTATTCCTTTGAGTTTTAATCTTGCGACCGTACTCCCCAGGCGGTACACTTAATGCGTTAGCTGCATTACTGAGATGACTAGCATCCCAACAACTAGTGTACATCGTTTAGGGCGTGGACTACCAGGGTATCTAATCCTGTTTGCTCCCCACGCTTTCGCGCCTTAGCGTCAGTTGAGTTCCAGCAGATCGCCTTCGCAATGGGTATTCTTGGTGATATCTACGGATTTTACCCCTACACCACCAATTCCATCTGCCTCTCCCTCACTCTAGACTATCAGTTTCCCAAGCAGTTTAATGGTTAAGCCATTAGATTTCACAAGAGACTTGATAATCCGCCTACGCGCCCTTTACGCCCAGTGATTCCGAGTAACGCTTGCACCCTCCGTATTACCGCGGCTGCTGGCACGGAGTTAGCCGGTGCTTATTCCTTAGGTACCGTCAGAATTCTTCCCTAAGAAAAGGAGTTTACGCTCCGAAAAGTGTCATCCTCCACGCGGCGTTGCTGCGTCAGGGTTTCCCCCATTGCGCAATATTCCCTACTGCTGCCTCCCGTAGGAGTCTGGACCGTGTCTCAGTTCCAGTGTGACTGATCATCCTCTCAGACCAGTTAAGCGTCATAGCCTTGGTAAGCCATTACCTTACCAACTAGCTGATACTATATAGTCTCATCCTACACCGAAAAACTTTCCCTACTCAACTTATGTTAAGCAGGAGTATAGAGTATTAGCAGTCGTTTCCAACTGTTGTCCTCTTGTGTAGGGCAGATTAACTATACCTTACTCACCCGTGCGCCACTAATCCACTTCTAGCAAGCTAAAAGCTTCATCGTTCGACTTGCATGTATTAGGCACGCCGCCAGCGTTCACTCTGAGCCAGGATCAAACTCTCCATAA
>NZ_MJWS01000105.1:0-3859 GCF_001762365.1 Campylobacter sp. BCW_6873
TTTTATTATTCTTAGTAGGAGGATGTTCTTATAAATATATGGATCCGCAGTATTATGAGTTTAGGAGCTTGTGTAAAGATAATAGTAATAAAATGATAGTGTTTAATAAAGATTATTTGGATTTAAAAAAACAATTTATTCAAGCTATGATGAATAATTCTAATATTAGAATTAAAAATAATGGTATAAAATATTTTTATAATGAAAAATTGAATTTGGAAATTCAACCTTCAAATTGGAAAGAAATAGAAACTAAATCACGCGAAATTAAACTTGGAATAGGAAAAGTAAAAGAAAAAGAAATAGAAGCTTGGTATATTGATGATAAAAATAACATTAAGTATCAAGAATTTAAACGATATTTGTATTATAATTATAATATATTTTTAAGAGGCGATGAGGGTGCTGGGTTTCATTTTGAATATGAGGAAATATTAGATTGTGAAGATGTTAGATAAAAAATTAGAAAGATAATTTGAGATTTAGATTTTTGGAATAACAAATGAGTAAAAACATTAAAACACAAGAAGCTAAATTAGACTTAATCACTAAATTCTTAGACTATGCTAATGTAGCTGATGCAAGTTATGCGATGCTACATTGGATTGATTATGTAAAAAAAGAAAATGACAAAAAACATGAAAATGGTGATACCCAAAAACTAGGTGATAAACATAATAATCAAAATTCTACCTATGCAAGAGCTATACAAGCTCGTTTTGAATAAAATAAAATAGTTAAAATAGAACCTAAATATTGTATTTCTCTTATAAATACTTGTTTTGATAGTAAAGAAATAACATTGGATAATGATATTAGTAGGGTAGGNTTNAATGATGCACTGAGTAAAAGAACTATTGATTTTGTAAATAGATTTAAACTTTTAAAACATCAGCCTAACACTACAAGTGGCTTTAGTGCTACTTTGTTTGAAGATACTAAAGATAATAATCAAAGTAATATAGGATAAAAATATATGAAAAACAAGCTCTATCATTATTTTAACAATAAAGAAAATTCAAATGATTTAAAAAAACAATTCTTTAAAAATATAAAACAAGCTTTATTTTATCTTTTTCTTGTCATCTTAACTTTTTATAATATTACTTATTTAACTCTTTTAACCTTTTTCCCTTTTCCTTTCTTTGGATGGATTAGCTTGTTTATACTTTCTACTATATGGGTATATTTATTTTTAAAGCTTGTCTTTTATCTTGTCTTTAAAATTTTTAATATTGATAAAAAAATTAAAAAGTTTTATTTATTTTTACCTTATCCATTATTCATGCTTCTTTGGTTTGGATACTCTTTTGTACCTCTTGAATGGCAAAGTAGTTTTAAAGAATTTGAGAGTTTGTGTGAGAAGGCTGATTCTAAGGCGGTTATTTATGATGCAAAAAATATTATAAGTCTTTGGGATAATTATAAAAAAATAAACAAGGATATTTTATTCAACATAACAGAGCAATATGTAGATTTTAGAATAAAAAAAATTATTATTTTATGGTACTATAAGGACGGCAAAAATACAATACAAGAATATAAAATAGACAATACATACTCTTGGCTTGACATAGGTATGTTTGCTAAATACAAAAGAAAAATGATATGCTATGATATTCAAAAATATAAAGAATTACAAGAAAAAAGAGGCTACTAATGTATGAAAAACAAGCCAAATATATGAAACTTTATAAATATGCTAGAATGTGCTGGGCTAGTTATTCTACAGGTTTAAATGAGGGTATGTTTGGAAAAGAAGATAAAAAATGGGGGTTGAAAAATCAAACACAATATTATACAAAACAGGATATAGAAATGTTAAAAGAAAATAACATTAATTCTCCCACATACTTCCAAGCCATAACCCAAAGTTCTATGCTTGTGTTTGATACTTATAATATTAGTTTTGATGAAGATAATGCTAATGAATTTATAAATCGCTATGAAGTATTAGCCTTTATTCAAGATGATGATACAAGCTTTTCTGCTACGCTTTTTAAAGATACTAAAGATAATGAATTAATTCTTGCATTTAGAGGTATAGATATTTTTCAATTTAGTTTTTCTTTTTGGGATAGTATAAAAGCCGGTGCACAAATTTTCAGATCTCAAGTTCCTCTGGAATATTATTTGCAATTATTAAAATTTTACGATGATAAAGTCAGGCATTTTTTAGGTAATAATAAACTTATTGTTACTGGACATTGTTTTGGTGGATATTTGGCACAGCTTTTTGTTTTGTCTTTTCCACAAAGTGTTAAAGCTTTATACACCTATAATGCCATGGGAGTATATGAAAATGAATATACAAAATATACAAATTATATAGGAAATAAATTTGATGATGGAATTGAAATTTTGGGATACAATTTTAATATCTTTGATGCTAATCTAAAAAATATTAAGCTGATTCCAATAACACAAGAGCTTAAAAATAATATTATTTTAAAAGATAATTCTATAGCTTTTAAGGAAGATACTCCTTATGAGGTTAAAGAATTGTTTCCCAACAATATAAAGAGTCAAAAAAATACAACTCAGCTTTATTTACAAATACAAAACGCTCCTTTGGATTTTAGTGTGATATTCAAAGAATTAGATTATAATAGCGTTTATACACTAACTCCAATCCAAGCGCGAGGATTTAAAAACTAATAGAAAATTTATTAAAAGGGAATGAAGAATTTTCAAAGCTGCTAAATGCAGAAATTTACAAAATATACACCATTGATTTAGATGACTCTGAAGAAATATTTCAAAAGTTTGGAACGCATATAAAGCCTAATGAAATTATAGCTTTGAAATTAGATTATTTTAAGTTGCAACTTAATTTTAAATTTGATGGTTCAAAAAAATCTGCAGAAAGTGTTTTTGGTTTTGCTAAAAAAGCCACTATTTTAAAATGGATTCTTGTTTTAATTTCTATAGAAGATATATGTGAAGAATTGTTAAAACAATCTAGAATTAAAGATGATGAGCCGTCATTACATTTTTTTTATGGATGGGAAGAATTTTTTAGAGATTTTCAGAGATATTAATGTTAAATACTTTTCTTTATGAACTAAACTATCATCATACGAAAAAAACAAAAAGTCTTGTTAGTGCTATTTTTAATCTAATGCAAAAAGATAAGAATTTTTATATAAAACATTTAGATTTAAAAGATATAGATGAGATTAATATCGAATCTGATATTTCACTTTTAAGAGCTCTTTATGTTTGCAAAGAATATGTATTTTATAAAGAAAATAATGAAACTTTTTTAAATAGCAGTGTTATAGGTTATAATTCTACTTTCACAAAAATCTTCATCCTAGATAAAGAAAAGCTCAATGATACCTATCTTGATACTAGAAAAAAGCTTTATAAATCTATCAATACTTTAAAAGAAAAAAGAAATGAAAAAATAAAAGATATCCAAGACTATTTAAATAAAGAAATTTCCTTACAAGATAATCTAAATAATCAAAGCTTTAATACTAAGGAAAATGATGTTAATTTAATTTTAAACGAAGTATTTAACATAGAGCAATTTTATGATAAAAATACCAATACCATAGTATTAAAGACAAATAATATAAAAATCATATTCTTAGATAAAGTAAATTTACAAGATTTGCAAGATAATTCTAACAATACTTCTTTCATCTCTATGTCAAATTTGATCCATATTTATGATAATCATTGTGATATTTTTGCAAAAGATAGAAGTGTTTTGGATATAAAGGACATAGAAGAAAAATATCAAATAGATTTTAAAAGTTTAGATATAAAAATCTTCCTAAACTCCACCCTCCTTACAGGATCAAATGAACTTCCTAACAATCCTTTTTACTTTGGAGAATTAGATCAAGAT
>NZ_MJWS01000106.1:0-2330 GCF_001762365.1 Campylobacter sp. BCW_6873
ATCTTGATCTAATTCTCCAAAGTAAAAAGGATTGTTAGGAAGTTCATTTGATCCTGTAAGGAGGGTGGAGTTTAGGAAGATTTTTATATCTAAACTTTTAAAATCTATTTGATATTTTTCTTCTATGTCCTTTATATCCAAAACACTTCTATCTTTTGCAAAAATATCACAATGATTATCATAAATATGGATCAAATTTGACATAGAGATGAAAGAAGTATTGTTAGAATTATCTTGCAAATCTTGTAAATTTACTTTATCTAAGAATATGATTTTTATATTATTTGTCTTTAATACTATGGTATTGGTATTTTTATCATAAAATTGCTCTATGTTAAATACTTCGTTTAAAATTAAATTAACATCATTTTCCTTAGTATTAAAGCTTTGATTATTTAGATTATCTTGTAAGGAAATTTCTTTATTTAAATAGTCTTGGATATCTTTTATTTTTTCATTTCTTTTTTCTTTTAAAGTATTGATAGATTTATAAAGCTTTTTTCTAGTATCAAGATAGGTATCATTGAGCTTTTCTTTATCTAGGATGAAGATTTTTGTGAAAGTAGAATTATAGCTTAGATTGTTTATAGCGGTAGCTTGGGTGAAATAAGTATTTTTATCTTCTCTTAATACTATTAAATTTATACATACATAAAGGCAATAAAAATAACCCAATTTATTATCTAAATCATTTAAAATTAAATCTTGGATTTCATTTAAATCTATATATTTATAATAAGCCTTGTTTTCTTTTAAAAATTCTATCACAGAATACAAATTAAAATATGTTATATCTTTTTGATTAATTTGTTGTATTATTGCATTTAATATAATTTTCTCTTGTGTTTTTTTATGAGAATAGAGTCTATTTTGATAAAAAATTATTTCTGAAAAATACTCTTTAAATTTCTGATTAAAAATTTGTTGTTCTCTTTCATATTTTACTTTATAAAGTTCATACCATTTTAACTCCTCATCATATTTAGCTTTTTTTATTTTATATTCCTCCAAAGCTTGCAATTGCGTAGATGAGAAACCTTGAATATTTGCTGCAAATAAAGGTTTTTTGGGTTCTTTTGGTAAATAATGAATTTGCAAATATTCCAAAGAATTTGAAAAATCATTAGATAGTTTAGGAATGCTAAAATATGACAAAATACGATCATCATAACGAGTTCTTGCGGTAGCCAAAACATTATTATGGTATTTGATAAAAGTCCATAGCTCTTCATCCTTATTTATATTATACTCTAAAAGGTTATCAATTTCTTTATTTTTCATAAGATTTAAAATATAATTTAATTCTATGATAGTAGGCTCTAAAAAATGAGAATCCCAAAATCGATCCCCTAAATTAACAATATAATGCTTCCCGTCTATATCTACTCCTAAATCTTGTATCACCCCTTTTGTATTGGAAGCATCGGAATCAGTATCTGTTTCAATATGATAAGTATTATCACTTGTAGCTAAAATATTTTTGATATTAAGATTAGTAAGGAGCTGATTAACACAATTTATAAATACTTCATCAACTTCAAAAATATCATAAAAATAATTCGTTGATTTACTATAAATTATATTTGTTTTTATAAAGATATAATGTTCTTTTAAGTTTGTTTTATTATGAAAGTATGATTTTATATTTTGAAATAAATTAGAATCATATCCTATTAAGTTTATTTCTATACTTTTTTGATATTTATAAGATCTTATTTGATAAAACAATGCTTGCTCTTTATTATCAGAATTGATAATTTTTCCATCTATTCTGTAAATTTGATTTAAATTTAAAGCTTTTAGTTCTTTTGCACCAGGCGAATTGAAAGTGTAGATTTCTTTAACATTAGCACTAGAATTAACACTCGCTAATGAAAGAGTAAGTAGTTGCGCCAAAGCTCCGCCTAAAGAATGACCTACAATTACCAAACCTTTGTCTTTTATAATATTTGGAAATTCTTTAACACACTCAGAATAAAATTTAATCATATCAAGATATTGATTATAGGGAACTTTGCCTAAAGCTAAATCAACATCAGCATCCAAAATATCTACACTAAAATTACTTGTAGGCTCTGTTCCTCGTATGACTATAATCTTTTGATTATTATCTTTAGTATCTTCAAACAAAGTAGCACTAAAGCCACTTGTAGTGTTGGGCTGATGTTTTAAAAGTTTAAATCTATTTACAAAATCAATAGTTCTTTTACTCAGTACATCATTCAATCCTACCCTACTAATATCATTATCCAATGTTATTTCTTTACTATCAAAACAAGTATTTATAAGAGAAATACAATATTTAGGTTCTATTTTAACTATTTTATTTT
>NZ_MJWS01000106.1:2380-3117 GCF_001762365.1 Campylobacter sp. BCW_6873
TTTAAAGATAAAATATAAAATAATAGAAAATATAAAAACAAAAAAGAAAAATATAAGAATAAATATTAAAAGATTAACAAAGAATTCTAGCATTTATTAACTCCTCTTAATTTTCTCTGTTTTTTCATAAGACAATTTGTAGTGTTGGGCTGATGTTTTAAAAGTTTAAATCTATTTATAAAATCAATGATTCTTTTACTAAGTGTATCATTTAATCCTACCCTACTAATATCATTATCCAATGTTATTTCTTTACTAACAAAACAAGTATTTATAAGAGAAATACAATATTTAGGTTCTATTTTAACTATTTTATTTTGTTCAAAACGAGCTTGTATAGCACAAGCATAAGCTGTGTTTGTATTTTTAGGTTTTACAATATCTTCCCCTTTACTATTTTTCATAACAATATCTTGCTTTAATTTATCACCAAAAGTAAGTTTATCTGCTTTATAAATATTATTCTTTTCATCTTGCTCTATATTTTCCCAAACATATTGCAACATAGCATAACTAGCATCTGCTATATTAGCATAGTCTAGAAATTTAGTGATTAAGTCTAATTTAGCTTCTTGTGTTTTAATGTTTTTGCTCATTTGTTATTCCAAAGTTTCAACTTGCCAGTCATCTTTCTTAAATTTTTTATCAATATTCTTACAACTTAATACTTCCATATATCTAAAATATAATCCAGCACCCTCATCACCTCCCAAAAATATACCATAATCATTATAAAT
>NZ_MJWS01000107.1:0-1576 GCF_001762365.1 Campylobacter sp. BCW_6873
ACCTTCATTTTTAATACCACTTGTAATAGTCGCATCAGAATCATTTTTTAAACTTAAATTATTATTACTTTTATTGAAAATATTACCATAAATAATTCCATTGTCAGTATTTAAAATACCACTTCCTTTTGCAGAAGCAATAAGACCTTCATTTTCAATAGTGATACCGTGAGTTTGAACTTCTGTATCTTTTTGTCCAATGGTTCCAGTATTTATAATACCCCCATTACCACCTTGGATAGTTCCAGATACATTGATGCTAGTATTTACTTGCTTACCGCCACCTATATAAATACCTGCATTACCACCTTCTAATCTACCCCCTGCTTTAACTTCAATGCCTTCACCCTCAATACCATTTTTACTTCCATCTATATGGATTGCATCATTGCCTGCTTTAATAACACCACCACTTTCTATAGTGATTTTACCAATATTAACGGGCTTTTTATTTGTATCAAATGCATAAAAAGTTATACCATTGTTGCCTGCTTCTATAGTTCCTTTATTTGTAAGGGTTTCTATCTTGTTGCCATCACCTATGAAGATAGCATTAGCGTTTTGATTTTTGATTAGGCCTGTGTTTTCAAAATTTTTAATAGTGGAGCCGCTACTATAAACACTTTGTATATTTATAGCTCCTGCTAATTTATTGGCTCCAGATGTTCCTTCTATAGTGCCACTGTTTTTAAAATCATCTATGATGCCATTTGACAAATTTACACCTACTTTACCTGAAATGAAACCCGAATTGTCAAAAGTTTTTATAGTAGAGCTATAAAGATTAACCCCAGAACTCGCATATAAACCAGCGAATGATTCATTTGGTTCTGCTGTTCCACTAGTTTTTATAGTTTTAGTATTTTTAAAATTTTCTATAGTAGCACTGGAGAGGTTTACACCACTTCCACCACCGCTGTTTATTGAACCGTTATTAGTGAAAGTTTGTACATTAGTATGAGTAAACCGGACAGCTTCTTTATTTGTTGAACTTATAACTCCAGTATTGTTAAAATTATTAATCGTAGATTTGTTATTAGCAAGGCCTTGGAAAAAAACTCCTTGATCATTGTTGGAAGCTGTTATAGTTCCACTATTTTCAAATTTATCCACAGTGAGAGTTCCCTGACCTCCCCAAATTCCCATGTAAATTTGACCATTAACTTGACCTGTATTTTCAAAGGTATTGACAGTAATGGTTCCTGTAAAATCTTTATCATGTTCTACAGCTACCTTACCGTTAATAGTTCCTTTATTGGTAAGATTGGTAAGAGTAAGAGTATCGCTATTCTTAGCATGAACATAGATGACTTTGTCTTTACCGGTTAAAGTTCCGGTTTTTTCAATTATTATGGTATGTGGACCTTGATCGGAAATGTTGATTTGATTGTTGATTGAACTACTTACAGTCGTATTAATCCTAGCTTGAGGAGCATAAACACTTGCTGAACTAGCTTTAGTATTTTTACTTATTTCATCATAAGTTTTTATTTCAGGAGTAGGTGCAGCATTTGCACAACTAGCTAAGAAAGAAATAGTAGCTAAAGATAAAACTATCTTTTTAGAATTTAAACAG
>NZ_MJWS01000107.1:1626-104940 GCF_001762365.1 Campylobacter sp. BCW_6873
GCTAAGAAAGAAATAGCAGCCAAAGATAAAACTATCTTTTTAGAATTTAAACAGGATTCTTTACCCTCTCCTATAGGTGTTTTAGTTAATGTGATATTTTTCATAAGAATTTCCTCCCTTTATAATTTGTTCTATATATTATATTTTTTAAAAATAATATAAAATACAAAATAAAACGACAGAATATTAAAATAGTTATACTTAAAATATTATTAAATACTTATTATAATAAAACTATATTGTTTGAATTTATGTTTTATTTAAAGTTAGATTAAGAGTAAATTTTTAGACTTTTATTGTTTTCTGTGTTTAGATTATAATCACTTCATTTTCTAAGTTTATGCCAAATTCTTCAAAGACTTTTTTTCTAGCTAATTCGATAAGAAAAAACGCATCTTCAAAACTTGCATTTTTTTTATTGATTAAAAAATTTGCGTGTTTGTCGCTTAACATAGCATCTCCCTTGCTAAATCCTTTAAGTCCTACAGCTTCGATTAAACGTCCTGCAAAGTCGTTTTTTGGATTTTTAAAGATAGAGCCAAAGCTTGCCCCACTAGGTTGGTTGCTCCTTGCATTTTTTAAAGTTTTATCTTTAAGGGTATCAAAGCCAAAATTTAGTTTAAATTCAGCCCAAAAAAAAGGCATATTTAAAGGACAAAAACGATAATCAAAATTTATATTTTCTCTTAAAATTTCGCCTTGAAAAGTAGCAATTTTGATTAAATTTTGACTAATGCACTCTCCTTTAAGTCCTGCATTCATCTTCAAAAGCCCGCCAAGTGTACCAGGAATTTTGCTTAAATACTCAAAACCCTTAAGATTATTTTCTTTGGCAAAACGATACATTTTGCTTGATTTTGTTTTGCAGCCTATGCGAAGATGTATAAAATCTTTATTTTGATCTAAAATTTGTATAAAATCAAAACTATCTCCTAAAATTCCTATATTTTTAGGTTTTGGGCTAACTAAAAGGTTATTTGCGCCGCCTATTAAAAAACCATCAAAATCACAAATTTGATCCAAAACTAAAACTTCAAATTCATTTCCTATACGCACAGAAGAGTATTTTTTAAAATCAATGATCATTTGATAAAAGTTGGAATTTGATTTAGTATGTTTTCAGTAAAGTCAATCATAGTTGTAGTCATCCAAGGCATTAAAAAGATTAAAACAACTACAACCAAGATGATTTTAGGAACAAAAGAAAGTGTCATTTCGTTAATCTGTGTAGTTGCTTGAAAAATACTGATTACAAGCCCTGCAATAAGCCCTGCTAAAAGCATAGGCAAGGAAAGTAAAAGTGTGATTTTAAAGGTTTGCACTCCAAGAGCAACTAAGGTACTTTCATCCATTTTTATCCTTTTTAAGAATTTCTAACTTCTTCGTATTCGCTAGGGATAAGATAATCATTTACATGTATGATTTTATCATAAAATTTATAATCATATCCTAGTTTAAAAAGCGTATCTACAGCTAAAAGTTGAGTTTGATTCATGCTAATGGAGTTTTTATTGGCGTATAGATTAAGATAAGTATCCAGTTTTTCTTCATCAACACGGATAAGTTTTCTTTCCATAAGCATAGGGGCTAAAATTTTACGATTTGCATCGGCGATTTTTACAGCATTGGTTAAATCCTTTTCGATCTTAATCGCATCGCTTAAAGGCAAAGAGCGACGCAAAGCCATTCCACCTAAAGGCAAAGGTAAATTTTCTTTAGCAAATTCAAGCCATATATCCCAAAGTTCTGCTTCCACGCAAAGACTTTGATCAAATTCTAAAATGCTTTCATGGATCAAAACTCCTGCATCTACTTCACCACTTAAAACTGCATTTTCAATGTCTAAAAAATTCTTATAAATAATTCTAGCTTCAGGATATTTCATACGAAAAATCAAAGCATTGGTGGTATTTGCTCCACTCAAAGCGACTTTAAAATTTCTTTTTAAATGCGTATCTTTTTTCTTGATGAGTTTTGGCCCATAACCTTCGCCAAAACTCACTGCTGTGCGTAAAAGCGCATACTCAGAAGCGATTAAAGGATAAAGCCCAAAAGAAATAGCTGTAGCATCAAATTCATTTTTCAAGGCAAATTCATTTAAAGTTTGTATATCTAAAGCTGTATTTTCATAAGCAAAATCATTCCCCATCCACCCAAATTTAATAGCCATATACATAAAAATATCATCAGCATCAGGAGAATGTGCAATAGTAATTTTTTTCATCTATGCTTCCTTGTAAATCTTTGCTTTAATTCTAGCAAAATAAACCATTATTTAATTTTATTTTGTTAGAATTCTAACTAAAAATTTAGAATTTTTAAGGAAAGTTATGGATGATAATAAAAGAAAATCCCTAGATGCTGCCCTAAAAAGTTTAGATAAAACCTTTGGAAAAGGCACTATCTTAAGACTAGGGGATAAAGAAGTCGAGCAAATCGATAGCATAGGTACAGGTTCAGTTGGGCTTGATCTTGCTTTAGGTATAGGCGGTGTTCCAAAAGGAAGAATCATAGAAATTTATGGGCCTGAAAGTTCAGGTAAAACCACTCTAACTTTACACATTATCGCAGAATGCCAAAAAGCAGGTGGAGTTTGTGCTTTTATCGATGCAGAACATGCGCTTGATGTAAAATATGCTAAAAATTTAGGTGTAAATACAGATGATTTATATGTTTCACAACCTGATTTTGGAGAGCAAGCCTTAGAAATTGTAGAAACTATAGCAAGAAGTGGTGCAGTAGATCTTATCGTAGTAGATAGCGTTGCAGCACTTACCCCAAAAGCAGAAATTGAAGGCGATATGGGTGATCAACATGTAGGACTTCAAGCAAGACTTATGTCTCAAGCTCTAAGAAAACTTACAGGTATAGTTCATAAAATGAATACCACAGTAATTTTCATCAACCAAATTCGTATGAAAATCGGCGCTATGGGTTATGGTACTCCTGAAACCACAACAGGTGGAAATGCGTTAAAATTTTATGCTTCTGTGCGTTTAGATGTTAGAAAAGTAGCAACCTTAAAACAAAACGAAGAACCTATAGGAAACCGCGTTAAAGTAAAAGTAGTTAAAAATAAAGTTGCTCCTCCATTCAGACAAGCTGAATTTGATGTGATGTTTGGAGAGGGTTTAAGCCGTGAAGGTGAGTTGATTGATTACGGTGTAAAACTTGATATCGTAGATAAAAGTGGTGCGTGGTTCTCTTATAAAGATAAAAAACTTGGACAAGGTAGAGAAAACTCAAAAGCTTTCTTAAAAGAAAACCCTGAAATTGCAGATGAAATCACAAAAGCGATTCAAAATTCTATGGGAATAGAAGGTATGTTCAGCGGTAGCGAAGATGACGAAGGAGAAGAATAATGTTAGTAATTGAAGATGTTAGAGCCTATGAAGTTCTTGATAGTAGAGGAAACCCAACCGTAAAAGCTGAAGTTACGCTAAGCGATGGAAGTGTAGGTGCGGCCATAGTTCCAAGTGGTGCAAGTACAGGTTCAAAAGAGGCTTTAGAATTGCGTGATAATGATGAAAGATTTGGCGGAAAAGGCGTTTTAAAAGCTGTTGTAAATGTCAATGAAACCATTGCAGATGAAATTTTAGGGCTAGATGCTTTTAATCAAACTCAACTTGATGATACTTTGCGTGAGCTTGATGGAACAAATAATTACTCAAATTTAGGCGCAAATGCGACTTTAGGCGTGTCTATGGCAACAGCTCGTGCAGCTGCGGCTGCTTTGGGAATGCCTTTGTATCGCTACTTAGGTGGTGCAAATGCAAGCATTTTGCCTGTACCAATGTGTAATATCATAAATGGCGGTGCTCATGCAAACAACAATGTAGATTTTCAAGAATTTATGATCATGCCTTTTGGTTTTACTAGTTTTAAAGAAGCTTTGCGTTCAGTTTGTGAAATTTATGCGATATTAAAAAAAGAACTCGCAAATTCTGGACATTCTACGGCTTTAGGTGATGAAGGCGGTTTTGCTCCAAATTTAGCTAACAACACAGAACCTATCGATCTTTTAATGACTTGTATCAAAAAAGCAGGTTATGAAAATCGTGTAAAAATCGCTCTTGATGTAGCAAGTACAGAATTTTTCAAAGATGGCAAATACCACATGGAAGGCAAGGCTTTTTCAAGCGAGGATTTGATCGAACGCTATGTAGAACTTTGTGCAAAATATCCAATTTGCAGTATCGAAGATGGCTTAGCTGAAAATGACTTTGAAGGTTGGATCAAGCTTACTGAAAAATTGGGCAATAAAATTCAGCTTGTGGGTGATGATTTATTTGTAACCAATGAAGATATTTTAAGAGAAGGCATCATCAAAAAAATGGCAAATGCTGTACTTATCAAGCCAAATCAAATCGGAACTATTACCCAAACTATGAGAACTGTGCGTTTAGCGCAAAGAAATAACTATAAATGTGTGATGAGTCATAGAAGCGGCGAAAGTGAAGATGCTTTTATAGCAGATTTTGCCGTAGCTTTAAATACAGGACAAATCAAAACAGGAGCTCTAGCAAGAGGCGAAAGAACCGCAAAATACAATCGCTTGCTTGAAATTGAACTTGAAAGCGATGAATACTTAGGAGAAAAGCTCTGAGCGATTTACTTAAAGAATACGATGAAAGCACAAGAAAAAAAAGTTTTTATACCCATGTTATAAAAATGATTTTTTGGGCTTTTCTTGTTGTAATTGGAGCGATTTATTTTGGCAATATGTTTTTTGGGCAGTATTCTTTGGATACTTTATTAAGCTTAGAAAATACCAAAGAAGAGCTTAATAAAAAGATTATTTTACTTAAAGAACAAAACGCTAAAGCACAAAAAGATTATTTTGAATTAAAAGGATTATATCCAAATGAAAACTAGAATTTTAGCAATATTTTTTATTTTTACCTCTCTTTTATATTCTGATGAAAATCCTTTCAAGGCAGATCAAAATATAACCTTGGTTGCTCCACCTGAATTTCAAAAAGAGGAAGTTAAATTTAATTCTAGTGCAAGAATTTTAAAAAGCATCACTTTTAATTATATCAATTTAGACGGAAGTGAAGATAAGATTGATTTAGATGTTAATAAAAGTATTGATTGGCACGATACTTATACTATATCAAGATTTAAAAGCCCTGATCCTTCAAAAGTACTCGATGTTTCAGTTACTATACCTGAAAAAAATAGCTCTAAACAAGAATCAAACTCAACAGCCAATGTTGAAATACCTTTACAGGTTGCAAAGATTTATGATTTTATTTCTTACGCGGTTTATAAAAACAAAATAAAACTTAACACTAGTGATGAAATGATCACAGATTTTTCAGTAGGAAATCCGAGCAAAATCGTTATAGATTTTAGGTCTAATTTGATTAGCCCTACAAAAAACATACGCCTTAGCAATTCTATTTTTAAACGCATAGGCTTTGGATCTCATAAAGGATATTATCGACTTGTAATATATCTTGATGGAACTTATAATTATAATATTCAAAAAGATGCAACTGGATATATGATTAATCTGCTTTGATGAGATTTATTTTTTTAATATGTTGTGCTTGTTTAGTTTTTGCTAATGAAATTTTACTTCTTAGCAAATTCGATAAGCAAGATTTTAACTCTAAAGATTTTAATGCTTATTTGATGAGCGAAAAACTTGATGGAGTGCGTGGAATTTGGGATGGGAAATATCTAAAAACTCGCCAAAATTACCAAATAAAAACTCCTGACTTTTTTACAAAAAATTTCCCTCCTTTTGCTATTGATGGTGAGCTTTGGATAGCAAGAAATAAATTTGATGAAATTTCAGCTTTAATTCGTAGTGGCGATAGCAATTTGACCTTATGGAAGGAAGTAACTTATAATATTTTTGATGTGCCAAATGCTTGCGAAGAATTTCAAATTTCTACTTGTACTCTTAAAAATCGTTTGGCTGTTTTAGAAGAGTATTTGCAAAAATATCCTAGTGCCTATATAAAAATTATTCCTCAAATTCCAGTTGAAAATCAAAATAATTTAAATCAATTTTACGAAAGCATTATAAAAAATCAAGGTGAAGGTATTGTCATACGCAAAAATTTAAGTCCTTATGAAAAAGGCAGAAGTAAAAATGCTATGAAATTAAAACCCTATGATGATGCAGAATGTGAGTTGGTAGGATTTCGCAAGGGTAAGGGTAAATTTGAAAATCAAGTAGGTGCCTTACTTTGTAAAATGCCTAATGGACAAATCATTAAAATAGGCAGTGGTTTAAAAGATGAAGATAGAAAAAATCCTCCAAAAATTGGTAGTATTGTGACTTATAAATTTAATGGATTGACCAAAAATTCCTTACCTCGCTTTCCGGTTTTTTTAAGAATAAGAGATGAAAATCCTTGACTTTAAAATTATTTTGTGATAAAATATTTCCTTTTATTTATTCGGGGTGTAGCGCAGTCTGGTTAGCGCACTTGGTTTGGGACCAAGGGGCCGAAGGTTCGAATCCTTTCACCCCGACCATTTTTTATAAATTTATACAAAATGGTGAGTGTAGCTCAGTCGGTTAGAGCATCAGATTGTGGTCCTGAGGGTCGTGGGTTCAATTCCCATCACTCACCCCACTAAGCGCTCGTAGCTCAACTGGATAGAGCAACAGACTTCGGATCTGTAGGTTATGGGTTCGATTCCTATCGGGCGCACCACCAGATTTTATATGCGTTCATAGCTCAGCTGGATAGAGCAACGGCCTTCTAAGCCGTAGGTCAGAGGTTCGAATCCTCTTGGGCGTACCACTTTAGCGGATGTGGTGAAATTGGCAGACACGCCAGACTTAGGATCTGGTGCAGCAATGCGTGAAGGTTCAAGTCCTTTCATCCGCACCACTTACTTTTATTATTTTCAAACAAGAGTTGATTTCTCATAAATTTTTATTTCATTTTAAAATTTCTTATGATTGTTAGATAAAATGCAAATTTAATTTAGATAAATTTAAAAATTATCTTGCAAAAGATTTGAAAAATAATTAAAATATACAAAATTCAATTCAAGGAGATAAAATGAAAAAATTAGGTTTAGCTTTAGCAGCTTTAGTTGCTTTAAATGTGTCAGCATTTGCAGATTTGATAGTTATCAATAAAAAAGATTTAGTTCCAGTTTCAGCAAGCGAAATGCAAAACAAATATTTCCAAGAGAGCATCAAACCAATTATAGATCAGCCACTTTTTAAAAAGGCAACTTTTTATGAAGCAGATATTGTTGCAAAAGTTGATCCAAGAACTTATAATTCAACTCAAGCTATAATACAAAAAATATATTCAGATAAAAGCAATTATGTTTATTATAAACAAGTTCTTATATTAACTAGTGATGGTAAAAGAGCTAAGCTCTCTACTCTTTCTTGCGAAATTGCAAGTTTTGATAAGAAGGGATATTTATGTGGAGGAACAAGCGATCATAATTATTCTATTAAGTAAATATTGCAAATAAAAATCCGCCTTGAGTTTTCACTCTTGGTGGAAATCCACTATTAGAACATACTATGAAAAAACATAGTAAGTATAAAGTATATCTAAATTTTAAGCTTTTTAAGTTAAAAAATTCTAGTTTTTTTTAAAATCGTTTTATCTTTTATATCTTTGCCGTAAAGACAAAATCAGCACCCATTAAAAATCTTTTTCTTGATTAAATTTTTGTAAATTCATTTTTAGTGTTAAAAATGTGATGGTATTAACTTTATAAAAGTATTATTACATATTTTTTACTTAGGATAGCAATTATGAAAAAAACAATTTTAACCATTCTTTTTTTACTCACTCTTACGCAGGCTAAGGAAATACAAGTTTATGAAAGTCCTACTTGTGGCTGTTGTGATCTTTGGGTTGATTATATGAAAGCTAAGGGTTATGAGGTTAGTATTCATAAAACCAATGATTTTCTTAAAATCAAAGAAAAAATGGGTATAAAAGATGAGTATCAAAGTTGCCATACGGGTGTGATCGAAGGCTATGCTATTGAAGGGCATGTTCCTGAAAGTGCCATAGCATGGTTGCTTGAAAACAAACCTAAAGATGTTATAGGAATTTCAGCTCCTGGCATGCCGCAAGGAAGCCCAGGAATGGAACAAGGTTATAGTGAAAAATATCCTGTAATTTTGATGAAAAAAGATGGAAGCTATGAGCTTTATGGATATTTTATAGGAGATAAAAAGCTTTAAAGTAAATTTTTAGCTTTTTACTTTTTTGATTTCTTTTTCAAGTATGCTATAAGGAGTTAAGCCTATGAATTTTTCATCCATTTTTCCTTCTTTGAAAAAACTAAGCACAGGTACTCCATATATTTCCCCAATGGCACTTGAAAGGTATTTAGCTGCTCTTTTTTCATAAAACATTGCTAAATTAGATAAACCTTTTTCATCAGCCCAAGCTTTTGCATCATTTGCATCATTTGCATCGCCTAAAACCACAAAGATATTAAAATCATAATTTTTAGCCAAATTCTGTAAAATAGGAATTTGTTCTTTACAAACTCCACAATCTTTTGTGAAAAATATTAAGGCAAAATTTTGTGCTTTATCATTTATTTTTAGGCTTTTTTCAAAACCATTGTAGGCAAAATTATAGGTTTTATCACTATTTAAAGCTTTAAAATTTTCTCCACTATCACAAGCTACAAAAAATAAAGCTATGATTAAAGCAAAGAAATAAGCTTGGATTCGAAAAATTCCCATGGTTTTTCTCCTAAAATTCTATCTTTTATCATCCCATCTTTAATGATGATGGTAGTAGGGGTTGCAAACACAGCATAACGATCATTGGTGATTTTAAGATCGTCTTTTAAAACTTTTACATTTTTAAAGTCAAATTGTTCGGCTAAAACTTTAACCACATTGGCATTATCGATGGAATTTATAGCATAAACACTGATTTTATTGGGGTGATTTTGTATGAATTCATCCAAAGAAGGGAGTTCTTTTAAACAAGAAGGGCAGCCATTTTGAAAAAAGACTAAGACTTTTAAACTTGTATTATCATCAGCAAGTTTTACAGCTTTTCCTAAAGTATCTTTAGCTGAAATTTCAGCGCTTTTTTCTCCAACTTTTCCAGTATCTTTTGAATTTTCAAAAGAACAAGCATTGAGCAAAAACAAAATGCTTAAGATTAAAAGGCTTTTTTTCATTTTAACACCCCATGTTGTAAGATAAGGGTTCGATCTGCGAATTTGGCTAAATCAGGATTGTGTGTGATTAAAACTATGGTTTTACCTTCATTTTTTAATTTTTGCAAGGTTTGAAGAACGATTTGTTCATTGGCTTCATCTAAATTCCCTGTGGGTTCATCTGCGAGTAAAAGCTCTGGGTTGTTGATCAAAGCTCTTGCTATACAAACTCTTTGTTGTTCCCCGCCACTTAATTGGCTAGGTAAATGAGTGAGTCTATGTGAAAGTCCTACTTTTTCAAGAACCATTTTAGCATCTTCTTCATCTACGCTTGAGTGATAATACTGAGAGAGCATAACATTTTCTAAGGCGTTAAGATAGGGGATAAGATGAAATTGTTGAAAGACAAGTCCTATTTTTTCACGACGCAAGGTGATTTTTTGCTCTTCATCCATTTGCTCTAGGTTTTCATTGTCTAAGATATACTCCCCAGAGCTTGGAGTATCCATGAGTGATAGTATGTTTAAAAGCGTTGATTTTCCACTTCCTGATGGACCCATGATGGCAAGCCATTCTCCTTCATAGACGCTTAAGTTGATATTGTTTAAGGCTTTAACTTTGCCAAATTCTTTATTTAAGTTGTTTATTTTAATAAGTTCTTTTTTCATCATTCACCTTTCAAATTTTCACACACATTGATTTTTAATGCTCTTTTTATAGGAAAAAATGCAGCCAAAAAGGCAAAAATCAAAGAAATGATTAAGGCTATAAAAACAGCTATAAATCTAAAATCAATACTAGAATTAAAAATCAAATAACCAAAGACATTGGCTAAAAATATCCCACAAAAAGCTCCGATTAAACTAGCAAAAAAACTTACTATAAAGCATTCACTAGCAAAAAGTTTAAAAATTTCACTTTTTTTTGCACCCAAGGCTAAACGCAGTGCGATTTCTTTTTTGCGAGAAAATATAATAGAACTTAAGGTCGTATTAACGCTAGTGGTGACTATGATCAATACTACAAGTATGATTAAAAACATTAAAGCTTTGATTTTTCCAAGTACTAAACCTTCGCTTAAGGATACTGAAGATATAGGTTTTGCATCGATGAATTCATTGTTGATTGCTTGTGTTTTGGCTTTAACTTCATCAAAATTTCCATAAACTACAGCATTAGCATAGTTAATACCGGCTCTATCGCTTAAATTTTGCACCACGCTTAAAGGGGCTAAAACAATGCTATCAAATTCATCATTGCTTGAAAGTATGCCTTTTATGGTAAGTTTTATGCTTTTTCCGTTGTTTGGATTGTAAATTTGAAGTTCATTGCCTGTTTTTAGGCCTAGTTGCTTGGCTAAATTAACCCCTAAAAAGGCTGAATTTTCATCAAAATCATTTAGAGAAAAGCTTCCTTCTTTAACTTCTAAAAAAGGTTTAGTGATTTTTAAAGCCCTAAAATCAGTGCCTAAAACCACTCCGCTTGTACTACCTAAATTTAAAAAATCATGCAAAAAAGGAGTTAAAGCCCTAGCCTTTAAATTTTCTTTTATTTTTTCATACTCAGCATTGGAGATAAAATTTTCATCCTGCTTCGGGCTTATCATTACATTTGCTCCATAGGCTTTTAATTCTTTAGAAAGTTTGGTGTCAATATCAAAATAAATATTTAAAAAAGCTGAGCAAGTAAGTGCTCCTATAAAAACACTTAAAACTATTATAAAAAGTCTTTGATAAGAAAAGCTAATGCTTTTAAAAAGCTCATTAAGGAAAAACTTATCTACCATAAAGCACTCCTGCAGCTGAAAGTTGTGTGATATTTTTGATAGGAAGCAAGCAACCTAGCAAGGCAATAAGTCCTGCAAAAATAAAGCTTAAAGGTAAAGCTACAAAGGCTATATCAATAAAATATCCAAAAATGCTAAGGCTGATGATTTGAGAAAGTGCTGTGCCAAAAATAAAGCCAAATAAAGCAGCAAATAAAGCTACGATTAAATTTTCACTAGCAAAGATGAGATAAATTTGAAAAGTATTAGCACCAAGTACTTTTAAAAGTCCTATTTCTTTTTTTCTACGATGAATTTCAGAACTCATCAGACTTGAAATCGCAATACTTGCAACAATAAGACAAATAATACAAGTAATGCCCATTAAGGATTGGATCTTTTTAACCACCAAGCTTTGAGCATCGCTTATAGCATTTAGAGCTTTTGCATCAGCACCTGGTAAGCCATCACTAATTTGACTAGCGATTGAGCCTACATAAGCTGAGCAATACCATTTGTCATATTCTAACTGATCTAATTTTTCTTCGCCCATGCGACGCACTTTTTCAGAAAGGGCTGATTCAGGTATGGTAAAAGCTCTTACTTCTGCACTTGAGTAAAGCCCTTGTTTGTTGAGTAAATCTTGAGCTAAATTTAAAGGAGCGATGATTTTATTTGACATTTTAGGATTGGCATGAAGTAAAATGCCTACGATTTTTGCTTCTTTGCTTTGATTGTTTTCTCCTATGAGTTTGATAGTATCTCCTAATTTTAGTTTATTGTTTTTAGCAAAGTCTTCGCCTAGCATGATTTCATTGCTATCATCTTTTGCCCATTCCCCTTGGACTGCTAAATAAGGATAAAGACTTTTTATACCTGTGATAAAATCATCATCATCTTTAATTTTTATGGCTTTTTGAAAATAAGTGCCATAAATAAGTGCTTTTTGCTGGGAGTTTTCAATTGCGATTTTACCTTCTAAAAAAGGAGCAAGTGCGGTGATGTTGTTACGCCAATAAATGTCTTTGATCATATATAAATTTTTTTCTTCTAGGTAGTTTTTGTTTTTTAAGGGTTCATAAAGTTCATTACCTATTTCTATACTAAGGCTTGAGCCTTTGGGTAAAACAAGGATATTAGAGCCATAGCTTTTGAGTTGTTTAGTTACTTCATCGCCTATACTTAGGGTAATATTTAGCATAGTAGAGAGTAAAAGCGTGGCTAAAAAACAAGTAAGAAAGGCTAAAAATTTTTGAATTTTGTTTTTAAATATAGAGTTAAAAATCATTTTAGCCAACATCGTTTCTCCTTTGGATTAAAAATTGGGCTTCGTTTTCTTCTACATATTTTGCAGGATCTTTTTTAAATTCTTCATAGTTGTTTTGATTTGAAAAATAATAAGTAATCCCTTTATAGCTATAAGAAAAAGGAGCTTGGGTGTTTATAATTTTTGTTTTTGATACAGGATCTTGCACTTCGATTTCTTTGATTTGACTAAAATAATTAGATCCTGCTATTACATCTTTAACATCTATGGTGATTTTTTTACCATCGTATTCGTATTTGAGTGGGATAGGATTGCAACCCCCGCTTTTGCCTACACTAGGCAAGAAAATACGCACATTGCAAGAAATGCAAATGAGTTGTCCATCTTTTTTGATATAGCCCATATCTCCACAAATCATACAAGCATCAAAAACAGCTACAGGAGAATCCTTATCTTCTCTTTTGTTGATAAGAAAAAACCTTATCACTTTGCCTTCAGCACTGATATAAGCAAAGCGGTGGAGTTTGTTATCCCTTAAAAGAGCTATATCAAAGATAAATTTGCCATTCTTATCGGGTAAAATTTCTTTAGGCTCATCTATGGTTAAAGGCTTAGAGCTTACCATAAAAAAGTATAAAACAATGCAAAAACTTATAACACAGGAGATAAAAACACTGGAAAAATAGCGATTAATAAGACTTGTTTTAGCTTCATTTTTGCGATAATTTATATCTAAAATTTGTTTTTTGCTTATATTTTTTTTGCGAATTTTTAAGCTTAAGAATGCTAAAAAAGTGATGAAAATTAAATAAACATAAATTCCAAAAACACCAAAATAATTACTTTTTCCTACAAAACTCACCAAAAAAGCATGAGTTTCTATGATGGAATTTCGCATTAAAGTAAGCAAGATATTGGCTAGAGCTTTATCGCTTTCTATAAGGATAAGCAGTAAAAACAGCATAAAGCTTGTTTTTTGATTAAAATTTTTTTGCCATTTTAAAAAGAAGAAAATCAAAATACAAACAAGCAAGGCTAAAGCAATAAAACCTAAAGAGCTTATACCTTCGCTATCGATTAAAGAGCTAGTAAAAATAGGGAAATCTTGACTTAAAAAATAATAATGCAAAGCGGTGCAAAAACTTAAAATTCCTAATAAAATAAAATTTAAAATTTCAATTTTTTTCCAAAAATAAAATATAAAGCTTACTAGCAATAAACCTATAAAAACAAAATCAAAATTAAAGATTAAATTTTCGGTTTTTAAAAATTGTGCCGCGATAAAAAAAGCAAAATATCCAAATAAAAAGCCCAAAAAAACTACTAAAAAACTTTTAAAAATATATTTTTTATCAGGAGTGATAAAGGCTATTAAAATACTTAGTGGCAAAACACTGATAAGAAAATGCACAAAATATATACTCATAATTTACTCTTTAAACATTGTTATTTTAATTTTTTCAAATAAAAATAAAAATATTTAAACACTCGGAAAATCCGAGCGTAAAATTATTTTGGCGTGCCTGTGTATTTGAATTTATAATCTACTTTAAAAGGCTCAAACCACTTGCCCACGCCTGTTTCTTCATCAACATGGCGTCCAAAACCTTGTTTTTCTGGATTTGAGATATAAAAAGTAAGTTCATAATTTCCTACGCCAAAGCCACCTTTTTTATCTTTTTCCATAGCAATATTTGCACCATAGTGAGGACCATCATCAGCCACCATAGGCATCAAAGTTCCACGTTTAATTGCACCTGTGTCGGTATTTTTAAGTTCATAAGCTATAGTTAAATAAGGCATCCAAAAACCTTCTGGAAAACCATTTGGATTGTTTTTAAGTGCGTGAATGTCAGCTTCTAGGTGAATATCTGCTAAAGATGCAGCTAAATCAATACCTCTTGGCTCCATTTCAATAGGTTGTAAATAAACAGCGGCTATTTCCATGCCATTAAGTTCTTTTGGATCGCCGATCGGCACTTCGCCTGCAAATAAATTTGTACTAATAACCGCAGCTGCAGCAACTACTGATAAAACTTTTTTTATCATGATTCTACTCCTTTTTTTGAAATTTGTTTTGTTATTAAAATGCCAATAATTAGCATGATCAAAGCTATAAATTGAGGGATTAAGGTTTCATAGTAAGGATAAATTCCAAGCCATAAAATCGGTTCAAAATTCATAGGTATAAGACTAGGAATGATGACTTTTCCTTCTATGAGTTCAGCTATGCCTTTGCCTGTAAAAACAAAAACCATGTAAAAAATAATGTAAGAAGTGATATAGAAAAATTGTTTTACAGGTATGCGAATGGCTCCTGCTTTTAAAAGAAAATATAAAACAATAAGTATTAAAATTCCAAGTCCAAGCCCACCAAAAACAGCACTAAAATCAGTGCTTGTTTTAGCATCAAAAAGCAAGGCTTGATAAAAAAGCACAGTTTCTGCACCTTCTCTATAAACAGCTAAAAATACGGTGATCCAAAGGGTTTTTGCACTATTGTTTGATATAGCATCTATAGCACCTTGTTTGATAAAGCTTGTCCATTTTTTATTTTGTGCGTTTGAAAGTAGCCAAAAGCCCACATAAAAGAGTAGTAATACGGCTATAAGCATGGTAATACCCTCTATAAGCTCTCTACTTTGTCCTGCATTTTCTTTGAATAGCCAAGAAACTCCAAAAGCGGTAATAAAACTTAAAATCACTCCTGTAAAAAGAGCACTATAGGCGATATTTAGACGATTTTTGTTGCCACTTTGCACAAGATAAGAAACAATGGCTACAACGATAATCAAAGCTTCCAAGCCTTCACGCAAAATAATGCCTAAAGCCCATATAAACAACGAATAAGGGGTGGAATCTTGAATTTTATCTACACTGTTTGCTATGAGTTGTTCTAAGTCATTAAAAGTAGCTTCAAGCTCTTTTTTATCTGCACTTGCTTTAATCAGTGCTACGCCTTTGGAAAATAAACTTTCTATTTTAAGTTTTAAGCCGCTATCTACAGCACCGATTTTATTTTCCATACCGCTTGCTTCAAAAGTATCTAGATAAATTCCTTGCAAATCATCTACTATAGAAGCGCTAAAGCCATCATAATGTTTCAAAATTCCATCTAAGGCAAGTTTGATATCATTAGAAACTTTGGCATAATCTTTGCCTTTTGTTTCATCATTAAAGCCTGAAATTTGCAAACTTGAAAGTTCTGAATTTGGAATTTGTAAGAAAACATCAAAAATTTGTTCTTCTATGTTATCTAAGCCATTTCTTAAGTCTTTTTCATCTATTTTTGCATCGTTGATTTGGCGTATAAGGGTGCGTATGGCTTGTTGAATTTTTTGATCGTTTCCTGCTTTGGTAAATTTATTTACTAAAATTTCTACTTTGGTATTGCGATAATCACTAAATAAGGCATCATTTAAAAAATCTTTACTAGCTTGGTAGTTTTTTTCTTTAAAAGCATTAGCTGCCTGTGAAAATTTGGTAGAGATATTATCTAGTATAAATTGCAATCTTGCGTCCATTGCAGCAGCAGCTTGTAAATCAGCGCTTGCATTATCATCTGTAAGTTTGCTCGCATCGTTGTTTGTAGGTGTAGGAACTTGGGTGGTTAAAGAGCTTTGTGCTAAATCTTTTTTATCCACGCCCATCATTTGTGCGATTAAAGCTTCTGCATCAGCTTCGCGTTTGGCATTGGCTTCTAGGCTTGATTTTTCAGCTTTAGCCTTATCATAGTTTGTATCGCTTGCTTCTGCTTTTAAACGATATCCATTTTGTAAGATTGGGGCTACTTCATCAAGATCATAATAAAGACTATCAATTAAAGCATTAATTTGTGTTAAAGGAGCTTCATCTTTATACATGCGACGCAAATTTACAAATTTACGCTCCATGGTGATGGCTTTTCTTCCTATGTTTCTTCCTATAGGGCCTTCCATATTTTCAAAATGTTGAAAATACGCATCTTCGCTAAGCTTTTTAGCACCTAGATTATCACCCTTTTTGTAAGTTTCTATGCTTTGTTTTAGCATATCTTTGATAAGATTTGCTTCATTAATATAATCATCTACTCTAGCAAAAGCTGAGCTTGATAAAAAAATACTTACAATTAAAAATATAATTTTAAAAATTTTCATTATCATTACCCTTGGTTTTTGATAAAAATAATATTTATTATCAAAATAAATAATGGCTAGTATAATATTAAAAATCTTAAATAGAACTAAAAAATAAGCTTTTGTATCGATAATATTTTTTATTAATTATATTTAAGATATATTTTAATAAATTTTTAAATATATCTTATTTTTGTGATTTAATATGGGTTGTTTTTAAGTATCGCAAGGCTTTCTTCTAAGCTATGCACTTTGGGATATTGTTTTTGTATTTTTAATTTTTCATTTTTTAGTGTTTTAAAAGCTTAATAAAAATCAAAAAATCATTTATTGCGTATTCTTTAAGGAGATATAGCTATAGTATATTTTAGACTAAGCAGATATATCCAAAAGTTTATCTTTTTTGTTGGTATCTGTGTTTGTAGAATCGCTATTGTCTTTATTTACTTCTTCTTTCTCAGCTTCAGCTTCTACTTTCTCTTTTTTTTCTTGAGATTTTAAAGAAAAATCTATAGTTTGCCTATTTACTTCACTTTTGCCAAAATTTGTGGTATCCATAACGCCACAAGGTGTTACCAGTATCATTTCATTAACCTCTTAGTTTACAATGTTTACTAAACTTAAGATATTTTTTTCATTTTTTTCTTAAGTTGTAATTTTTGATTATATTATAAATCGTATAAAATAAGATAAAACTTAAATTTATTGAAATAAATTTTTATCCATTTAATTCACTTTTAAAAGTACCAACCATTTATATTTTGCTTATTGTTTCATAGTGTAAAAATTTTTAAAATAGGATTTTATCTTAAAAAATTTATGATTTTTAATTTCAGATATTGGTTTCCTTGAAAAATTTTAAAAAGTTTAGTAAAAAATATTAAGTTTTAAAAATATCATCCGATTTAAATAAAGTCTTAAGACTCAATCTAAAAGGAGGATGATATGGTTTCAGATGTTTCTATGGGTAATGCTAATTTAATGACTGCTGTTAATACTTCAGTTTTGAAAAAATCTATGGACACAAACGAGGCATTGATGAATGAACTCATCGAAGGTATGGAAGGTGTCTCTCAAGCCTCCGCTCCACAAGTTTCTAGCTCTAGTGGTTTGGATATTTACGCTTAAATATCTTAAGAACAAGCTTAAGAACTTGTTGGTATCTTGAGCTTGTTTTTTTAAATAATTATTTCTTTAGTATTTTTTCGTTATAATTTTGCCATTTTATTTATCGTATTAAATTTTTATAATATTTATTTAGGAGCAAGGATGCAAATGATAAAGAAGATGGTTTTAAGTGAAACTTTCCCTGGTATTTTGCTTATATTTTTTACATTTTTAGCCTTATTATGTAAAAATTCTTCTTTAAGTGTTATTTATACAGATTTTTTTCATGCTAATTTTACAGTAGGATTTGATCATTTTCAAATTTCAAAGTCGTTGGATTTATGGATAAATGATGGTTTGATAGCTATATTTTTTCTATGTATAGGGCTTGAGTTAAAATATGAAATTTTACGCGGACAGCTTAAAAATATAAGAGCTGTGTCTTTACCTATATTTGGAGCTTTTGGGGGTATGATTACTCCTGCTTTAATTTTTGCTACTATTAATTATTCCCATGATTTTGCTATGAAAGGTTGGGCAATACCTACAGCAACTGATATAGCTTTTGCAGTAGGCATTTTGATGCTTTTAGGAAATAAAATTCCTACAAGTTTAAAGCTTTTTTTACTTTCTTTAGCTATTTTTGATGATTTGGGCGCTATTGTTATTATTGCTTTATTTTATACAGATCAGCTTTCAGCTTTGGCGATTATTATTTGTTTGTTTTGTATATTTGCTCTGCTTTTGTTAAATTATTATCACATCACCCATCTTTCTTTGTATGTGTTAGTAGGTGTTGTATTGTGGATAGCTATGCTTAAAAGTGGAGTACATGCGACTTTGGCTGGTGTGATTATTTCTTTATTTATACCGCTTGATACAAAAAATAAAAAACCTTATTTGCATGAAGTTCTTAAGGATTTAAATCCTTGGGTGGTTTATTTTATCTTGCCTTTATTTGCTTTTGCTAATGCTGGGATTGATATCAGAGATATGCATCTTGGTTCAGTATTTTCACCTGTAAGCCTTGGAATTATTCTAGGATTATTTTTAGGAAAGCAACTAGGTGTTTTTACTTTTTGTTTTATTGCTATCAAACTTAAGCTTGCAAAACTACCTGAAAATATTAAATATGGAAAATTTTATGGTATATGTATTTTAACAGGCATTGGTTTTACGATGAGCTTATTTATTGATGGTTTGGCCTATAAAAATAGTGATATTTTTGAACATGCGGATAAACTTGCTATTTTAATAGCTAGTTTTTTAAGTGCCATTGTTGGTTTTATTTATCTTAAGATTGTTAAATGAATAATATAGTACATAAATTAAAAACTTTAGTTTTAAATGAGGCTTTTGGTGGTGTTTTACTTATAGTTTGTACTTTGCTTGCTTTGCTTGTGCAAAATGGATCTTTTAGCGAACATTATCGAGAATTTCTAAATTTAAAAGTCGGATTTAGTGTAGGTGAATTTGAGCTTAATAAACCTTTTTTGCTTTGGATAAATGATGGGCTTATATCTATATTTTTCTTTGCTATAGGGCTTGAGCTTAAGAAGGAATTTTTGCATGGGGATTTTAAAAATCCTAAAAATATTGTTTTACCTTTTATGGCTGCTTTAGGGGGTATACTTATACCAGCAATGTTGTTTGCTTTGGTGAATATAGGAGATGCTTATACCTTAAAAGGTTGGGCTATACCTACAGCTACAGATACAGCGTTTGCCTTAGCGATTTTAATGATGTGTGGTAAGCATATTCCATCAAGTTTAAAAATTTTCTTACTTTCTTTGGCTATTTTTGATGATGTGGGTGCTATTTTAATTATAGCTATTTTTTATACGACAAAATTATCAATAGTTGCTTTTGTCGTTGCAGGAATTGCTATTTTGGTAATGCTTGTTTTAAATATTTTAGGAATAACAAGAAAGTCTTTTTATTTTATTTGCTCAGTTATTCTTTGGATTAGTGTTTTAAAAAGTGGTGTGCATGCAACTTTGGCTGGAATCATAACAGCGTTTTTTATACCGATGCAAACTAAAAATGGAGAAGCATTTTTAGAAGAAATTTATGAAAGTCTAAAATTTTGGCTCACTTTTGTTATCTTGCCTTTATTTGCTTTTGCTAACGCTGGGGTAAATTTATCCAATATCGATATGGGAGCAATTTTTTCAGGTGTAAGTATAGGTATTTTCTTGGGGCTTTTTGTGGGTAAACAAGTGGGTGTATTTTTGTTTTCTTATTTGGCAATCCGCTTTAAATTTGCAGCCTTGCCCCAAGGTTCAAATTTGAAACAACTTTATGGGGTTTGTATACTTACAGGTATTGGTTTTACAATGAGTTTGTTTATCGATGGCTTGGCGTATGAAGTCAGTGATATTTTTAATTATGCAGATAATTTAGCTATTCTTATAGCTTCATTTTGTTCTGGGATTTGGGGTTTTATTTATCTTAAATTCTTTGCTACTCGATCTTAAGGGGACTGATGAGGCATATTTTTTTCATCATCACGATTGTATTCTTTATAAGTGGATGTAGTTTTTATCAGAATTTAAACTATACTCGTCCGATTTATAATACAAATAAAGAAACAAAACTTAAAACTATAGCAAATGAATGGAAAAAAACTCCTTATGTTTTAGGTGGAACTACTAAAAAAGGTGCTGATTGTTCAGGATTTACACAGAGTGCATTAGCTCAGCTTAATATACGCATACCTCGCACTACAAAAACTCAATTAGGTTCTGGGAGAAAAGTTTCTAAATCAAAATTGCAAACAGGAGATTTGGTATTTTTTAAGACAGGTAGAGGGCCAAATGGTATGCATGTTGGTATTTATACGAGCAAGGGAAAATTTATACATTTATCTACTAAAGGTGGAGTAAAAGAAGTCGAGTTAAATAGTTCTTATTGGAAGGCTCGTTATATAGGAGCAAGAAGGTATTAAAGTGAAAATAGGTGTATTTGATAGCGGAGTAGGGGGGCTTAGTGTTTTAAAATCTCTTTATGAAGCTAGACTGTTTGATGAAATTATCTATTATGGAGATACCGCAAGAGTTCCTTATGGGGTGAAAGATAAAGATACTATTATAAAGTTCTGTCTTGAAGCATTGGAATTTTTTGAACAATTCCAAATTGATATGCTTATCATTGCATGTAATACTGCTAGTGCTTATGCTTTAGATGCTTTAAAAGCAAAAGCACATTTTCCAGTATATGGTGTAATTGATGCAGGGGTTGAAGCAACGATAAAAGCTTTACATGATAAAAATAAAGAAATTTTAGTCATTGCAACAAAAGCAACCATTAAATCAGAAGAATACCAAAAGCGTTTATTATTTCAAGGATATACAAATATAAATGCTTTAGCTACAGGGCTTTTTGTGCCTATGGTTGAAGAAGGTATTTTTGAAGGAGATTTTTTGCAAAGTGCTATGGAGTATTATTTTAAAAATATCACAACTCCAGATGCTTTGATACTCGCTTGTACTCATTTCCCTTTACTAGGTCGTTCTTTAAGTAAGTATTTTGGCGATAAAACAAAATTAATTCATTCAGGAGATGCTATAGTTGAATTTCTTAAAGAAAGAGAAAATATAGATTTGAAAAATCATAAAGCAAGATTGCATTTTTATGCTTCAAGCGATGTTGAATCTTTAAAAAATACTGCTAAAATTTGGCTAAATTTATAAGGAAATAAAATGATAGAATTGAAAAAACCAGATGAAATAGAAAAGTTAAGAATAGCAAATCAAATTGTAGCAAAAACTTTAAATTTTTTAGAGAATGAAATTAAAATAGGAATGAGCTTAAAACAAATCGATAAAATGGCAGAAGATTATATTTTAAGCCTTGGCGCCAAGCCATCATTTAAGGGACTTTATGGTTTTCCAGGTGCCATTTGCACATCTTTAAATCAAGTTTGTATCCATGGAATTCCAGATGATAAAATTATCAAAGAGGGTGATATTTTAGGTCTTGATGTGGGAAGTTTGATTGATGGGTATTATGGGGATGCAGCAAGAACTATTGCTATAGGAGAAGTTTCACCCACTGATAAAGCTTTAATCTCTTGTGCTAAAGACGCGTTATATCATGCTATAGATATTATTCATGATGGAATGCGTTTTAAGGAACTTTCAGCTGCTTTAGGCGAATTTATCCATGCAAGAGGTTTTGTCCCGCTTCGTGGATATTGTGGACATGGTATAGGACGAAAGCCCCATGGAGAGCCTGAAATTTTAAATTATTTAGAAAAAGGTGCGAGTGCAAAAAGTGGCCCTAAAATTAAAAATGGAATGGTGTTTTGCATAGAGCCTATGATATGCCAAAAAGATGGAACACCAAAGCATTATAATGGAAAATGGGATGCTGGAAGTATTGATGGGCTTAATGCGGCTCATTATGAACATTGTGTTGCTGTGATTAATGGGCGTGCTGAAATTCTTTCTATGATATGATATTAAATTATAAAAATAATATTTTTTTCTTAAAATTCTAAAAATTTAAAATTTTTTAAATAATATTGTAGTAATATTCTTTAATAATTTAAGTTACTAAATGATATTTTTATAGCAGATTAAGTGTTTTTAGAATAAAATGTCACATCGTATTAAACTAAAACATAAATATGGTTTAGATAATTTAATAAAAATTGTTAAATTATCTAAATATTTATTTTAGTTTAAAGAGATCTTTTAAGATCTCGTTTGGGTTAGGCTATTTCCCTCCCCCTTTTTATTCGTAGCCTAACTCTCTTTTAGAGTTTGGAAAATCTCTTTAAGCTAAAATATATTATATTTGCTTAAAGAGAACAAATGATTACTATTCTTATTTAAATAAATTTTTAAAATCCATTGTAGAGTTATAAATTCCAGCATTATCCACAGTTTCGCCCATGGTGATTGCGGTTGCTAACTCTGATAGAATGATTTTTATTTCATCTCTTTTATCTTGTATATAGGCTAATACACCTTCGTAATTACTTGTTTGAAGAATTAAAAGTGGATTAGCAATTTCAAATTCAAAAAGTTTTTTACCAACATAAACATTGAAAATATTTCCAAAAAGGGCTGTTCCCATGAAAGAGCAGTTTTGTATAAGTTGTGATGCTGTGGCATCAAGAGTTCTTTTTTGCATATCATCTGAATTTTCATCTATTCTTTCTAGAATGCTTTTTTCTATTTTTTTTAAAGACATATCAAGTACTTGAAGTGCTCCTATAAAATCATTTGCATCATTGATTTGAGAGCAAATTTGATTTGCTTTAAATTCATTCACGCTTTGAATTTCGCCTAAGTGTTTTTTAAATATATCTAAATCACTTTTCATTGTTTACCTTTCAAAAATATTGCTAAATATTTAAAAAGCAAAAAGTGTTCCTAAATTAGGATAAATTAGAATTTACCCAAAAAACAATCTCATTTCCAATTTTATTTAAGGCTTTTTGAAAAGCATTATAAGTAGAGCGGATATCTTTTTTTTCTATTTTTTCTTTAGTATTGAAAATTTTATGAGCTATTATTTGATTGTTTTCAAGATTTATGAAATTTACGCTTATAGAAATTTGAGCGTAGTTTTCATTGTTGTTAAGAATTTGTTCAAAAGAGTTAATCCTGCTTTCAAGGGCATAATCCGCATTTAAAGAGCTTGTTGAAGAAAGTAAGGTTGTAAAAATATTGCTTTGTTCAAATTTTGATAAAATTAAAAAAGAATAAAGATTGCTTGGTAAGTCTCCCCAGAAATAATGTGCGTATTTGTTGCTAAAACCATTATCTATATAAACAATAGCTCGCGAGTTTAAATACCAAGGTGCATTTGCATTGCGAATTTTAAGAATTTTACCGGTTTTTTTAAAAAAAATATTTGAGTCTATTCCTTCATCTTTTAATATGATATTTTCATTTTTGTTGATGGTTTCGTGTCTTAAAGAGCATCCGCATAATATAAAAATAAAAGTCAAAATATAGAATAATTGCTTTAGCATTATTTTTCTCCTGGTCCTAGTTTAGGTTTAGTTTCTTTAAAAATCAAATCAGCAGGGCTGTTTTGTAAATTTTCTATTAGAATATTGCTTTCAATTAAAATTCGTTTAAAAAGCTCTAAATTTTGCATCAAAGATGCTTTAATATCATCATAAGTGTTTAATTTTTCATCAGCTTTTTTTATGAAATTTTTTAAAATCATCGTGCTTTCTTTTATGTCTTTAAGACTGGAGTTGAAATTTTGCGCACTAAGGCTTATATTATCAGCCATTTTTCCTATTTTTAAACTTGTGTTTGAAAGATTAAGGCTTAAATTTTTAGAATTAGCATTTAAATTTGCACTTAATTCTGCTAGATTTTGCAAAAAGATTTCTAGATTTTTAAGATTTTTTTCGCTTAAAAGTTCTTTTGATTTATCATCGGCCGTTTTAACCAAAGAAAAAATATGTTCACTTTGTCTGTCTATGGTTGCTAAAAAACTTTCTTTAAAAGGAATGACTGGAAGTTTTCCCTGTATAGATACTAAATCTTTGCTATTTTTGCTTCCGCCTTGAAGTTGGACAAATTTAAGTCCTGTGATACCTTGAAGTTGCAAAGTAGCAAAGGTGTCTTCTTTTATAGGGGTATTGTTTTTGACCTTAATGCGTATGTTAACGCCGAGTTCATCTTGATTGTAAATGCTGATTTCTTCTACGCTACCTACTTCCACGCCCAAAAGCCTTACGGGTGCTTTTATGCCAAGTCCTGCAACGGATTCTTGCGTGTGAATTTCATAATACTTAAAACTTTCTTCTTTAGAGTATCCACCAAGCCAAAGTATGAAACCAAGACTTGCAAAAAACACTCCAAAAACAAAAAGTCCTACAAAAAAATAATTTGCTCTATTTTCCACTTTTACTCCATAAATCTTTTAAAAAGTCGTTCATTTTGCAGGCGTAATTCTTCATAAGTACCGCAAAATCCAACTTTTTTATTTTCTAAAATGATAAAGCGATCGAGTAAATTTTTCATACTTTCTTTATCATGTGTAACCAAAATGATATTTAAATCAAAACTTTTTTTTAATTCTAAAACCAAATCGTCAAATTCGCGACTACTATGAGGGTCAAGTCCTGAGGTAGGTTCATCTAAAAAAAGTAACTTACTATCAAGTGCTAAAGCTCTAGCAATTGCCACTCTTTTTTGCATACCACCACTAAGTTCGCTTGGAAATTGTTTTAAAACACTTTCGTTTAAACCTACCATTTTTAGCTTCATTAAAACCAGTTCTTGTATGCTATTTTCATCTAAATGAGTGTATTCTTTTAAAGGAATGGCTATATTTTCATAAACATTAAAAAAGCTAAAAAGTGCAGCAAACTGAAAAACCACACCCCATTTTTTACGCAAAGCAAGTGCATCTTCTTCGTTGATATTTTTAAGTTTATAACCTAAAATTTCATATTCTCCACCATCAAAATGTTCAAGCATAAGCATTTGTTTTAAAAGGACGGATTTTCCACTTCCACTACCTCCTAAAATACCAAAAATTTCGTTTTTTTTGATTTCAAAACTTACGCCATCATGGACGATTTTTTCTCCAAATTTTGTAATGATATTTTGTGCTTTAATAACCATTTAAATTCCTGCAGAAGTTAGAATAACAGAGAATAAAGCATCAAAAGCTATCACCCAAAAAATAGCATTTACAACGCTTTTTGTGGTATAAATTCCTATGCTTTGTGTAGTGTTTTTTACCTCAAAACCACGAAAACAAGCAATAAGCCCTATTAAAAATCCAAAAATAGGTGCTTTTACAAGTCCTATAAAGATATGTTTTATATCTACAGCTTCTCTAAAGCGTCTTAAAAATTCGGCAAAAGAAATATCAAGATTTAATTTTGCAACCATCATTCCACCTATAATACTGATTGCATCGCTAATGGCAACGATTAAAGGCATAGCCACTACCAAAGCCATAACACGTGGAATAATAATAAATTCAAAAGAACGAAAACCCATAGTATTCATAGCTGCAATTTCATCAGTAATTTTCATCACTCCAATTTGTGCGGTATAAGAGCTTGCACTTCTTCCTGCGATCACTATGGCGGCGATTAAAGGTGCAAGTTCTCTAGTGGCTGAAATTCCCATCAAATCTACTATGAAAATATTGGCTCCAAATTGTGCGAGTTGATAAGCGGCCTGATAGGCTAAAACCACTCCTACTAAAAGAGCAGTTAAAATAACTATAGGCAAGGCTTTAAAAGCAGAATTTTCTATATGATATAAAAAAGCAATAAAGCGAAAATTTTTAGGATTTTTAAGGCATAAAAAAAGACTTGTGGAAAAAGCTCCTGTGAAATTGATGAATTTTCTTAAAATTTTTAAAAGTTCTAAACTTAATTTTCCAAGATCGATAAAGTATTCACTGAAATTTTTATGTGATTTTTTTGTTTTGCTTAGTCTTTGGTAGTTTTTTTCACAAAGTTCAAAAAGGGTTTGAAAGCGTGAATTTAAGCCTTCTTTGGTGATTTTAATATTTTTATCTTTAAGGTCATTTTCCAAAGCAAGGAAAAATCTCACTCCAGCGGTATCGATTGCTTTTAGATCTTTAAAATCAAAAATCACTTCCTTGCTTTGAATCAAAGCTAAAAAATCTTTTATTTTTAACTTATAAATACTTGTTTTATCCCAAATTCCAAAGATAAAAAGAGTGTTATTTTGAAATTTGAAATTTGTATTCATTTTATTTGCTAAGGATAAAATTTACAAGCTTTGAAACGCTAAAGCCAAAGTGTTCAAAAACATCCTTGTCTTTGCCACTTTCTCCAAAACTTTCTATACCATACACTTTATGGCAAAATTTATAAAGTTCATTAGAATGCGCTGCTTCAACACCTATAACTTCACCTTTTAACAATCTTTCTTGATAAGCTTTATCTTGTTTTTCAAAAAGTTCAAAACAAGGCATGGAAACAACATTACAAGCAAAACCTTGTTTTTCTAGTTCGTTTGCACTTTCTAAACAAAGCCAAACTTCACTTCCGCTCGCTAAAAGTGTAAATTTAGCATCTTTGCTTTCTTTAAGTAAATATGCTCCGTTTTTTACATCTCCAAAAACGGGTTCATTTAGAGCTTTGAGTTTTTGGCGTGAAAGCACAAAAGCACTTGGAATACCTTCATTTAAGGCTATTTGCCAAGCTTTGACATTTTCCACTCCATCAGCAGGTCTAAAGGTTAAAAAATTTGGCATAGCTCTAAAAGTGCTAAGTTGTTCTATAGGTTGGTGTGTTGGTCCATCTTCGCCCACACCTATGCTATCGTGTGTGAAAATGAAAAAATGTTTGATTTTCATTAGGGCTGCTATTCTTGCGGCAGGTTTTAAGTACTCGCTAAAGATGAAAAAAGTTGCCGAAAATGGTAAGAAAATTCCATATCTTGCAAAAGCATTGTTAATCGCTGCCATAGCGTGTTCTCTGATGCCAAAATGGATATTTTTACCTTCTATAAAGTCTCCCATACCGTGAAGTTCTGTTTTATTTGAAGGGCCTAAATCCGCACTTCCACCTAAAAATCCTTCTAAATTTTTAGCTAAAACATTTAAAATTTCACCATTGCTATCTCTTGTAGCAAGATCTTTTCCTTTAAAATCAGGATAAGCTATCTTGCTAAAATCAGGGTTTAATAGCCTTTCTAAAAGTTCTTTTTTACCACTTTTTTCAAGTTTATCTTTCCATTTTGCTTCTTCTAAATCCCCAAGTTCTACAGCACTTTCAAAGCGGATTTTGCTTGCTTGTGGGATATGAAAACTGATATTTGGAACAAAACCTGCTTGTTCTTTGGCTTTTTTAATCACTTCTTCGCCCAAAGGTGCACCATGGCTTTTATGACTGCCTTCAAGCTCTCCTGCACCCTTTGCTATAGTTGTTTTTGCGATGATAAGACAAGGTTTTGTGGATTTTTTAGCTTGTTCTAAGGCTTTATTGATTTCTTCGTAATTGTGTCCATTTATACTTAAAACTTCAAATCCTTGTGCTTCAAAACGCATTTTTACATTTTCATTAAAGGCTAAACCTACATCGCCTTCTATGGAGATATTGTTGCTATCGTAAATAAGTATGAAATTATCAAGTTTGTGAAGTCCTGCTAAAGAACAAGCTTCATAAGAAATGCCTTCTTGTAAATCCCCATCTCCGCAAAGACAATAAATTTTATGATCGATTAAATCACTACCTAGCAAATTTTGTGCTTTTTTTGCTGCCATAGCAAAGCCTACGGCATTGGCAACGCCTTGCCCTAAAGGGCCTGTAGCGATTTCTACTCCAAGAGTTGAAATTTCAGGGTGTCCAGGGGTTTTAGCATGAAGTTGGCGGAAATTTTTAAGATCTTCCAAGCTTAAATCATAGCCACTTAAATGTAAAAAACTATAAAGCAAAGCACTTGCATGTCCACCTGAAAATATAAGTCTATCACGGTTTAGCCAAGTGGGATTTTTAGGATTGTGCTTTAAATGATAACTTAAAACACTTAAAATATCTGCTAAGCCCAAAGGTGCACCTGGGTGTCCTGAGTTTGCTTTTTGCACCATATCGGCACTTAAAAATCTTAGAGTATTTGCCTGTTCTTGTAAAATTTGAATGTCCATTTTTTGCCTTTATAAGTATTGAATTATTAAATTTTGTATCATTTGTGCGAGTTTTTCATTAAGTTTTTCTAAGTCTTGTTCGCATTCACTAAGAAGATTTTCTTTTGTTTTTATGGCTTGTTCAAGTCCAAGCAAATTGACAAAAGAATTTTTATGAATATCGTTGTTAGTAGGCTTTCCGCTTTGTTCTTGACTTGTAGTTACATCGATAATATCATCATTGATTTGAAAAATCAGTCCTAGTTTTAAACCAAGTTTGTAAATTTGATTGCTTTCTTCGTTGTTAAGTTCGCAAATTTCACAACCCATTTTTAAAGCTGCAGCGATTAATCTTGCGGTTTTGTGTGTATGTAAAAACTCAAGTTCATTTAAACTCAGTCTTTTGTCTTCAAAAAAACAATCAATAGCTTGTCCTATAACCATTCCATTAAGTCCTGCATTAAAGGCAAGGGTTTTTATGAGTTTGATTTTGATTTCATCTTTTAAATGAGCATGACTTAGAGCTAAAAAAGCTTCAGTATTTAAAGCATCGCCCACTAAGATGGCTGTAGTTTCATCGTAGCTTTTGTGTAAGGTTGGAATTCCTCGTCTAAAGTCCGCATTATCCATAGCGGGTAAATCATCGTGTATGAGTGAATAAGTATGGATAAATTCCAAAGCTAAAGCCACATCTAAAGCTTGATTTAAAAGTTCAGGTTTATTGCTTTGTACTACGCTTAAAAGCAATTGTGCACGAAAATGCTTTCCTCCTGCTTTTAGCATAAGGGCTAAAGCTTCATTAAAAAAAGGATGAAAGCTTTCAACCTTAGGTAGATTTTTTTCTAAGTGATGGATAAAAAGTTCTTTTAAATTCACTTAGTAAGCCTTATGAAAAATTGAAATTTACCATCGCCACCTGAGTTGGCATTTCCGCCTAGTTCATTGTTGAAATTTGATAAAGGTAATTTAGTACTTTTGCGTTCAATTAAGATGCTAAAGTCATTACCAGCGCTTAAAATATTTTGTAATTCTTTAAAATTATTTAAAATAATATTATTAACGCGTAAAATTTTATCTCCTACCATAAATCCTGCATTTGATGCTTTTGATTTTGGATCTATTTTGGTTACAACAAGACTAGTATTAACCGTTAAACCAAGATTGCTTGTGAAATTTGTAATTTTTGGTTTTGGTTTAGAATCAGGAAGGTTAAATTTGCTCAAATCTTTTGCAAAAACTTCAGTAGAAATATTTAAATCCATATTATCACGCAACACTTGAAAATAAAGAGTGCTTCCGCGATCTGCAAAAAGAATTTTTTCATTGAGTTTTCTTAAATCATTGGCGGGCAAGCCATCAACACTTATAACTTGATCGTTGATTAAAAATTGTGGATTTTTTCTTACATTGTTAACATAAATTTTATTTTCTCGAACAACAAAATCAACGCCAATATCCCCCCAATAAACATCGTTATATTTCATAAAATGTTTTAAATAGCGATTGCCTATAAAAGAGCTATTATTTAAAGCAATCCCCATCATTTCACAGCATGGAGTCCCTAAAAGTCCTATTTTAGAATTAAAATCAAGTTGATCTTTTTCATCAATATTTTGAGCTAAATACTTAATATGTCCTATATAAGGTTTATTAGGATCCCAAATTCCAACCCAATCATTACGAGTAAGTTTTTCTTCATCACCCATAGGAGTAGGGATTAGGCTAAAGTCAGTTCTTACAAGATATAAATTTAAAAATGGATCGTATTTTACATATTTATTAAGCTTAGCATTAGGTTGTTTTAATACAGCAAGTAAATTTTCACTGAGTGCAAAAGCTGGCATTCCTTCATAGTTGAGCATGCTTGCCTTATTTCTTTCATAACCTGCTAAAAAATCTTCAAATTTAGGTCTTTCTATACCAAAAGACAAAGTAAAAAGCATGCAAATAATTAAAATTTTTTTCATAATTTCATACCTCCAAAACCGCCTAAAACATCATTCGCCATATTGGAACGATTTTGCGCAACCATAGCCAAAACATCATTAATTGCAGAAATAAGTAAAATTTGCAAGGACTCTTTATCTTCAAGTAAAGAATCATCAATGCTAACATCGATAATCTCGCCTTTTCCATTGGCGCTTACTTTAACAAGTCCTGCTCCACTTTTGGCGCTAAATTCACGATTTGCAAGTTCTAATTCTATATTTTTTGCTTTTTCTTGAACTTGATTTAAAAGTTCTCCCATTTTAGAAAAATCCATATTTTCAAACATTGATTATCCTTGATTTTTTAAAATTTCATTAACAACTACTTTATCGCTAAAAGGATATTTTATCCCTTTAATTTCTTGAGTAGTTTCATCACCTTTGCCTAAAATAACGACTAAATCGTCATTTTCTTTTAGTTCTAAAGCTTTTTTTATGGCTTCTTTTCTATCTTCTATCACTAAAACTTTTTCTTTTTTAGCGAAGCCTGATAAAATTTCTTCCATGATGGTTTTTGGTTCTTCGCTGCGTGGATTATCACTTGTAATGATAGCAATTTTTGCAAAATGTTCGACGATTTTTCCCATTAAAGGGCGTTTGGTTTTATCTCTATCTCCACCTGCTCCAAAAACAACGATGAGCTTTTTATTTTTAAGAGTGTCAAGCACTTTTTCAATGCCATCAGGCGTATGAGCAAAATCCACAATCACGCCTTTTGCTACTTGTTCTACCCTGCCACAAACCCCGCCAAATCCACTGATAGCATTTTCCAAGTCTTTTAAATCAGGCTTTACGAGTTCATTCACACAAGCACTAGCAACTAGAAGATTGTAAAGATTAAAAAGTCCTAGCAAGGGCGAGTCTATGTGAAAAGTTTGATTTTTATTTGTTACAATAGCGCTAATACCTTCTTCTAAAGAATAAGCTTTGATTTGATATAAAGCAGGATTTTCTATGCCATAAGTAAAAGCGTTACGCACATTAAATTTAATAGCCAAAGCATCTTTGTTGATAAATTTTAAACTCTCATCTGTAAAAAAAAGTTCTTTTGCTTCTTTGTAATTTTCAAAAGTACCGTGAAAATCTAAATGATCTTGAGTGATATTGGTAAAAATTTTAGCAGCAAAATTTAAGCCTTCGATACGGTTTTGAACGAGTGCGTGTGAGCTTACTTCCATGATGAAAAAATCACATTTTTTTTGAGTGGCTATTTGTAGGTACTCTAAGGTTTTAAGAATAGGGGAGGTGGTTAAGGATTTTTCATCAACTTGTTCATCGTTGATAAAAGCTCCTCTTGTCCCGCAAAGCCCGCATTTATAACCTAAATCCAATAAGATAGAATAAATCGCTGCTGCGGTTGTGGTTTTGCCATTGGTTCCTGTGATTCCTATGATTTGAATCTTTTCATCGATTTTTAAAAGTTTTTTACACTCATTTACATCAATAATTTTTGCACCTTTTTCTAAGGCTTGAGCGTGAAATTTAGTATTTTGTGTGGTTTGTAAAAAAAAGCATTCTTTTTCGCACTCTAAGGTATTATCTGTAATGAATGAATTTTCAAGTTTTAATTTCACTTTTAAATCCTATGAGTTTTTCTTGGAGTTTGATAAATCTATCATTTGCCCAAAAATGAGGCATAACATTTTCTATATAATTTAAAGTCATATCTTTATAGCCATTATCAAGTAATTTTTCCAAAAAATCTAAAAAATCATCACGATTATCAATAACTAATTTAGTGCTATTAATGATATTTTCAAAACTTTTTTGAAAGCCAAGTTCTTCTTCGCTTTTTAAAAAATCTTGATAATTTAACGCATGCCCATCTTCAAATTCGTTTTCTTGTTCGTTTTCTTGTTTTTTAAATTCAATTGTACTTAAAATTTCTTCTAAGTCTTTATCAATGCTAGAGATTTTGTAATGTTCTATATAAAAATCAAAAAGTAAAGAAGCTTCTTTAGGAGATTTTAAAGCAAGATCGCAAAGGCAGATAAAATTTAGCAAGCGTTTATTTTTGCGTTTTTCATAGGCCATAGAAAAATACATTTTTGCAGTTTTAAAATCTTTTTTGTAAAAATGTTCAATTCCAAGTTTTTTATAATTTTGCAAATTCGTCTGCTCCGCCGTTTAAATTGATTATAGTGATTTCTGGATGAATATCAATCTTAAGTTGCCTTTCAAGACCGTATTTTAGTGTCGTTCCACTTGATGCACAACCTTTGCAAGCTCCTATTAAATGGACATAAACAACCCCATTTTTAATCCCTAAAAATTCAAGCCCTCCGCCATCACGTTCAAGCATAGGCAAGCTCTTTTCTAAACTTGCTTTAACAGGATTTATAAGCTCTTCATCACTAAAAGGCATCATAATTTATCCTTAAAAATTTTTATATACTTTAGCGTGATTGTGTTTAAAAAAAGGTAAATTAAGGCTTGAAATTTAAATAAATTAAAAAGGTTCGTCATTATCTTGTGCGCTAAATCCTAAATCATAAGCTGTAAAGTTTTTGTTACTAAAAATTCCATTTAAGTTTCTAAATGATTGTTGCAGAATTTCTTCGTTTTTTTCATATTTTAAGAAGCTTAAATATTCTTTTAAAAAATTATTTAATTCTTCGGTATTTAAATTTTTAATTAGAAGATTTAAATTTTTATCAATAAGCGTAAAAAGTTGTTTTTTTAATGCGAGTGTAGAATTTTTAATTTTTACATTGTTTAAAAAAGCTAAATTAACCTTGCAAATACCTAACAAGAATTCGCTATAGTTTAAATTTTTTCGAATATTTTTACTTTCAAATTCTCTAATATCACTATCTTCATAACCTTTTTTTTCTAAAATTTTATCCAATAAAATTTTATGCTTAAAACAAACACTATCACTAATTTGCTTAAAATCGTTACATATATCTGGATGCTGTTTTAAAAAAGCTATAAGTTCTAATTCTGCAATGTGAATTTTTTCTTTAGGAAAATTGTATTTATTTTGAGAAATTAAAGGGGTTTGTATGGTTTTTTTTGAATTTTGTGATAAGACGATAAATTTTTCATCCACTTTTAATAAATTTGAAACTAGACCAGTGTAAGAATTTGCCACTAAAGGTTCAAGATTAAAGGTGAATTTTTGTATAGTTTCTAAAGCTTTTTGTTTGTCAAGAGCAGAAATTATGGAATGAGTGGATATTAAGCGTCTGATATAAAATTCACCAAGCTCTATTCCTTCATCGAGTATATTATGAAGTTTTGTGCTTTCATTTTTTGCTACGAGCTCAGCGGGATCTTTTCCGCCTTGTAAAATTGCCACTTTACCGTCTATTTTGTTTGTGCTTAATAAAAATGCAGATCGTGTCGCAGCTTTTAATCCTGCTTCATCATTGTCAAAACATAAAATCACTTTTGCATCATAACGGCGGATTAAGGGTAGATGATGTTCGGTTAATGCTGTTCCAAGAACTGCTACAGCGTTGTTAAACCCTGCTTTGTGAAAAGCTATTGCATCCATGTAGCCTTCACATACTATTATTTCTTTTTTTTTGGCTATATTTTCTTTAGCGATGTTAAAAGCATAAAAAATTCTACTTTTATCAAAAAGTATATTTTGGGGTGAATTTACATACTTTGCCGGTACATTGGGATTTAAAGTACGCCCTCCAAACCCTACTAATAAGTCTTTATGATCGTAGATTGGAAAGGTGATACGCCATATAAAACTTGCGTAAAATTCATTATTTTCATCTTTTTTTAAAGCTCCAACACTCATAGCATCTTCTAAAGGAATTTTTTGATTTTGCAATAATCTTATACTATCTTCACTTGCTCCTGCAAAACCTAATTCGAATTTGGCTATATCTTTGTCATTTAAAGCTCTTTGGTAAAGATAGGTTAAAACTTCTTTGTGGTGTTTGAGATTATCTTTAAAATATGCATTTAAGCTTGGTAGTATAGACTTTAGCTCTTTTTTATTTTCTTGTTTTTCTTTTGTATAACTCAAAGTAAAATTACTAAGGCTTGCAACTTTTTCAACTGCATCGGCAAAACTTAATTTTTCATAATCCATTACAAATTTAAAAGCATCTCCACCAGCCTTGCAAGCAAAACAATGATAAAAACCTTTGGTAGGATTGATATGCATAGACGGGTTTTTATCTGCATGGAAAGGACAGATACACACAAAACTAGAGCCTTGTTTTTTTACTTCAATATAATTTTCTATAATATCAACAATATTAAGTCTTTGGGATAAATTTTCTATACTTTCTTTAGTTATCATTTTACAAACCTTGTTAAAATTATACAAAGATTTGGCTATAATTTGGCATAAAATTTTTAGAGCGAGACTATGGATTTTTTCTTTGTAGAATACAGAGACCCTTTAGTAGGGCTTATAATTTTAACCATTTTAGTATTTGTTGTAGCTGTTGCAAATTATATTTGGAAAATATTTGCTAACAAAGATGAAGAACAAAAGCTTGAAAAATTTATAAAAAAATTTGAAATGGATAACGCTCATAAAGAGTTGTTAAGAAATAGTAGCTTGAGTTTTGGAAATTTAAGTTTTTTGGCTGAAATTTTTACCAAAAGTGGGGAATTTGAAAAAGCAACTCAAATTTATTTGATTGCTCTTGAAAAATGTAAAGATAAACAAGAAAGAGAATTTATTTTCCTTTCTTTAGCAAAAGTTTATTTTAAAGCAGGATTTTTAGAGCGTGCAAAAGAAGTTTTATTACAAGTTTTAAAACTGCGTCCAAGAAATATACAAGCCTTAAAACTTTTAAAAATTGTTTATTTAAAACTCCGTTCTTATAAAGAAAATTTAGAACTTTTAGAATGTCTTTTTGAGCTTAATGAAGATGTGCAAAAAGAGCATGATTTTATCAAAGCTTTAGAACTTTGTACTTTTAATATCACTGATGAAGAAAAAAAGAAAAAACTTTTAGAATTTAAAATAGAAGATAATCCTATGTTAGGGCGTTTAGTTTTTGAAAAATATCATATGTTTTTAGGGCAAAATTTTTTTGATATTTGTGATTTGCTTTATAGAGAAAATGAAGCGTTTAATTTAGAAAATCAAGATTTTTTAGAATTCTTTTATGCTTTGGGTAAAATTTCAAAGCATGATGATACACATCAGTTTGTTTTTAAAAATTCTAATTTTAAAATGTTAAAAATTTTAAAAGATAATTCTTTTAATGCGGGGTTAGAATTTTCATATCGTTGTTCTGAGTGTAAAAATGTTATGCCTTTATTTTTTTATCACTGTCCTATTTGTTATGAGTTTAATACTTGTACAATTATTTATGAAGTGAAAAACAATGAAACACATTGAAATTTATACAGACGGTTCATGTCTTAATAATCCAGGTTTTGGCGGATGGGCTTATATTTTGCGTTATAAGGAGTATCAAAAGGAAGGTTTTGGAGCTGAGGCTAATACTACTAACAATAGAATGGAGCTAATGGCAATTATTGAATCTTTGAAGGCTTTAAAAGAGCCTTGTGAAATTTCGCTTTTTACAGATTCTAACCTAATGGTTCAAAGTATTAATGAATGGCTAGAAGGATGGATAAAAAAGGATTTTAAAGGTAAAAAAAATATAGATTTATGGAAGGAATATATTAAAGTGGCAAAATCTCATAAGATTAAGGCTTTTTGGGTAAAAGCACATAATGGACATTTGGAAAATGAAAGATGTGATACATTGGCGCGTGAAGCTGCTTTGAAAATTGCAAGGGAAAATGATGAAAAACATTGAAAAACTAGAGCAGAGTTTAACTTATGAATTTAAAGATAAAAGTCTTCTTATACATGCTTTAACCCATAAAAGTTTTAAAAAATCTTACAACAACGAACGCCTGGAATTTTTAGGTGATGCCGTGCTTGATTTAGTTGTGGGTGAATACCTTTTTCATAAATTCGCCAAAGATGCCGAAGGAGATTTATCTAAGCTTAGAGCGGCTTTAGTGAATGAAAAGTCTTTTGCAAAAATTGCAAATAGTTTAAATTTGGGCGATTTTATTTTTATGAGTGTTGCTGAGGAAAACAATGGAGGAAAAGAAAAGCCTTCTATACTTTCAGATGCGTTAGAAGCCATTATAGGTGCTATACATTTAGAAGCTGGGTTTGAGTTTGCAAAAACTATTGCTTTAAGACTTATAGAAAAAAATTTCCCTCAAATTGATGCAAAAATTCTTATAAAAGATTATAAAACAAAATTACAAGAGATTACACAGGGAAAAATCGGACAAACTCCGCAGTATGAAACAGTGCGTGCTTTTGGTCCTGATCATTTAAAGCAATTTGAAATCGCTTTAATGCTTGATGGTAAAGAACTTGCAAGAGCTATTGCGGGAAGCAAAAAAGAAGCACAGCAAATGGCAGCAAAAATTGCACTTGAGAAATTAGGAGCTTTATAGTGAATACCTTTGGTACGAGATTGAAATTTACAAGTTTTGGTGAGTCTCATGGTGTGGCTGTTGGATGTATTATTGATGGAGTGCCTGCTGGAGTTAAATTTGATGAAGAATTTTTACAAAATGAGCTTGATAAACGCAAAGGCGGAAGTAAATTTGCAACACCAAGAAAAGAAAGCGATAAAGCTCAGGTTTTAAGTGGAGTTTTTGAAGGATATACAACGGGTCATCCTATAGCTATAGTAGTTTTTAATGAAAATGCTCATTCTAAGGATTATGATAATTTAAAAGATCTATTTCGTCCTGCTCATGCGGATTTTGCTTATTTTTATAAATATGGCATAAGAGATCATAGGGGTGGAGGTAGATCAAGCGCTAGAGAAAGTGTTGCTAGAGTGGCTGGTGGTGCAGTTGCAGCGATGCTTTTGTGTGAATTTGGCATTTGTGTTCAAAGTGGTGTTTTTGGAATAGGAACTTTTGTATCAAATTTGAAAGAAGAAGAATTTGATTTTGAATTTGCTAAGAAAAGTGAAATTTTTTGCCTTGATCCAAAACTAGAAAGTGACTTTAAAAATGAAATTTTAAATGCTAGAAATTCAAAAGATAGTGTAGGCGCTGCTGTTTTTACAAAAGTTAGTGGTATGCTTGTGGGACTTGGAGAAGTTCTTTATGATAAGTTAGACTCTAAATTAGCTCATGCTTTAATGGGAATTAATGCTGTTAAAGCAGTTGAAATAGGCGAAGGTATTAATGCAAGCAAAATGCGCGGATCGTGTAATAATGATGCTTTAAAAGATGGCAAGTTTTTAAGCAATCATAGTGGAGGAATTTTAGGAGGAATTTCAAATGGAGAAAATCTTATTTTAAAAACTTATTTTAAACCTACTCCTTCTATTTTTGCCAAGCAAGAAAGTATAGATAAATTTGGCAATAATTTGGAATTTGAACTCAAAGGTAGGCATGATCCTTGTGTAGGTGTTAGAGGAAGTGTTGTAGCTAGTGCTATGGTGCGTTTGGTTTTGGCTGATTGTTTGCTTTTGAATGCGAGTGCGAATTTAAACAATTTAAAAAATGCTTATGGATTAAAATAAAAAAGCCCATTTTCATGGGCTTGATTGCAATATTTTGAAAAGATTCAAATACTATATCGCTTGTTTTGCTAAATACTTTATACTTTAACTAATAAAAAATTGATTAATATCAGCCTTATTTTCAAAAGCTATACTTGTATAAGCTTGATTTTTAAATTTAAGTTCATGGCTTTTTCCTACTTCGTGTTTAGTATAGGTAAGGGCTATTTTTAAGGCAAGTTCTAAGTCTTTTTCTGAAATTTTTTCATCTACCAAAGAGTAAGCTCCGATTAAATCTCCAAGTTCTATTACTTCATATTTAGGAGTTTTTAAACCTTTTAAAAGAGTATTTTCAAGTTCATTTCTACCTATGATCATTTTAGCTCCATTGGGTAATCTTAAATGACGACCATATTTTAAAAGTTGTGCGTCATTAACCTGCATATCTTTGTCAAATTCTATGAAATCTCGAATTTTTTTAGCAAAACTATCAAGAGTTAGCAAACAACCTCCACCTGGGCTTTCAAAGTCTTCTAAGCCAAATTTAGCTGCAAGTTCAAGTTGTCTTTTACGACTTCTTCCACTAATACCTTCGAGTTTTTCTCTATCTACCCAACCTTCTCTTTCAGGTTTGGTTAGAGGTAGGTTTTTTGCACACATAGGACGTAAGATTAAATCTTCTTCATCAAGAGCAAGTTTTTTAACCTTTGCCATCGCATCACTTCTTTGACTCATAGGGCGTTGTCCTAAAACTTCTCCTGTGATGATAAAGCTTGCATTTTCTTCTTTTAACATAGCAAGAGCAGTTTTAAACATAAAAGCATGACAATCTATACAAGGATTAAAATGTTTGCCATAGCCATATTGTGGATTAAAAAGCACTTCTTGAAGATAGGAATTTCTTACATCTATCATTTCAAAATCTGCACCTACCATTGCCGCACGCTTTTTCATGATTTCGCTTTTATCACTTGTGCTTCCAAAACCTATGTTGATATTTAGAGCTTTAACTTCTATGCCTTGTGCAGTGATGAGTTTCATTGCAAGCATACTATCAAGCCCACCGCTAAAAAGAGCTAATGCTTTCATTGATTCCTTTCTGAGATTATAAAATTTTTTAAGATTTTGTCGATTATAAAAGGTATAATTTTAACTAAAAAATCTTTAAAATAAGGATTGGAAAATGTTAAAAATAATTTTGGTTTTAAGCATTTTGAGTTCTTTTGCTTTTGCAAATTCTTGTGCTAACTACGAGCAAGAACTTAAAAAGTGTAATTCTTTAAAAAATTCACATGAGAGAAAAATGTGTCGTTTAGGTTTATTTGCAAAATGTAAAAAAGGATAAATAATGAAAATCGATACTTCTACTAGTTTAACTCATTCTTTAACTAATAATGTTGATAAAAAAGAGCTTAGCGTATTAAAAAAAGAAGATCAAGATAAAATTCCCGTGCAAGATCTTTCGAGTTTAAATAGCGATGGTGTTAAGGTTGTTTTTGAAAATAAGCAAGGTGAACTTATAGCTTTAAATTTAAGCGATGAAAATTATAGTAGTTTACAAAAAAATTTCAGTTCTTATACGAATTATGTTGCTAGAAATGATGGTAGTATAAGGCTTAATGGCGAAGCAAACCAATTTGTTTCAAATTGGTTTGAAAGTGTAAAAGATAATTTTGGTTCTTTAAATTCAAATTTAAATAATAAACAACAAAGTGTAAAATTAAATTTTAATACAAGCACCCTTCAACAAAGTATGCAAAATTTAGGCTTTAAAACAAGCGATGAAAAAATATCTGATGATGCAAATATAGAAGAAAAATTAAATTTTTTTATTGATAAAGATGTAAATAAAGATGGTAAAGTTGATGATAGTGATGTTAAAGAGCCTAGCATGAGAGAAATTTTAAGCGACATTAAAGAAGCATCAGGTGGTGGAGCTAATGCTATGAAAACCATAGATCCGCAAAAAATCAATAAAAAAGATGATAAGGAAAATAATATCAAAGAAAAAGAAGACGAAGATTTACTTCAAAAAGCCCAAGAAAAAGGTTTAAGTGCTTTAAGTGCTGATGAGCAGGCAAAGCTTGAGGCTAGCAATCCTGAAGAATTTGAAAAACTGAAGCAAAAATCTTTGCAAGAATTAAGTCAGAATTTAAGTAAAGATTTTCAAAATAAAATTGAAAATCAAGAAACACAAATTGTAGATAAGAGAGTGTAGCAAATTATAATTTTACCCTCTTAAGATTTTAAAATCATATATAATAGGTAGTGTAATTCTTAAATCCCCGTTATAGTGTGGAAAATTTAAAGAAGCTTTTTTTATGCTTTCTAAAGCACTTTTATCTAACAAATCATATCCTGAGCTTTCTATGATTTTTAAATCTGTTAAAGTTTTATTTTCTTTCCATAAAAATTCTACTTTTACAGTTCCTTGCATACGCATTTTTTTTGCTTGCCTTGGATAAAATTGTGCTTGTTGTATAGCTTTTTGGATTTCTTTTAATACAGGGTGATTATCTTTTCCTTGTGTTAATTGGGTGATTTTAGGTTTGACATTTGTATCAGTTGTTTTTGTAAAAGTTTTAACTTCTTGAGTTGGTGCTATTGGGATTTTATTTGGTATTGGATGTGAAGGTGTTTTTTTTATCTTTTTTTGCATTTTTTCAGGAGTTTTTTTAATAACTTTTGGCTGAGGTTTTGGTTTGATAGGTTCTATAATGGATTCTGTTGGTTTAGTCTCATTTGTTGGATTAGTTTGGGTAAACTGTTTTATTGCTAAAGAAAAAGAATCTTCATTTTTAATTTCCATTTTAAAAAAGTCATTTGAGTGAAAAATGACAAAAAGCAAAGGTATAAAGACTATAAAAGTTATATAAGAAGCTTGGTATTTATGATTTAAAAATAAAGTTTTCATTTGTTTTTCTCAGTAAGAATTTGAAAATTTTCATGTTCTTTGGCTTTTAAAAAATCTATAATTTTTACAAAGCTTTCAAATTTAGCATTTTTATCGCTTTTTAGTTCTACTATGGTTTTTTTATCAAGTGAAAAAATAGCATTTTGAACTTCATTTAAATCAGCTAATTTATCATTTAAATAAAAAGTATTTTTTTCGTCTATGGTTATAAGAAGTTTTTTTTCATTATTGCTTATATTGGTAGCATTTTCACTTGAAGGAAGTGAGATTTGAATTTTTCCATGCGCAATAAAGGTTGAAATACTAAGTACTATAGCAAGCAAAACAAGCATAATGTCTATAAATGGAACTATATTTAAACCTTCATTTTTTGGTAGTTTAAGCATTTTTATTTGCCTTATAAGCATTACTTAAGAGGGAAACTTTTCTAAGTAAGGTATTATAAGCCATTAAAGCAGGAATAGCAACCAAAAGTCCTAAGGCTGTAGCTTTAAGAGCTAAAGAAAGTCCCACAACTATAGATTTGACATCTATATTGCCCGTTAAGCCCATTTCGTAAAATGTAACCATGATGCCTATTACAGTGCCTAAAAGTCCTATATAAGGGGCATTGGAATAGATGATATATATAGTGGTTAAATTTTCACTAATCGCATCATCAAATTGCTCTTGATTCTCATAATTTTTAAAGTTAATTTTTCTAAAAAATAGCATTCTTTCTACAACACACCAAAAAGCTATAAATGCCATAATTCCTAGAATTAAAAAGATAATTAAATCGATGTAATCTTTTAGAAATGCCACATTTTTCTCCAAAAATATACTTACTAAATTTTAAAAGATTATACTATATAAAAAATAAATTTATAATTAATATCAATTATCATAATTTTTAAGAAATTCTTGTTTATAGTTTTTATTTTTATTAGGTTATAATTTATAAAAATTTAATAGGGTTTAATATGACTATAGATTTAAATCACAATTTTACCTCTTTTGTTCTTCTTGATGAAGTTGATTTTAATTTTTCGGAGTTAAAAAGCATTTTAGAAGATAAATTTAATATAAAAATAGCTGATGAAAATTTTACCAAAGAGGGAGTGATTTTTTCACATGAAAATATGTTGGTTACTCTAAATTTGATTAAAAATCCTATACCTAATCACGAAGCAGAATACTATGCAAATTTTAATTTTATATGGAAAGATGCCTTAGAGCAAACTAAAAAACATAAAGCTCACCTTCTTATAGCGGTGCTAAGTCAAGATCAAAGCAAATTAGAACAAGCTAAAATGTTTACGAAAATTGCAGCTTTATGTTTGGATAATAAACATGCTTTAGGTTTTTATACAGGTGCAGTTGTTCTAGAGCCCAGTTTTTATATAGAAAATGCAAAAATGTTAGATGATAATCGCTTACCGGTATATAATTGGATATATGTTAGTGTTTATCCTAGTGAAAATGGAGTTAATGCTTATACTTATGGGCTTAGAAATTTTGATAAATTAGAACTTGAAGTTTGTGATTTAAACATAGAAGAAAAAGAACTTTTCTTTTGTATTTATGATATTGTTTTACATATTTTAACTTATGATATTAATCTAAAAGATAAAGATATTTTAAAATTTGAAGATGGAAAAGAAATAAAATTTATAAAAAGTCAAGGTATAAGTGTTGAGAACGAAAGCTTGAAAATTATTTTTTAAGTTTCACATTCACTTCACAGTTTTGAGTTAAACTTTCGCCAACCAAGACAAAAAAGGAGAAACTATGAAAGCAAAATTAACTTTACTTGCTTTGTTGGGTGCTACAGTGCTTTTAGCTAAAGATATGGTTGTTCCTGCTAGCGAACTTCCAAATAATGCCAAAGAATTTATTTCTAAAAATTTTAAAACCGCTCAAATTGGTTTGGTGAAAAAAGATATAGATTCTTATGATGTAATTTTAAATGATGGAACTGAAATTGATTTTATGATCAATGGAGATTGGAAAGAAGTTGATGGAAAATATAAGGCTTTACCACATACTATTTTACCTAGTGTTATGAAAAAAGTAAGCACAACTCAACCAAATGCTCAAATTCTTGAAATAGATAAAGAAATTAATGGTTATAAATTTAAGTTTAATAATAACATGAAAGTTTATACGGATATGCAAGGAAATGTCCTAGGTCAAAAATTAGATTAATTTTTGAAAATTTAACTCCCTTAGAAAATTTGATGCAAAAATTTGGAAGCATAGTCTTCCAAATTTTTTCTTTTTTGATTGCAAAACCCAAAATATATTTAGTTTTAAAATAATACTTTATTGATACAAGTGATTGTTTTTTTATAAAATTAAATTTACAAAATGTTACATAAGATTTAAAATATTTTTTTTAAAAAATAATTATTTATAAATATTTTGCTAAAATAAAAGAGATGTAATCTTAAATTTAAGGAAGAATAATGAATACTCCTAAATGGACTAGTCACGATACAAGGTGGGTTTTATCTCTTTTTGGAACAGCTATTGGAGCCGGTGTACTTTTGTTACCTATTAGTGCTGGGCTTGGTGGATTGATACCTTTGTTAGTTATACTTGTTTTAGCTTTTCCTATGACTTACTTAGCTCATAGAAATTTATGTCGCTTTGTGCTTTCAAGTTCTAATCCAAAAGATGATATTACTTTTGTTGCAGAAAGTTATTTTGGCAAGGGCGGTGGATTTTTAATTACACTTTTGTATTTTTTTGCTATTTTACCTATTTTATTGGTTTATAGTGCTAATCTTACAACAACTTTGCTTGAGTTCTTAATCAATCAGTTTAATTTCAATGCAGATCTTACTCATGCTGCTCGTTGGTGGGTGAGTTTTTTGATTGTTGGAGTTTTGGTTTTGATTTCTATTCTTGGTGAAAATGTTGTAACAAAAGCAATGAGTTTTCTTGTTTTTCCTTTTATTATATTTTTATTTATTTTTTCATTGCTTTTAATTCCACAATGGAATTCATCATTATTTACAAATGTTGATTTTTCCGTAATTTCAACAAGTAATTTTTGGGTTACTTTATGGCTTGTTATTCCTGTGATGGTATTTAGTTTTAATCACTCTCCTATTATTTCTTCACTTGCTTGTTATTGTAAAAAAGAATATGGTGATTATGCTGAACCTCGCGCTAGAAAAATTATTTCTTTGGCAATTATTCTTATGGTTTTTGTTGTAATGTTTTTTGTTTTTTCTTGCGCTTTAACTTTTACACCAGAAGATTTTGCATCAGCAAAAGATCAAAATATCAATATTCTTACCTTTATAGCAAATAAATTTCCTGAAGTTTCTTTGCTGACTTATGTTGGGCCTATTGTTGCACTTGTGGCCATTAGTAAAAGTTTCTTAGGACATTATCTTGGTTCTCAAGAAGGCTTAAACGGTATTTTATATAAAGCAAGTAATGGTAAAATTCAAGGTAAATTCGCTCAAACTTTAACAGCGATCATTACCTTTGTTATCGCTTGGCTTGTTGCGTATAAAAATCCAAGTGTTATAGGAATTATTGAGGCTATTGGTGGTCCTGTTTTGGCTATTTTGCTTTTCTTGATGCCGCTTTATTGTATTTATCGTTTTGATATTTTGGCAAGATTTCGTAATAAATTTTTAGATCTTTTTATTTTGGTAATGGGAATAGTTGCAATTTCTGCTGCAATTCACAATCTTTTATAAATTAAGGATAAAAAATGAGTAATTTAAGCATTTTTAAAATAGGTGTCGGTCCTTCTTCTTCTCATACTTTAGGGCCTATGCTTGCCGGAAATTTATTTTGTAAAAAAGTTGCTAAAAAGCTTGATGAAATTGATAGAGTTGAGGTTACTCTTTATGGTTCTTTGTCATTAACAGGTAAAGGACACTTGAGTGATAAGGCTGTAATTTGGGGGTTAAATGGCCTAGAAGCTAAAAATTTAAGCGCAGCAATACAAGATGAAGTAAATAAAAATGCTATTGAAAATGCTCAAATTGATTTTTGTGGTGAGAAAAAACTTTGTTTTAATTATGAAAAAGATTTGATATTTTCCAAAGATTTTTTACCTTTACATGAGAATGGTATGAAGATTAAAGCTTATGATTGTAAAGGTGGGTTAGTTGATGAAGAAACTTATTATTCTGTAGGTGGAGGCTTTGTTTTAACAGCTGCACAATTAGAAAAAAAAGGTAAAAATTCCAACCAAAATAAAAAGAAAAAACTAGATATAGAGCTTAACAATGCAAAAGAAGCTTTAGAGCTTTGCGATAAAAGAGATTGGGATTTAGCAGAGCTTTCTTATCGTTATGAATTGCAATTTCACACTAAAGAGGAAATTCGTGCTTATTGTCTTGAAATTTGGGAAGTAATGCAAGAAGTGTATTATAATGGTACGCATCCAAATGAAGATTATTTGCCTGGAAAACTTCATTTAAAGCGTAGAGCCAAAGGACTTAAAGAAAGAGTGGCGATGACAGCTGATCCTATGGGCATTATAGATTTTATTTCTTTATATGCTATTGCGATTGCTGAAGAAAATGCTAGCGGAGCAAAAGTTGTAACCGCGCCAACAAATGGAGCATGTGCTGTTATCCCTGCTGTTATGCTTTATCTTAAAAATCATACTATAGGTTTTAGCGATGAAAAGGCTATAGAGTTTTTATTAACAGCAATGCTTATAGGTTCTTTTTATAAGAAAAATGCAAGTATTAGCGGAGCAGAAGCAGGCTGTCAAGCAGAAATTGGTAGTGCTAGTTCGATGGCAGCTGCGGCTATGGCAACAGTTTTAGGGGCTAATGCTTTTAAAGCATGCAACGCTGCTGAAATGGCAATGGAACATCATCTAGGTTTAACTTGCGATCCAGTTGCAGGGCTTGTGCAAATTCCTTGCATAGAAAGAAATGCCTTTGGAGCTATTAAGGCTATAAGTGCTGCTAGAATGGCAATGACACGTAAATCTACTCCTATGGTAAGCCTTGATGAGGTTATAGAAACCATGTATGAAACAGGAAAAGATATGAATTATAAATACAAAGAAACTTCTTTAGGTGGTCTTGCTACAAATTTAAAAACAGTATGCTAAAGTGTTTTTACACTTTAGTGTATTTTTTCATTCTTTGACTTAAAAATTCTTTCATTTCTTCTTTGGAAAAACTTTTAAGAATACGAATTTGCTTAAAAAGCAAGCCAAGATTAATTACTCCCATCACTAAAAGCAATAAGCAAATCATTAAAAAAACAAGATCTATGGCTCCAAATTCATTAATCATAGCCAAACTTGCAAAAAATACACTCGCTAATAATAAAAAAAATAAAAGCAATATTTGTTTTAATTTTGCTTCATTAAAATTATCGCAATTTTGAGTGAAATTTCTAAAAAGTATGATCTTTTTACCCAAATTTGAAACTAAAATTTCATCATTTTCTTTAAATAAGCCTTCTTTTAAACTTTGATAAAAAAAGATTTCATTGTTTAAATTTAAAGCATCTTTATAGCTTGATAAGGTGTAGTCTTTGTAAAAAAAGGATTTTAATTCATTTTTCTTTTCTATTTTAAATAATCTTAAATCATTTCTCGCATAAAAAAATCCACTAAAGTTCATAAATGCCATAAGTATCGCTCCCTAAAAAATTCCTATAAAGTGGCTTGAAATTTAAAGGTATTGTAACATTTTTTTCATCATTTAAACTTGAACTTTGGAAAATCAAAAACATATCTATTTCATCTTTAAAGATTTTGAGAAAATTTTCTCCACCCTCATACATTAAAAATTTAGCTTCACTTGGAATTTGGGTATAAATTTGGCGGTTTGGAACTTTAAATAAAGGGATATTTTTATCAAAATTATCTATATTTTGACGGCTTAAGATACAAAGATTAGGCGCTTTTGCTTTGCAAAGCCTAGCATCTAGTATAGGGTGATCTTTTCTTATGGTTTCTCCACCGACTACAAGCAAATCAATCACCGCTCTAATTTTATGTGTATAAGTGCGACTTAGATCATTGCTTACGATTTTGCCAAGAGGCGAGCCATTCATAGAAAGGGCTAATTTAAAAAGTTTAAATTGCCCTTTTTGCCATTTTAAAAAAGGTTTTAAAAGTTTTTTTCCTTCTTCTTTAAGTATGTCAAATTCAACCTCTATGCCTTGTTTTTTTAAAAATTCAGCCCCACCACTTGCGATTTTATTTTCATCTTTAACGCTGATGAAAATTTTTTTAAAACCTAGCTCGCTAAAGAGTTTTGCGCAAGGAGGCGTTTTTCCTTGATGAGAGCAAGGTTCAAGTGTTACAAAAGCTATACTATCTTTAAATACACCTTGATGGTTTTTGCAAATAAACTCATGTAAAGCGTTTGCTTCTTTAGGCAATGAAATTTCAGGTCTTAAACTTTTAAAAGCATGAGCTATGGCATTAAGTTCTGCATGAGCCAATCCAGCTTTTTCATGAGCTTTTATGGCTAAAATTTTTTCATTTTTATCTAAGATTACACAGCCTACAGCCGGATTCGGATAGGTTAAAAACTGATATTTCCAAGCCTCATTTAAAGCTAAATTCATATAAAATTCTTTCATTTGGCTACCTTGTATTTTAAAATTTGACATATTTTTAAAATTTTATATTTTTGTTTTAAGATAATAAATTCTAAATTTTCCATTTGTATTTCTTATTTTTAGTTATATTAACCATAGTTTTTCTAAGTTTTTTAGGATATAACAAAAATAGTAAGACCGAAATTATTTTTCATCTGTAGCATCCTTTATAATTTTAGGAATGACATAAGCTTGATAAACTAGAAAGTTTTGGTGGCCGGGAGAAAGGGATTCGAACCCCTGGAGGTGTGACCCTCAACGGTTTTCAAGACCGCCGCTTTCGACCACTCAGCCATCTCCCGATAAAGTAAAGTTTTGCCTTTTTGGAGGCGACATCCGGATTCGAACCGGAGATCAAGGCTTTGCAGGCCCATGCCTTACCGCTTGGCTATGTCGCCCTGATAATGTTGAAAAAGTGGTGCCCGAGGCCGGACTTGAACCGGCACGGAAGAAAAATTCCGAGGGATTTTAAGTCCCTTGTGTCTACCAATTCCACCACCCGGGCGGGTGATTATGGAGCGGGAAACGAGATTCGAACTCGCGACCCCAACCTTGGCAAGGTTGTGCTCTACCCCTGAGCTATTCCCGCATAAATTTCTGAAAGAATTGAAGATAAAAGTATAGCAAAATAAACTTAAAAGGAGTTTATTTTGCCTTAAGTTATTTGCAAATAAATAAAGCTTTTGCACTTAAAATTTGTTCTTTTTCGCCGATAATTGGAGATGAAAGTTCTATATTATCAGATTTTGCATTTAGCATTCTAGGTGCGATATTGGCATTGGCATTTACTTGTAAATTTTTCAATACACAAGTTTTATTAAGATCTAAAGAGTAAGTTTTTTCATATTCGTATGATGTTTTTAAAAGCTCTTTGTAGAGATTTTCTTTGTTGTTGTTTAGTGTATCTTTTGAAAATTTTGTTTGTATGGCTGGTGTTGAAACGCTGATGAAATTATTTTTAGCTATGATAGAATTGATGTCATTTAAAAGCTTGTTAAAATCTGCAAGTTGGTTTTCTTTAAATTCACATTCTAAATTCGCATCAAATCTTTGACCTTTTGGAGTTTGTATACCATCTTTATAGGAAAAATTAGGTTCTAAAGAAAAACTTCCTCCGCTACAAAAATTTTCTTTTTTTGAGCGTTCTAAAATTTGATTGAAAGTATTTGTGATTTCGGCTTTTTCACTATCGTCTAATGTGATTTTTGAGCTTAAATTTTCATTTGCCCAAAAATTAATATTTGCATATAAAATATCGGGTTTTAGTGTATTGCTTACTTCTATATTTCTTGAAAAATATAAATCATGATTAGAGTCTTTTTTGCCTAAAAATTCTACATTAAAAACTACTCCTGCAACAAAAAGTAATAAACATAAAAAACCTATACCTAAACCTTTAAAAAAAGCTAACATGGATATCCTTAATAATTTAATTTGAGCTAATTTTAGCAAAAAATTTTAAAATTTTTTGTTATACTCTCATTTATGCAAAAAAAAGAGCTTGAAAAACTACAAGAAAATTTACTTCTTTGGTATGAAAAAAATGGACGCAAAACTTTACCTTGGCGTAATTTACAAAGTCAAAATTGTGATGAAAGTTTAAAGCATATTGATAGAGCTTATGGAGTTTATATCAGCGAAATTATGCTTCAGCAAACTCAAGTTAAATCAGTTTTGGAAAGGTTTTATTTCCCCTTTTTGCAAAAATTTCCTACTTTAGAAAGTTTGGCTAATGCTAATGAAGATGAGCTTTTAAAGGCTTGGCAAGGACTTGGTTATTACACTCGTGCTAGAAATTTAAAAAAGGCAGCTTTAGAATGTGTGGATAAGTTTGAAGCTAAATTACCCAAAGAAGTTGAGGATCTAAAAAAATTAAGCGGTATAGGAGCTTATACAGCAGGTGCTATAGCTTGTTTTGGTTATGATCAAAAGGTTTCTTTTGTTGATGGTAATATACGCCGTGTGCTTTCTCGTCTTTTTGCTTTAGAAAATCCTAGCATGAAAGAACTTGAAAAAAGAGCTAAAGAGCTTTTAAATTTAAATCATGCTTTTGATCATAACCAAGCCTTGCTTGATATAGGGGCTTTGGTTTGTGTGAGTAAAAATGCAAAGTGTGGGATTTGTCCTTTGTATGATTTTTGCCAAGGCAAATTTCATACAGAGCTTTATCCAAGAGCTAAAAAAATACTTTATGAGAGTGTAAATTTAAATCTTTTTTTGTTTGAATTTAATAAAAAATTTGCCATAGGGCAAAGCCAAGATAAGCTTTATAAGGGTATGTATAATTTTCCTTTTTTTAAAGAAGGAGAGTATAAACTTTCTAAAGATATGGGTTTTGTAGGGGAGTTTAAGCACAGCTATACTAAGTATAAACTTAATATCAAGGTTTATCATCAAATTTTAAACAATGAAAATAAAAATTATGAATTTAAAACCTTAAAAGAGTTAGAAAGTACCGCACTTTCGGCACTTTCTTTAAAAGCGTTAAAATTAATTAAGCTCTGATTTTTTAGGCAAACATAAAGTAGCTATAAGCATGATGATTGTAAAAATAGCTATATATATAAAAAAGCCATTTTCTATACCTGCATTTTTAAATTGTAAAGCAACCCAAGGAGCAGATCCTCCAAAAACAGCATTTGAAATAGCATAACCCAAACCTGTCCCTAAAGCTCTTACATGTTCAGGAAAAAGTTTTGCTTTAAAAATCCCAGCAACTGAAGTATAAAAACTTAAAATAACAAACAATAATACCACCAACATAAATGTCAAAGAAGGATTATTTTGTGCGTTATTGGCTATAAGTGAAAAAATAGGATAAATTCCTACCAATGCCAAAATACAAAATACAATTAAAGATCGTTTGTGACCTATTTTATCTCCTATATATCCAAAAAGAGGTTGAATGATCATTAGTATAAATAAAGCACCTAAGAAAAGATTATTAACAAGCATTTTATCCATACCCGTATTTTCCATAAAAGTTTTAGTATAAGTTGTAATGGTGTAAAAAGCTAAAGAACCTCCAGAGGTAACTCCAAGTACCATTAAAAAAGGTTTCCAAGATTTGCATAATGCCTTTAAAGTACCACGATCTTCATGCTGGTGAAGTTTTGTAGCACTTTCATTCATCATTTTTCTTACAAAAAGCGAGCCTAGTGCTAAAATTCCGCCTATTACAAAAAGTATTCTCCAAGCATAATCTTTCATATCATCAATGCTAAAAAATAAAAACATTATACTAATGCTTGCAACGGCCAAAAGTTGACCACCTATTAGGGTTACATACTGAAAAGATGAGTAAAAACCGCGTTTTCCTTCCGTAGCAAGTTCTGAAAGATAAGTAGCTGCTATGCCATACTCCCCGCCTACACTAAGACCTTGAATAAGTCTTGCTATTAAAAGCAAGATAATAGCAAGATCGCCCACTGTATCTTTGCTTGGTAAGGCTGCTATCATAAAAGAGCCTAAAGCCATTAAAACCACTGATATAACCATAGATTTTTTACGACCTACTTTATCAGCTAAAGAGCCAAAAAGCCAAGAGCCTATAGGACGCATAAAAAATCCTGCTGCAAAAACCCCAAAGGCATTGATTTGCTGGATAACAGGATTATCTGAAGTTGAAAAAGTATGAGCAAAATAAGTTGCTGTAAAAGCATAGATATAAAAATCAAACCACTCTACTAAATTTCCGCTACTTGCAGCAATAATAGAGCGAATTTTTTTCGTGCGAGTAAGCTCTTGCATAAACCCTTCCTTAATTTTAGATTTTTATTTAAGTATAGTGTGATTTTTGTTTAATATATTTAAAAATAAAGAAGAGAAATAAAAAAGATAAAAATATCGATAAAAATGTTACATATTTTAATAAATTTCATAAATTTTGGTAAAATGTTTACTCTAGGAAATATAATGAAATTTAAAAAAATATATATAGAATTAAGCGATATTTGTGGTTTAAAATGTGATTTTTGTCCTTCTCAAAAAGGAATTCGCGGGGTAATGAGTGAAGAAAAATTTCAAAACTTAGCTTATGAAATTTCTAATAAAGCTGAGCTTTTTACCTTTCATCTTTTGGGTGATCCTTTGCTTTTACCTAATTTGGAAAATTATCTAAAAATCGCAAAAGGTGAAGCTATGAAACTTGAAATCACTACAAGTGGCTTTTATCTAAATTCTAAAAATCAAGCTTTATTGTTAGGGTATGAGAATATCCATCAAATCAATATTTCTTTAATGTCTTTTTTAAGTCAAAGCAAAATTTCTTTAGAACAGTATTTTAAGCCTATTTTAGAACTTTGCAAAAAGCATTTAGAGCAAAAAAGCCTTTCTTTTATCAATCTAAGACTTTGGAATTTAGATGCTAATTTTAAAGCACCTAAGTCAAATTTAAAAATTTATGAGTTTTTAGCCAAAGAATTTGAAGCCAAGATCAATGCAAGCTTAAGTAAAAATCGCTTGCAAAGACATATTTTGCTTCATCAAAATAAACTTTTTAAATGGCCAAATTTAAAAGATAAACCCCTTTATAAAAAAGGAAAATGCCATGCTTTAAAAGAGCAAATTGGGATTTTAAGTGATGGAAGTTTAGTGCCTTGCTGTTTGGATACTAAAGCAGATATTAACTTAGGAAATGTTTTTGAAAATAACTTTGATAAGCTTTTTAAATCACCGCGTATAAAGATGATGAAAAAAGCTTTTGAAGAAGATAAACGCATAGAAAAACTTTGTCAAACTTGCGAATTTTTTAAAGCAAGATTGGGTGATTAAAAATTGTTATTTTCTAGCTTTGTTTTAAATTCTTGAATTCTATCTATTATCTTAGGACTAAGGCGTAATAATATATGTGTATCTTTGTTAAAATAAATACTTCCTGTTTTAACTGCTTTGGTATTTTTCAATAAAGCATTTGTATCTAAAAGATTATTTTTGGCATCCATTCCAAGAATGAGTATATCTGGATTTTGTTTAAGTATGTATTCTGCTGATATAACAGGTCTTGAAATTTGACTTTGCGGACTTAAATTTTTAATCCCTATAAGTCTTAAAATATCAGCTATTAAAGAATTATCATTAAAGGCCATTAAAGGGTTGCTAGAATAAAGATAAATCGCACTTTTATTTAGGGGTTTATCGCTTATTTTTTTTAAATTTTGGGTAAATTCTTGTTTTAAAAGCTCTGCTTCTTTTTCTTTCTTGGTGATTTGGCCTAAGGTTGTGATATTTTTTGTTATATCTTCTAAACGCTCGGCTTTTAAATTGATACTTTTGATACCAAAATTTTTAAGTCCTTCTTCTAAATTTAAAGAATAAGAGCTTAAAATCACCAAACTTGGTTTTAGTGCTACTATTTTTTCAAGTGAAGGATTTGAAAAAGTGCCTACGCTTGTAAGTTTTGAGGTTTGATCTTTAGGATAGATATTTGAGTGTTGTAAAGTGGCAATGCCTACGATTTGATCTTCAGCCTTAAGCATAAAAAGGGTTTCTATGCTTGCAGGATCAAGCACTACAAGGCGTTCTTTTGCATTTAGTGCGATTAAAAACAAACTCATAATAATTAAAATTTTTTTCATTTTTTCTCCTTTAAAGCTAAAATATAAGGTTTAGAATTTTTATAAATAATCTCGCAGTTTAAATCATAAATTTCTTTTAAAATTTCTTGAGTAAAAAGCTCTTTGCTCGTTCCAAAATACTTTATCTCCCCTTCTTTTAAAAAAAGGATTTTATCGCAGAATATAGAAGCTAAATTTAAATCATGCAAGATAGCAACAACGGCTATATTTTTTTCTTTAATTAGTTTTTCGCAAAGGTTTAAAAGCTCTATAGCATAGTTTAAATCAAGGGCTGAAGTGGGTTCATCTAAAAAAAGAATTTTTGGCTTTTTAAGCAAAGCTCTTGCTAAAAGCATTCTTTGAAATTCACCTCCGCTTAAAGAAAGTATGCTTCTTTCTAGAAAATTTTCAAGTCTTAAATCCTTAGCAAATTCTTTAATTTCTAAAATATCTTCTTTAGAATAAGAACTAAAAGCGTGTTTTAAATTCGCATATTTACTCATTAAAAGCACATCGATGACTTTTAAAGGGGTGTTTAATTCTGATTTTTGAGGCACAAAGCCACAAATTTTGGCAAATTCTTTAAGAGAAAAATCCTTGATATTTGTGTTAAAAAGACTTATCACTCCTTTATTTGGACTTAAATTTTTAAGTATAAGTTTTAAAAGAGTGCTTTTGCCTGAGCCATTTGGCCCTAAAATTCCTATAAAAGCTTGGTTTTTAAGTTCTAAATGAATATTTTTTAGTAAATCTTTTTGGTGATAAGCAAAGCTTAAATTATGTATTTTTAGCATTATAAAAATCTCCTAGCGCTTAAAGCTAAGTATAAAAAAATAGGAGCTCCAAAAAATGCAGTTAAAATTCCAATCGGAATTTGCACAGGAGCTAAAAGAGTTCTTGCTAAAGTATCACAAATAAGTAAAAATAATCCTCCAAATGCTGTACATAAAGGGATAACTAAGGCATTATTATAATTTTTAAGCAAAAGTCTTATAGTATGAGGAATGATGAGTCCAACAAAGCCTATAAGTCCGCTAAAAGCAACCGCAAAAGATACAGCTAAGGATGAGACAATGAGTAAATTTATTTTTAATTTTTGAGCATTTACCCCTAGATTTCTAGCTTCATCATCTCCGCTTAAAAGTATGTTTAATTCGTTTTTATGAGCGTAAAAATAAAACAAACAAAAAATTAAAGGCAAGATTAAAATTCCCACACGAAACCAAGAAGCATTGCCTATATTTCCCATAAGCCAAGCGACTATTTTAAAAGAATCCTCGCCTATAAGATAAGTGAAAAAAGAAGTAAAAGCCCCTAAAAAAGATGAAGCTGCTATGCCGATAATGAGTAAAGTTGCTATAGAAGCTTTAGAAGAAATTTTAAAAACCCCTAGAGCAAAAAAGGCAGAGCAAACAAAACCTAAAATTCCATAATAATAATCATTCAATTTTAACAAATACGCCAAAACCGCACCAAAGGTTGCCGCAGAAGCTATACCTATGATATAAGGATCGGCTATAGGATTTGAAAATACATTTTGAGTGATAGCCCCACTACTAGCTAAAAGCATACCGATTAAAATCGCCATTATAATGCGTGGCAAGCGTCCATCTATGATGATTTGTCTTAAAATTTCATCTTGGCTAAAGATATATGAAAAAAGTTCTTTTGGGTTTAAATTCTTATCTCCTAAGCAAAGTGCTGTAAAAGAAGCGATTATATAAGCTACCAAAAGCCCTATAATCACTAAAATTTTAGAATGCGTATTTAAATTCAACATAGTAGTTTCTGCCATTCCCAACTAGGTATTGATCATTTATACTGTCTTGGTATGTGTAGTATCTTTTATCGAAAAGATTGCGAATTCCTGCTAAAATTTGTAATTTTTTATAATTATATTTCATACCAATATCTGTTAAAAAATAATCCCTTATCCAAGAATTTTTAGACATTTTTCCTGTATTTTCATCTATAGTTCCACCATCTTTTGCTCTAGAAAAATAGGTTAAATCAATAAAATTTGAGAAATTTTTATTCCAAGCGTATTCGAGCCCAGCTGTGGCTTTGATTTTTGAAACATAAGGAATTCTCATGCCGTCATTAACACCTTTAGAAATTTTAGCATCAAGATAAGTTAGACTTTCTCTAAAGATTAAATCATCATCTAAAAAATTTTGACTCAGACTTAATTCTACTCCTAAACGGCGAGTTTGATCTATATTATAATATTGCCAAAATCCTCCACCTGTGGCATGAGGGTTTCCAAGATAAGAAATTTCATCTTTGCTTAGGGTGTAAAATAAAGTTAGATTAAAGCCGTAAAAATCCCACCAAAAATCATCAATTCCTAGTTCAAAGGTATCAAAGATCTCAGGATTTAAATTTGCAGAATAATACTTTTGTGAAATTTTATCCTTATTGACAAATTGTGCTGGACTTGGAGAGACAAAACCTCTTTCGTATTTGATATAAAGCTTTCCTGTGTCTGAGTATTTAAAATTTGGAGTGATTTCAAAGGCGAAGTTATGACTTGTATCATCGGTTGAAAAAAGTTCTGGAGTGCTTGGTTTAGGAATGTTTGATATAACCATATTGCTAGTGTAATTTCTATTTGTGTCATAAAGACTATATTCATATCTTGCTCCACCTGAAATACTAAAAATATCGTTAAATTCATGAGAATCAAGAGCGAAAATAGAATGGCTTTGTTTATCCATATCCATAAGCGTTGTCATGGTGTGACTCATTTGAAATTTGCCGGCATTTACATCATAATGAATAATGCTTGTTCTTTTTGCATCATGGTTTGCAAATTCATAACCAAAAATAAAATAAGAATTATTTGCATAATTTAGTTTGTTTTTTAAACTTATCCCTGTAAGCGTGTCTTCAAAACCACTTCCATTTTGATATACAGGGACGCTTAGCCCCATAGAGCTCATTTCAGAAACATCTTTTAGATAGTTGATCTTTTGATTTTGCCAAAAAGCTTCTAGGTTAAATTCCCATATATCATCAAAATAGTAATGATAATCCAAAGAAATTTCAGGGCGATTGATTTGTGTGATATTGTCACTATTGCCTTTTTGAGTTGGATCGCTTTGAGCTTGTGCTTTTGTTAGATAGCCACTGCTGGTATTTTTGCTTTTAAAATAATTATACCCCAAAGTTAAATCGCTATTATCATTGATATCAATATAGGTTTTTGTGTTGATAAAATAACCTTTTTCATTATAACCTTCTTGATATCCATCAAGATTAAAACTTTGTATATCAAAGCTAAAAGCTAAATTTTCATTTATTTGTTTGGCGCCATTGATACCTAAATTTCCACCTATTCCACCATGATCATAAGCACTGCTTTTTAAATTTATAGCAAAAGCATCTGATTTTTGTTTTTTTGTAATGATATTAATCACACCCCCTCTAGTACCACTTCCATAAAGCACAGACCCACCTCCAGGTATGATTTCTATGCGTTCTACATTATCTAAATTGATACTATCTAGCGGGGTTACACCATGGGAATTATCAAGAATATTAATAGCACGCCCATCGATCATAACTTTTACAGCTATATTGGATTTATCTCCTTGTCCACGCATATCTATATTGCGTCCAAGTCCAAAATTTACAAAACTAATGCCTGAAATTCTTTCTAAGGCTTGTTCTAAGGAAACATAACCTTTATTTTGCAGATCTTTGCCTTCTATGCTGATTACATTGCGTAAATTTGAGTCTGCATCTTGCTCAAAACCTGTTGCACTAACAACAACTTTTTGTAATTTAATAGCTTCATTTGACTCTTGTGCATTTAAATTAGTTATTAGCAATAATGCAAATAAAGATAACTTAAAAGCTTTTTTATTTGGATGCAAATTTTACTCCTTAAATAAAATAAATAATGATAATTTATATCATAATAATTTAGAACTAAATTTATCCATTATTAACTTAATTTAGTATAAATTTTTGTTAAAATAGATAATTTATATATTTTAAGTTATTTTTAATTTGATAATTGATACCATTTTTTTTAATATTTTATTTTAAAATCAAGAAAGGATAAAAATGAATTTTGAAAGCATTATTTCTCATATGAATGATCATCATAAATCAAATTTAGTTGATCTTTGTAAAAAATTTGGTGGTATTGAGCAAGTGCAAGATGTTTTTCTAAAAAGTGTTGATTTTAATGGCTTGGATCTTGTTTACAATGATAAAGAAAATTTACGAGTGGAATTTCCTAAAAAAGCCGATGAAAACACGATTAAAGATACTATAATATCCCTTTGCATGAGTGCAAAGAGCGAGCAAAATTTTAGTGGCGTAGAAAAAGAATTAAATGAATTTATGCTAAGTTTTAATTCTGTAGCTTTGGCAACTTTAAATGCAAATGGAGAAGTTGTTTGCTCGTATGCACCTTTTGTAAGCACACAATGGGGAAATTATATTTATATAAGTGAAGTAAGCGAACATTTTAACAACATCAAAGTAAATCCAAACAATATAGAAATAATGTTTTTAGAGGATGAGAGTAAAGCTGCTTCTGTTATACTGCGCAAAAGATTGCGCTATAGAGTAAATGCAAGCTTTTTGGAGAGAGGTGAAAGATTTGATCAAATTTATGATGAGTTTGAAAAACAAACCGGAGGAGAAGGAGGCATTAAAACTATACGCAAGATGCTTGATTTTCATCTAGTAAAGCTTGAATTTAAAAAAGGACGCTTTGTAAAAGGTTTTGGTCAAGCTTATGATATAGAAAATGGAAATGTTACACATGTAGGTGCTAGTGGAAATCCACATAAATTCCCACATAAGCATTAATTTGTATAAAATCTTATAAATTTTGTTCTTGTAAAGCTTGGGCTTGATGATGAGTGATTAAAGGTTCTATGATTTCATCAAAAAGCCCATCTTGCATAATGGCATCTAAGCGATATAAAGTAAGATTTATTCTATGATCACTGATACGATTTTGTGGAAAATTGTAAGTGCGAATGCGTTCGCTTCTATCTCCGCTTCCTACTTGTGATTTTCTTGCTTCACTTTCTTTTGCTAGTCTTTCACTCTCTTGCATTTCATAAAGCCTTGCTTTTAGGACTTTCATCGCACTTTCTTTATTTTTGTGTTGGCTTTTTCCATCTTGATTGACTACAACTATACCTGTAGGGATATGAGTGATACGAACAGCCGAATCAGTAGTATTTACACTTTGTCCACCATGTCCTGAAGATCGCATAACATCAACTTTAAGATCGTTTGGATTGATTTCGATTTCTATATCATCAACTTCTGGCATTACTGCCACGGTGATAGCAGAAGTATGCACGCGTCCTTGGGATTCTGTTTGAGGAACTCTTTGAACACGGTGCGTTCCACCTTCATATTTAAGTCTTGAATAAGCCCCTGTTCCTTTAACAAGCATGATGATTTCTTTAAATCCACCTACACTTCCTTCGCTAGAGCTTACAATCTCAAGTTTATAGCCGCGATTTTCAGCATATCTTGCATAAGCTTTTACAAGATCTCCTACAAATAAAGATGCCTCATCGCCACCTGTGCCTGCACGAATTTCAAGAAAAATATTTCTTTCATCATTGGGATCTTTAGGAAGAAGTAAAATTTTAATCTCTTCTTCAAGTTTTGGTTTTAATTCTTCTAAAATTTTTAGTTCTTCTTTTGCAAGTTCCCCAAGTTCTGGATCGTTTAGCAAAGCTTTATTTTCTTCTATATTGTCTAAAGTTTTTAAATACTCTTTAGCTTTTAAAACGATAGGTTCTAAATTTTTTTGTTCTTTAGAGAGTGTAGTCATTTTACTGATATCGTTGAGTATATCAGAACTGCTAAGAAGAGAATTTAACTCTTCAAAGCGTTTTAAAAAAGGATCTAGTTTGCTAGCTAACATTAAAAACTATATAGAAAATTATGCGATTTTATTTACTAAAAGGGCTAAGCGGCTTACACGGCGAGAAGCAGTTTGTTTTTTAATGAAACCGCGACTTACCATAGCATGAATGCTTTTATTAGCTACTTTTAAAGCTTCATTAGCAGCATTTTTATCTCCATTTGCTGCAGCTTCTCTTACGGCTTTAGTTATATTTTTAAGTCTTGTTCTATAGAATCTATTTCTTTCTGTTTTTTTAATAGTTTGTCTTGCTCTTTTTTCAGCAGATTTATGGTTTGCCATTTATATTTTCCTTTTTTGAAATTAAAGACTAAATTATATAAGAATAAAATTTAAAATTTCATTAATTTAAGCAAAATTTCAAAATAAATCTTTTAAATTTATATCCCAAAAAACTAAATTAAATTTGAGTAAAAATCCATAAATTACCGCACTTAAAAGTCCAGCAAACAATCCTGCTAGCATATCATCAAGCATTACACCTAGTCCGCCTTTGACTTTTTTATCTATCTTGCCAATAATAGAAGGTTTTGTAATGTCAAAGAGTCTAAATAAAACAAAAGCCAAAATAAAATTGACTATCGAGTTTTCAGCACTTGCTGCAATAGCACAAGCAAGAAAAACCCCAGCAACTTCATCGATAACTATGTGTTTATCATCGTGAATTCCTGTTTTTTTTTCATAATCATCTATAACACGAATACTTGCAACAAAAATTAAAATGCTTAGTAAAAACAAAGTATTAATCCCAAGATATTTAAGTATAAAAAAAGCAGGTGTTAAAGCAGCGATAGTACCAAAAGTCCCACTTGCCTTTTTTATAGAACCTGAATAAAAAAAAGTTAAAAATAATTTTTGCATTTTGTTACACCATATAAGACATTTGATGAATTTCTAAAAGTTTTTGATAAAATTCTTCATCATTTTTGTATTCTAAAATTCCATCAGTTGGAAAAAGCTCATTATAAATTTTTTGCATATTTTTTAATCTATTTGGAAAAAGAGAAGTTAAAATAACACTAGATACTTCCTTGCGCATGAAAATTGCTGGAGGAATGATGCCCGCTCTTAACAAATCTTTTAAAGACTGAGAATTATAGTGCAAATGGTGGTGACAACCATGAGGGCAAGATCTTGTGCTGACAATCATGCGACATTGATCGCAAAATACAAATTCAGGTAAAACAATCACTTCTATGCCATAATCCTTGGAAAAATCATCAAGTATGGTTTTTGGTTGATTATCATCATAAAACATTCCAAGTCCTGTATGATTTTGTCCTACTACTAGTTTGGTACAACCTAGACTTTTTGCGATAATGCTTTCTAGGCCAGGATTTAAATGAGCGTGAAAAATATTAATATTTTTTAATGGAAAAATGAAAATTCTATCCGGTGGAAGATAGTTTTGAATAAATTTTTTCAAATAAGCTTCTTTAAGTTCGAATTCAAACCCATTTGTATCAAAAGATTCTACAAGAAAAATTACAACTAAATCTGCTTTATCAATAGTCCAACGAAACATTCTTTCATGGGCACGATGCAAAGGATCAAAACTTGAAACTATAGCGGTAATTTTTTGTGCATTAAGATTGTTTTTGATTTGTTGAAAATTTTCTTTTATTTTTTTAATTTGAGAATTGTAAATTTCTATTTTTCCACTTATGCAAGTTGTTCCTATGTCTTTTAGAGAGCAAGTGTTGGGATTGAAAATATCAGAAAATTTTTTATTATTTTTAAATTGGCTTTTAAAATCTATATGTCCTACTACTTTTTCATCTAGTATGAGATCGATTCTATCGCCAGATTTTATATCATTTAGTGCTTCTTCAGCATTTTTTGGTGCAAAGCTTAAGGGATAGGGAAAACTTTCTCCTTTAAATTTTCCTGATTTAATGATTTCATTGACTTCTTTTTCATTCATTAAATGAGTGCAAGTGCCTAGCAAACCTTCTTTAATAAGTGATAAGATGCCAAATTCATTTTGATCTATGGTAATGTTTTTATTTTTTCTTGCTGATTTCATATTTCTTCCTTTTTTCCCATAAAGATTTACGTGAAATGCCTAATTTTTTTGAAAGATCAGTATCAGGAAATATATTTTGGTAGTTTATAATAACATATTTTACATACTCATCTATGGTTAAAATTTCATTGCTATCGATATTTTTTTCATTATCATTTAAATTAATGCAGTTTATTTTTAAATCATCTGTATTTGAATTGGTATGCAAAATAACATTTTTGTTTTGTATAAAATCTAGGAGTTTTTCCTTTTCTGCTGCTTTTAATGCTTGAAAATTACTCAAAAATAAGAGATTGTTTTCTGTGGGAAGTTTCATAACTTTTTCAACTGAATTTGTAGATGTTAAATCAATAAAAGAAAGAGTAATGTCACATTCATTTACATAATTAAAAACAAAAGCATCAGCACTGCTTTGCTTGTTGGATTTTAATATCAATGGAAGTTTTAATTTTTTATAATTATACTCTGGAATTTTGATTGTTTCTAATCTTGATTTGATATAGCTTTGATAAGCTTTATTAAGGATTGAAAGTTTTCTAAAATCTTGATAATGCTTTATTTTTCTAATCAGCTCTTCTATCATAAAGGGTTTTTGAATATAATCACTAGCACCTAATTTCAAAGGATTTGAAACTGTATCTGTGCTTATATAAGAAATAAGCAAAATAATAATACTATGCTTAAACTGACCTACGGCTTTTAGAAAATTATTAGTATTTGTAGAAAGCAGTACAATATCATAGTATTTTGCACCATTGTATTCATCAAACGAGTTTATAATTTCACAGCTATATCCAGCATCACTTAGTTTAATGCTAATGCTTTGCGCTAGATAAATTTCATTTTCAATAATTAAAACTTTCATAATCTTGTCCAATCAAAATATTTTAAATTTACACTACTAAGCACCGCCATACCTTCTTTTCTTCCAATAAAACCCAATTTTTCCGTTGTTGTGGCTTTAACATTGATTCTAAATTCATCTAAATCTAAAGTATGAGCTATATTGCTTTGCATAGCTTGTTTAAAGTCTTTAAGTTTAGGGCTTTGTGCCATGACGCAAATGTCTATATTAATGAGTTCAAAACCTATTTCTCTGACTCTATCATAAGCCTGTTTTAAAAGCTCCATGGAGTTGGCATTTTTAAATTTCATATCAGTATCAGGATAAAGCTCTCCTATATCTCCAAGTCCTGCAGCACCTAAAATCGCATCGGTTAAAGAGTGAGCTAAAACATCTCCATCGCTGTGTGCTTTAAGCCCCATAATAGGATGAATTTGCACTCCTGCTAAAAGCAAAGGGCGATTCTCTCCAAATTCATGCACATCAAAACCATTGCCAGTAAAAATTTCAAAGCTAGGTTTAGGTAAATCAAGCTTTTTAAGATCTTCTTTAAAGGTTAGTTTTCTTGCATTTTCTTCACCTTCAACAAACCAAATTTTTCCACCCATTGCAGCTATAGCTGTACTATCATCTGTAAATTCTAGGTTTTGATCCAAAGCTTTTTTAAGCAATTTGGTTTTAGAAATTTGAGGGGTTTGAATGAGTTTGATTTTTTCTCTTTGTAAGGCTTCATTGTTAAAAAGTGTTGTATCTGCAACTTTTAAAGCAGGGGTAATACAATCTGCTTTATCTAAATTTTCAATCAAACGATCAAACAAATTTTTACTCACCAATACCCTTGCTACATCACTTACCATAACAAATTCACTATCTATGAGCGCTAAGGCTTTTTTTAAGGATTCTGCTCTGGTATCACCACCTTCTATAAATTCATAGTTTTTAGCAAATTTTTTCATATAAGCGATATTACTAGAGGTAACAACTATTTTTTTAAAAGGATAAAAAGAGCTTAAATTTTTTGTTGCATAAAGCCAAAGAGGGTCATTTCCAAGTCGTAAAAATTGTTTTTTTACCTTTGTGTTAAAACGAGTAGAATTTCCAGCTGCTAACATAATGAGGCTCATTTCACTCATTTTTTCATTCCTCTTTTTAATATTGTTGGTTTTTATAATGTTACCATATTATACACTTATAAAAAGCTAAATTTTATCATTTTATTAGTAAAATTGATTTTTTTAAAAGATAAGGAAAAAACATGAAAGAACAAATTTTAGAGAAATTAAAAACTGTAAAATATCCTGGTTTTGAAAAGGATATAGTGAGTTTTAACTTTGTAAAAGATATTAAAATTCAAGATGATGGTGTATTCATTGATATAGAAATCGTTTCAGCAAATCCTGAAGTAGTTAATGAAATTCGTAAAAATGCTACTGAAGCTTTATCGAGTTTGGCTTTAAAAAATATCGAACTTAATATCATCACTCCAAAAATTCCTGAAGAAAAAAGTAATTCAAGAAGTGGAAAAAATATCGCTCCACAAGTAAAAAATTTCATCATGGTTTCAAGTGGAAAAGGTGGTGTGGGTAAATCTACAACTACAGTAAATTTAGCAATTTCCATGGCTAAAATGGGAAAAAGAGTAGGTATTTTAGACGCGGATATTTATGGGCCAAATATTCCAAGAATGCTAGGTGAAACCAAAACTCAGCCTGAAGTAGTAGGGCAGAGATTAAAGCCTATTTTAACTCATGGTGTTTATATGATGAGTATGGGGGTTTTGATCGAAGAGGGTCAAGGTCTTATGTGGCGTGGAGCTATGATTATGAAAGCAATCGAGCAACTTTTAGCTGATGTGATTTGGCCTGAACTTGATGTATTGTTTTTAGATATGCCTCCAGGAACAGGTGATGCGCAAATTACTTCTGCACAAAGTATTCCTATTACTGCAGGAGTTTGCGTAAGCACACCTCAAACCGTATCTTTAGACGATAGTAAAAGAGCTTTAGATATGTTTAATAAACTTCACATTCCTATAGCGGGTGTGATTGAAAATATGAGTGGATTTTTATGTCCTGATAATGGTAAAGAGTATGATATTTTTGGCAAAGGAACAGCTGAGGATATGGCAAAAGCTTATAAAAGTGAAGTTTTAGTACAAATTCCTATAGAAATGATAGTAAGAGAAGGTGGAGATGAAGGCAAGCCTGTGAGTTTTTATCACCCTGAAAGTGTGAGTTCAAAGCGTTATTTAATGGCGGCTGAAAAAATTTGGAGCTTTATAGAAAAGATTAACAATGAAGGCGGTGCGGATAATTCTGCTATACAACCTGTGATGAATGGAAAAAGTGCGTGTTCGCATTAAAAATTAAGTGGATAAGGAAAAGAAAATGATTAATACTAAAGAAGAATTTTTACTTTTAATCAAACAAATTGAGCAAAAAAGTGGTTATAAAAAACCTAAAGCTTTTGGTATGGCAAGGCTTGATAGAGGACAGTTGAATAAAAATAAAATCTTACAAGCAAGCTTTGCTTTGATTAATTACGAGCAAAATTTTGGCTCAGCAGCAATTATGCTTGAAGCTTTTATGCAAAGGGGTGTGGAGATTGATTTTAATGCGAGTGAGTTTGTACAAACTTTAAAATTAGAAGATATTGATTTTGCACTTTCTTGTTTTAAACCTTTTTTAGAAGAAGAGGGGCATCAAAATATTGATTTATTAAAGATTATCAAAGATAAATTTAAAGACGATGAATTTGCTTTTGTTTGTCTTTTTGAGGATAAAGAACCTTTAAGTGTAGAAAGTGTTTATCTAAAACTTTATTTGCTTTCTACTAAAAAAGTACCTTTAAGAAGTATCAATCTAAATGGAGCTTTTGGACTTTTAAGCAATGTAGCTTGGAGTGATGATAAGCCTATCGAGCTTGAGTATTTAAGAGCAAATGAAATGCGTTTAAAAATGAGCAATCAATACCCAAAAATCGATTTTGTTGATAAATTTCCAAGATTTTTAGCACATATTATCCCTGAGGATAATACAAGAATTTTAGAAAGCTCTAAAGTAAGAATGGGTGCGTCTTTAGCAGCAGGAACAACCATCATGCCAGGGGCAAGTTATGTGAATTTTAATGCAGGCACAACAGGAGCTTGTATGGTTGAAGGGCGTATTAGTTCAAGTGCTATAGTAGGAGAAGGTTCTGATGTAGGTGGTGGAGCTTCGATTTTAGGTGTTTTAAGTGGAACAAGTGGTAATGCTATAAGTGTAGGTAAGGCTTGTCTTTTAGGGGCTAATTCAGTGACAGGAATTCCTTTAGGGGATAATTGTATAGTTGATGCAGGTATTGCGGTGCTAGAAGGAACGAAATTTTTACTCAAAGATGCCGAAGAGCTTGCTAAACTTAATCCTTATTTTAATTTTGATAAAGAAATTTACAAAGGCTTAGAGCTTAAAGGTTTAAATGGGCTACATTTCCGTCAAGATTCTATAAGCGGTGCTATGATAGTAGCTTTAAATAAAAAAGCAGTCAAACTTAACGAAGCCTTGCATTGATATAAATTTATTTACATAAAGCTTTAAGCTTTATGTCTTTCTTTCAACTTTGAAATCACATCTGAGAAACTAAGATTTGCATCTGCAAGTAAAACACTTAAATGATACATTAAATCCGCTGCTTCACAAATAAGCTCTTCTTTATCTTTTACTGTCGCTGCTAAAGCTGTTTCTACACCTTCTTCACCAACTTTTTGTGCGATGCGTTTTGTGCCACTTTTGAAAAGTTTTGCTGTATAAGAAGTATTTTCATCGGCATTTTTGCGTGCATTAATAAGCTTTTCAAGTCTGGCTAGAAAAACAAAATCCGCATTTTTAGAAATTTTTTCAAAACAAGAAATATCGCCCGTATGACAAGTAGGTCCTACAGGATTTGCTAAAATTAAAAGCGTGTCATTATCACAATCTAAGCTTAAATCTACGATATTTAAGAAATTTCCACTTTCTTCACCCTTCATCCAAAGACGCTGTTTTGTGCGTGAAAAAAAGACTACTTTACCACTTTCTAAGCTTTTTTCTAAGGCTTCATTATTCATAAAGCCTAGCATTAAAACTTCGCAAGTTTTTGCATCTTGGATGATGACAGGTAAAAGATGATCCACTTTTTGCCAAGCAATTTTTTCATTAAGTTCTTTGAAATTTTGCATATTATATCCTTATACTTAAGCCTTGATTTTTAAGATAAATTTTTAATTCTTTAATGTCTATAAGTTTTTGATGAAAAACAGAAGCAGCTAAAGCCCCATCTATGCCTAGTTTAAAAGCTTCTAAAAAATGCTCCATTTTTCCTGCTCCCCCACTTGCGATCAAAGGTACTTTACAAATTTTATATACAGCTTCTAATTGTTCTAAATCATAGCCATTTTTAACGCCATCTTGATTCATCATATTTAAAACAATTTCGCCTGCACCTAGATCTTGCACTTCTTTAACCCATTCTAAAGTGCTTTTTCCACTATGCTTGCTTGTTTTTTCATCGCCTGTGTATTGAAATACTTTTAAATTTCCATTTTCATCTTTAAAACTATCAATCCCTACTACTACGCATTGTACGCCAAAGCTTTTAGCAAGGCGTGTGATTAGGCTTGGATCATTTAAAGCAGGAGAATTGATAGAAATTTTATCTGCCCCATTAGCTAAAAGTTCAGCTGCATCTTCTTCGCTTTTAATACCCCCTGCAACACAAAAAGGAATATTGATATTTTTTGCTACTTCACTTACCCATTCTCTTGATATGCGTTCTTTTCTAGCGCTTGCAGCAATATCATAAAAAACAAGCTCATCAATATCATTTTGAGAATAATACCTAGCAAGCTCTATGATATCTCCCATATCTTTATGGTTTTTAAATTGTGTTCCTTTTACTACTCTGCCATCTTTGACATCTAAACATGCAATTATGCGTTTTGTAAGCATCTTATCCCTTCTTCTACGCTAAAAACTCCGTCTAATAAAGCTTTTCCTACGATAACCCCACTACAAATTCCTTTTAAGTTTTCAAGGTCTTTTAAGCTTGCTACTCCACCACTTGCCTGAATGCAAATATTAGGAAAAATTTCATGGATAAGTTTGTAAAGTCTTATATTTACTCCTTGCATGGTGCCATCTTTTGAAATATCTGTGCAAAGTATGTGTTTTAAGCCTTTATTGCTATAAAAATCTAAAACTTCCATAAGCTTCTTATCGCTTGCTTCTTGCCAAGCATTTACAGCCACAACATAATCTTCTTTTAAAATCGTATCTAAGGCTAAAACTATAGTTTCGCTACCAAATTCTTTTAAAATTTCAAGACATAAAGTCGCATCTTTAATCGCCATAGATCCTATAACTACTCTTTTTACTCCACAATCAAGCAAAGCTTTAACTTCTTCTTTAGAGCGTATGCCTCCACCTACTTGCAAATTGACATTGACTTCTTTGGCTAATTTTTCTATCAAAGCAAGTTGTCTTTTGCTAGGATCTTTTGCACCTGTAAGATCTACAAGATGAAGTTCTTTCGCTCCTGCTTTTTCGTATTCTTTGAATTTTTCCAAGGGATTGTATTTATATACTTTTTTTTGTTCATAATCCCCTTTTACAAGACGCACCACTTCGCCATCTATAAGATCGAGTGCGGGTATGATTTGAGTCATCCTATATCCTTAATAAAATTTGAAATTAAAATTTCCCCCGCTTCACTGCTTCTTTCAGGGTGAAATTGCACCCCGTAAAAATTATCTTTCATTACGCTTGCGCTAAATTTTTGCGAATACTCACAATCTGCTATAGTGTATTCTCCAAGTCCTACACAATAACTATGCACAAAATAAAAATAAGCCCCTTCTAAGCCTTTAAACAAAGCATGAGAGCTATGAACTTGATTCCATCCCATATGTGGAAAAGTAAAGCCTTCTTTAGCTTTAAATTTTTGGGTTGTAAAATCTATAAGTTTTAAGGTTTCTTGATTTAATTCTTCAGAAAAATTTCCTAAAATTTGCATACCTAAACAAATACCAAGCAAAGGTTTTTTGGTATTTTGAATAAAATCAATAAGATTAAATTGTTCTAAATTTTTCATCGCTTCTTTTGCGGTACCCACTCCAGGTAAAAAAAGCTTATCCGCACTTTCAAGCTCTTTTAAATCCCTACTGATAGTTGCATTAAAACCTAATCTATCCAGACAAAATTTCAAAGATGCCAAATTCGCACAGGCTGTATCGATGATGATGATTTTCATATCACTCCTTTAGAGCTGGCTAAATTTTCACTTTCTATTTTCACTGCCATTTTCAAAGCTTTTGCAAAGGCTTTAAAAAGCCCTTCGGCTTTATGATGATCGTTTTTGCCTTTAACTTTTAAATGCAAACTTATACCCATAGCATAGCTTAAAGAATAAAAAAAGTGTTCGATCATTTCTGTGCTTAAAGCCCCTAAATGAGATTTTTTAAATTTGGCTTTATAGACTAAATGAGGACGATTGCAAAAATCCATCGCACAACTTGCCAAACACTCATCCATAGGTAAAGCAAAACCATATCTTGCAATGCCGATTTTATCCCCTAAGGCTTTTTTGATACAAGCTCCAAGTGCTAAGGCTACATCTTCAACGCTATGATGCTCATCGATTTCTAAATCCCCTTTGCAAGAAATTTCAAGCCCTATGCCTCCATGTACAGCGATTTGCTCTAACATGTGATCAAAAAAATCAATACCTGTTTTAATGCTAATCTTACCCCCATTTAAGCACACTTTCACTTTTATATCTGTTTCTTTAGTAGTTCTTTGATAACTCGCGCTTCTAAAAGAACTTAAAATTTCATTTTCTATTTCTTTCCAAGAAAGTTCGCCGTATTTTAAACCACGCACGCCTAAATTTGAAGCTAAGATCATATCACTCTCACGATCTCCGATAACAAAACTTTGCTCCTTATCATAAAGTTCGTGCTTGATATATTCTTCTAACATAGCAGTTTTAGGTTTTCTGCAAGTACAATTTTCATTTTCAAAATGCGGACAAATAAAAATATCTTGAAATTCTATACCGCAACTTTTTAAAATATCAAGCATTTTTTCATGAGCGATTTCAAAATTTTCCTTTGGAAAACTTGGCGTTCCAAGACCATCTTGATTACTTACCATGACAAATTTAAATCCAAAATTTTTTAGTTTTAAAAGAGTAGGAATAGCATCTTTTTCAAAACGCAATTTTTCAAGAGTATCGATTTGAAAATCGCTTTTTGGCTCCTCTATTAAAGTGCCATCTCTATCTATAAAAAGGATTTTTTGACTCATTTTAAGCTCTCTAAACGAAAAGTTACAGCGTTTTTGTGTGCGTCTAAATGCTCATTTTGCGCTAAAATTTCAACACTTTTACCCAAAGCTAAAAAACCTTCTTTACTTAATTCTTGAACGGTCATTCTTTTACTAAAATCTGCCAAACCTAAACTAGAATGCGTTTTAGTAAGTCCATAAGTAGGTAAAACATGATTTGTCCCGCTTGCATAATCACCCATAGACTCCGGAGAATAAGCTCCTAAAAATACCGATCCTGCGTGTTTTACACCTTTTAAAAGTTCTCGTGGATTTTGAGTTTGTATGATCAAATGTTCAGGGGCATAAAGATTTGAAATTTCCAAGGCTTGATTTAAATCTTTAGCTATGATAATGCGTGAATTAGCAATGCTTTTGTTTGCAAGTTCTTTACGAGGTAAAAGTTCTAATTGACTTTGGACTTCATTACTTGCTTTTTGAGCAAAATCTTGACTTAAACACACTAAAATCACTTGAGAATCTGCACCATGTTCAGCTTGTGAAAGCAAATCACTAGCTACAAATTTTTCATTAGCCAAATCATCAGCTATTACTAAAACTTCACTAGGTCCTGCTTGCATATCAATAGTCGCTCCGTTTATATCGCTACTTACTTGACGTTTTGCTTCGGTTACAAAGGCATTTCCTGGGCCAAAAATTTTATCCACCTTTAAAACACTTTGTGTACCATAAGCCAAAGCTGCTATAGCTCCTGCACCACCCATTTGATAAATTTCATCCACGCCGCAAAGTTTAGCACAAAAAAGCACGGCATCATTGATTTTTGCAGGACTTGCTAAAACGATTTTTTCACAACCTGCAATTTTTGCAGGGATAGCTAACATTAAAACCGTTGAAAACAAAGGTGCTAAACCCCCTGGTATGTAAAGTCCTACTTTTTCTATAGGGCGTGTTAAAACCTCACATTTAACGCCTTTTGTAGTTTCAAGAGCGATTTCATGTGGGATTTGGGCTTCGTGGAATTTTTTGATATTTTCATAAGCTACTAAAATAGCATCTTGTAAATCTTTATCCAAACGATTACTTGCTTGAGTAATTTCTTCTTGAGTGATTTTAATATTAGAAATTTCAGCCTTATCAAATTTTAAAGCTTGTTCTACCAAAGCTTCATCGCCTTTTTCTTGCACTTCTTTAATGATAGAACTTACTATTTTTGAAATTTCATCCTTCGCGCTTATAGCAGGGCGTTTTAACGCCTCTTCTTTTTGTTTTTCATCTAAATTATCATATACTAAAATTTGCATTTTTTACTCACTTTAACATTTTTTCTATAGGCAGAACTAAAATCGAACTCGCACCTTCTTCTTTTAAAGCCTCCATAGTTTCCCAAAAAAGATTTTCTTTACTTACCATATGTAAAGCTACATTTTTTTCATCGTGTGCTAAAGGTAAGATAGTTGGTCTTTCAACTCCTGGAAGTAGGGCTTGAATTTTATCAAGCTTTTGTTTTGGAGCATGAAGCATAATGTATTTGGATTCTCTTGCTTGCATTACTCCTGCTACACGCAACATAATTTTATCCACTAAAGCTTGTTTTTCTTTATTTAAAGCATTTTCTTTTTGAATCAAACAAGCACGAGATTCATAAATGACTTTCACTTCTTTAAGATTATTTGCTTGTAAAGTTGCCCCGCTTGAAACAAGATCGCAAATCGCATCGGCTAAATTTGCCCTAGGGGCTACTTCAACAGAACCTGTAAGCATACAATTTTTATAATTAATCCCATTTTCTTTCATAAAACGCTTTAAAAGTTGTGGATAAGAAGTAGCTATCCTTAAGCCTTCAAAATCTTTCAAATTTTGAAATTTATTTTCTTGAGGCAAGGCAAGAGAAAGACGGCAATATCCAAAATCTAGCTTTTTTAAAAGCTTATAGCTTGGATTTTCTCCTAAAGACTGGCGTTCAAGTTCATTTTCTTCTAAAACATTTTCCCCTATAATGCCTAAATCTACAACTCCATCAAAAATAAGCCCTGGAATATCATCATCTCTAACGCGTAAAATATCTATGGGTAAATTTGTAGAAAAAGCGATCAAACTTTGTTCATGGATATGCATTTTAACACCACATTCTGAAAGAAGCTCTATGGATTCTTTTGAAAGTCTACCTGATTTTTGTATCGCAATGCGTAAACGAGTGTTTTCTTGCATAACATATCCTTGAAATTAAAAATTAAAAACTTATATTAGCATAAGTAGTTGAATTTTTAGCAAGGGTTTTAGAAAATAAATGAATTTAATTTTATTTAAAATAATTATTTAAAACTTTTTATTTTTAGGATATTTAATTGAAGTATTAATCCTAGCAAAAGCTAGGATTTGATTAAGCTACAAATTCGATGAAAGCCATTTCAGCAGCATCACCACGGCGAATTCTTGTTTTGATGATTCTTGTATATCCACCATTGCGATCTTTGAATTTCGGAGCAATTTCAGTTACTAATTTATTAGTAGCGTTTTTATCTTGTAATGAAGCAAAAACTGCTCTATGAGCGTTAAAATCTCCAAGTCTTGCTCTAGTAATCAATCTTTCTACATAACCTCTTAATTCTTTAGCTTTTGGTAGAGTAGTTTCGATTTTTCCGCTATTTACTAAAGCTATGGTTAAATTTTTTAATAAGGCAGCACGATGAGATGAAGTTCTGCCAAGTTTTCTATATCCATGTTTATGTCTCATTCTTTATCCTTCGTTTTGTGCTTTTAATTCTGCGATTTTATTTTTAAGTATTTCTTTATTATCGCTAAGCTTAGAAGTTCCCACAGGAAAACCTATGCTTTCCATGATGTTTTTAATTTCATCAAGAGATTTTTTACCTAAATTTTTAAGCCCTGCAAGTTCACTTACACTCATCAAAGCAAGCTCGCCTATGTAAACTACTCCTGCTTTTTCAAGACAATTATAACTTCTAGCACTTAAATTTAAATCTGTAATGTTTTGCAATAATTTAGTATTTTCTAGTTCATTGCTTGTTGCTTGATTTTTAATTACGCTTCTAACATTGGTAATTTTATCAAATACTGATAATTGTTTATACATAGCTTCTAGAGCATTTTGAAAAGCCTCATTTGGAGTGATTTGTCCATCAGTTGTTACGGTTAAAACCACTTTTTCATAATCAGGATTATCTTCAAATAAAACTTTTTCAATATCATAGGTTGCTTCTCTTACAGGTGTAAAGAAAGCATCTAAAGCTATAAATTTAGGATCATTTATAAGCTCTTTAATTTCTTCGCTTGGTACATAGCCAATACCTTTTTCAACAATCAATGTGAATTTGAGTTCAGCATCTTCGTTGATTGTTGCTAGATAGGCGTCTTTATTTACTACTTCTACTTGATCATTATTTAGATCTTTGCCGTAAATTTCTTTTGAGCCTTTAAAGCTAAATTCTACTATTTCTTTATTTGATTCGCCTTTAATTTTAAAGCGTAGTTTTTTTAGATTAATGATAAAAAGTGCTACATCTTCAAGCATACCACGCATGCTATCAAATTCATGAGCTACGCCATCAATATGAATTGCAGTTGGAGCATATCCTATGGTGCTAGTGTAAAGCAAACGGCGTAAAGGATGGGCTAGGGTGATTCCATAGCCGATCTCAAAAGGCCAAGCACTGATTTTAGCCACAGTATCACTAATGTTTTCTATTGTAAATTCTGTTGGCGTATAAGCAGATGTTGTAATGTTTCTCATATTTAGCCCCTATTACTTAGAGTAAAGCTCAACGATAAATCTTTCCTCAACCGGAATGACAACTTCTTCTCTCTCAGGTTTTCTTGTGAAAATTCCAAATCTCTTATCTTTTTCAACATCAACCCAAGCAACGATTCCAGTTTGTGCTGTAAGTTCGATAGCTCTTGTAATTTGAGGATTGTTTTTGCTTTTTTCGATGATTTCGATTTTAGCACCTGCTTCTACTCTAAAGCTAGGAATATCCACTCTTTTACCATTTACTAAAACATGTCCATGTGTTACAAGTTGTCTTGCAAAACGACGTGTTGTAGCAAAACCCATTCTATATACTACATTGTCTAATCTTTGTTCTAAAAGTTGGATAAGTAATACCCCTGTATTTCCTTCTCTTCTTGCTGCTTCAGCAAATAAACGACGGAATTGCTTTTCACTTACTCCATACATAAATTTAGCTTTTTGTTTTTCTCTTAATTGAAGTCCATACTCACTAATTTTACCTTTTCTTGCTCCGTGTTGTCCTGGTGCATAAGGGCGTTTATCTAGTGCACTTTTGCCAGCTAGTCTTCTTTCCCCTTTTAATGCTAAGCTAACACCAAAGCGTCTTTCTAATTTTTCTACTGGTCCTCTATATCTTGCCATAATATTCTCCTAAATTTTTCTTAATATCTTAGACACGACGACGCTTAGGCGGTCTGCAACCATTGTGAGCTAATGGAGTGATATCTTTTAAGAAAGTTACTTTAATTCCTTCCATAGCACCTACACTCTTAACAGCAGTTTCTCTACCGCTTCCTGGTCCTTGTACTTTAATGCCTACTTCTTTAATTCCGTGTTCTTTTGCTTTATTTAAAGCGTCTTCTACTGCTTGTTGTGCTGCATAAGGAGTTGATTTTTTAGAACCTTTAAATCCTAAACCACCTGCACTACTCCAAGCGATAGCATTTCCCATTTCATCAGTTACTGTAACCATAGTATTGTTAAAAGTCGCACTGATATAAACAATACCTTTTGCTATATTTTTTTTAACTACTTTTTTCTTTACGATTTTTCTTTTTGCCATGATTTATCCTTATGATTTTGCACCAACAGTTTTTCTCTTACCTTTTCTAGTTCTTGCGTTTGTTTTTGTTTTTTGTCCGCGAACTGGTAAGCCTTTTCTGTGTCTTAAGCCTCTAAAGCTTCCTAAATCCATAAGTGCTTTAATATCCATAGCAACTTGTTTTCTCAAGTCCCCTTCAACCATATAGTTTTCTTGAATTTCTTTACGGATAGCTGCTGCTTCATCTTCACTTAACTCATGAACTCTTTTATCATAAGAAATTCCTACTTTATCTAGAATTTTTCTTGAAGTGAAAAGCCCTATACCATAAATATAGGTTAGTCCATACTCAATTCTTTTTTTCTTTGGTAAATCCACACCTGCAATACGAGCCATGTTTATCCTTGTCTTTGTTTATGTTTTGGATTTTCGCAAATAATGCGAACCACGCCTTTACGGCGAACTACTTTGCACTTGTCGCACATCTTTTTAACCGATGGTCTCACTTTCATGAGCGTCTCCTTGAATGAATTCCACTTGATTTACGACTACATCAGGTTTTATGAATAACCAACTATTTTCAAAATAAGTGGTGGATTTTAAAAATACTTCTTCATATAGTTCGATGTAATTTGTCGCAAAAACTCTAATTTTATCTAAAATTAGCTTTTAAATAACTTAGATTATTTATATCTAAAAGTTATACGCCCTTTATCAAGGCTATAAGGTGTAAGTTCTACTTTTACTTTATCACCTGGCATTATTCTTATATAATGCATACGCATTTTTCCTGCAATATGACATAAAATTACATGTTTGTTGTCAAGTTCAACCTTGAAATTTGCATTAGGCAATGCTTCAAGTACGGTGCCATCAATTTCAATTACATCATCTTTTGCCAAAATTTTCTCCTTTCATGAAATAAAAAGGCTATAATTTTAGCAAAAATTATTAAAATTTTTACTTAATTTTTAGTAATTTTTAAGTAATTAATCTAAAAATTCAGGTTCAATAAAAGATGCATGAGTCCCTATAACTTTGAGTTTTCTTTCTTTAAATTCTTTAAGTAGTTTTTCCCTTGTTTGTATAGCCTCATTTTGATCTATATCAAATTTTTATAGCGATTTTAGGTTTTGGGATTTGTATATCATAAAGATGAAGTAAATCTCCCAAAAGACTATTTTATCATCAATTATGATAACATTTTGACCTGGGGTATGCCCGTAAGCAGGTATGGCTTTAATGCCTGAATTTTGAAAGATCAAATCTTTAGAGTGGTTAATAAATTCTATATTTTTAAGTTTAAGCAAGGTGTTTTTAATTTCTTGTCTATCGCTTTTGATCCAAAAATCATATTCTTTTTTATCGATTAAAATTTGAGCTTTTGGAAAAAGATTTTCTTCGCTCATTAAAGCTCCTATATGATCAGGATGTGCGTGTGTTAAGATAATATGAGTGATATCTTTAAATCGGTTTTGTGGATATGCAATTTTTCTTTTAATGTATCAATAGTATCTAAAAACCCTGTGTCTATTAAAGCATTAAAATTTGGATTTTTTATCAGAGCAATATTATGCTCATTTCTTTTGATTTTTGTGCGAGTTTTTTCTATAAAATTCTTATCTTCATTGTTTTGTGGCACTAAAAAAGAAAATAATAAATTTAAAAATTCATCATCAGATTGTTTAAGCGAGATTATATGGGTTTGATTTGAACTTTTGCTTGTGGTTTTTTCTTCTAAAAAATAAAGATTGGTTTTTAAAAAGGGTGGTTATAAAATTAAACATATTTATCCTTAAATTTTTTAGATAATATTTTGGAAATGATTATAGTATAATAAAAACAATGTTTTTAAAATTTAAGGTAATTAATCAATGAGAAAATCAAAATTTGGAACAAAGGAAATTAAGATCTTAGGACTTTCTTCACTAGGAGGAACTTTAGAATTTTATGATTTTATTATTTTTGTCTTTTTTGCTGAATATATAGCTAATGTATTTTCCCTAAAGATATGAGTGAATTTTGGGCTTTATTAAATACTTATGGAGCATTTGCAGCTGGATATTTAGCACGTCCTTTAGGTGGTATAGTTATGGCACATTTTGGAGATAAATTTGGGCGTAAAAATATGTTTATGCTAAGTATTTTACTAATGGTTCTTCCTACCTTTGTCTTAGCTTTTATTCCAGGTTATGAAACTCTTGGGTTTTTAGCTCCTGTTTTATTGATACTTATAAGAATTTTTCAAGGCATAGCTATAGGTGGAGAATTGCCTGGAGCTTGGGTTTTTGTAAGAGAACATTGTCAAGAAAAACAAAAAGCTTTCTTTTTAAGCTGTTTAAATTCAGCTATGGCTTTAGGAATTTTGTTAGGAAGTATAGTATTTTAATCATTAATGCTTTTTTTAGTATAGAAGAAATTGCTGCTTATGCATGGCGTATTGCTTTTTTTGTAGGTGGAATTTTTGGGATTATTTCTATTTATTTGCGTAGATTTTTGCAAGAAACTCCTGTTTTTAAACAAATGAAAAAAGAATCATCGCTTAGTTCTTTTCCACTTAAAGATTTATTTAAAGAAAAGGATATTGTAAAAAATTTATTTTCATCAATGATGATGACTTGGGTTTTAACAGGTTGTGTTATTGTGCTTGTTTTATTGATGCCTAAATTTATGCCTAGTATTTTAAATTTAAGTGGGGTTGAAGGAAGTTATTTGCAGATATTAGGAATTTTGGGAATAGCTTTAGGCGGGGCTTTCATGGGTTATCTTGTAGATAAATTTGGTTTATTTAAAATTTGCATTTTCTTTTCTTTAACTTTTGTATTTTTTTCTTTTTTATATTTTTATGCTTTATATGAACTTAAAAATTTGGTTTTGGTGTGTATTTTGTATTCGATTGTTTGTTTTTTAGGTGGGATTAATGTGTTTGCACCTATTTTAATGAGTGAAGTTTTTAGAGCTAAAATAAGATTTTCAGAAATTTCTTTTTCTTATAATATTGCTTATGCAATTTCAGGCGGTATTACTCCGCAACTCGTTTTTTGGCTTAATACACTCGCGAGTAAAAATGAAAATCCATTTTTATATGGTATGAGTATATATATGATTTTTTAGCGTTATTGGCTATTTGTGCTGTTTTTATAGTAAAAGATAAAATAAAATTTTGATAATCACTCTTAAAATGTTATAATTAAAATTATATTTTGGAGTTTATAAATGCCTTTTATTATCGAATTACTTAAGCAAAATAAATTAAAGTTGATTTCTTTTTTGCTTTTTTCTTTTATTACAAGTGCTGTTGGAGTTTTAACTCTTGTTTTTATCAATGATTATTTGCTTAAAAATGCACAAAACATTCCTATTTTTTATTTTATTGTTTTGCTTTTGATATTTTTTATAAGTTCTACCATAGTTGAACTTGGACTTAGTATTTTTGGACAAAATTTTATTTTTAAAATGCAAAGGCGCGTAGTAAAGCAGATCTTAGACACCCCTTTGTTAAGAGTGGCTAAAGTAGGTAAGGCTAGAATTTTAGCTTCTTTGGGAAGTGATGTGAGAAATATATCTTTTGGGCTTTTAAGATTGCCTGATTTTTTACAATCAAGTATATTGATTTTATGCACTAGTGTTTATTTATGTTATCTTTCACCACAAATTTTTGCTTTGTGTGTGGTATGGATTATGGTTATTTTTATTACTAATAATTTTTTGATGATGAAAGTATATCAGTATTTTCGAAAGGCAAGGGAAAATGACGATGCTTTGCAAAATAATTACCAAAATATACTAGATGGACATAAAGAACTTTTGATCAATCGTGATAGAGCCAAGCTTTATTATGAAGATGAATTTGAAAATAATGCAAGATTGAAAAAGAAAAATAGTACTTTAGGCAATCTTTTTAACAATCTCTCAAACAACTGGACAAATGTAACTCTTTTGGCTTTAGTGGGCGTAGAGTTTTACTTAGCTTTAAAATTTGAATGGGCAAGTGTTGCAGATGCTACAACTATAGCTCTTTCTATTTTGTTTTTACGAACCCCTTTAGTATCTATGATAGGATCTTTTCCTACTTTGCTTTTGGCAAAAATCGCTTTGGATAAGATCGCAAAATTGGAATTAGATGATTATATAGAAGGTTTTAAAAAAACACATTATATTAGCGAATGGAAAAAAATTTCTTTTAGAAATACTCAATTTGCTTATGAAGAAAATTTTCACTTAAATCCTGTAAATATAGAACTTAAAAAAGGTGAATTGGTATTTTTAATAGGTAAAAATGGAAGTGGTAAATCCACTTTTTGTATGCTTTTGACAGGACTTTTTAAGCCAAGCAAAGGCGGAATTTATGTTGATGATACGCTTATAGATGATAAAAAGTTAGATGAGTATAGATCTCTTATTTCTGCTGTTTTTAGCGATTTTCATCTTTTTACTAAAACCTTAAATAAAGAAAATTTTGCAAGCGAAGAAAAAATTGCTTTTTGGTTGGAGTTTTTAGAACTTAAAGATAAAACAAGTGTCAAAGATAATGAACTGACCTTAACCAAACTTTCTACAGGGCAAAAAAAGCGTTTAGCTATGCTTATAGCCTTGCTTGAAGAAAGGGATATTTTAGTGCTTGATGAATGGGCGGCTGATCAAGATCCTGTTTTTAGAAGATTTTTTTATAAAAAACTTTTACCTTTGTTAAAAGAGCAAGGTAAAACAATCTTTGCTATCACACATGATGATGCATATTTTGATAGTGCTGATAGAATTTTCTTGGCTCAAAATGGTGAAATCAGCGAATTAAAGGGTGAGAATATAAAGGAATTAGCTAAAAATTTAGTAGAAAAATTTGATTAAAGCCCAAAATGGGCTTATATTATTTATCATAGAGCTTTTTTTCTATATCGATATAAAATTCAGCAATTTTTCCATAAGCAACTTCCCAAGCTTTAAGAGTGGCTTCATCAGGATTTAAAAGATTTTTAATAGCCTTTAAAAGGCAAGCTCCAACTATAGGATAATGCTCTTCTTTAACCCCTAAATTAACATGAGTTATGGCAACTTTATCAACAAAGCTTCTCATATTTTCCAAATTTTCTATATTTTTGGCTGCCATTAAAATCGCCATCGCTAAAGCTTTTGGTTGTTCTCCTGAAATTTGTTTTTCCATATTAAACATAGGTTTTACCTCAGGATAATCATTAAACATTATTTTATAAAACTCCTTGGTTAAATCCTCTCCATTTTTTTGCAAAATAGGCACACAATCTTTGATAATTTGAATTTGTTCTTTTGTCATAATTTCTCCTTTTTATTGTAAAAGAGATATTTTATATCTTAAAAAGGAGAAAAAAATTGACTTGTGTTAAAATTTTGTATTTAGTTGATTGAAAAAGTCTTGCATTAACATTGCTAATGCTTTATAAAAATGTGTTTTAGCTTTATTGATAACATCAAAACTCCACATGTTAAACCAAGTAAAAAATTCTTCTTTTAAGAATTTTTGCAAAGTTATATCATCTTGTTTTTTGATTAAAAAACTAATAAATAATAATTCATTTATCAAGCTATCTGCAGGTTCTTCATTAAAAAAAGAAAAAAAGTTATTTTGCGCAAAAATTTGCTTAACTTTATCAGAATTATCTGAATAAATTTCTTTATTTTCATCAAGATAAAAAGAAGCAAAAGGCGGTGCTTTTACATAATCAACATCGCTTAAAAACAAAGATGTAAAATCACTTGCTATTAATTTATCATCTTCGTTTGAAGATGATAAAAGCTTTAAAGCGGTGCATTGTAATTTGCTATTATTTTTTAAAAACCAATTTTGCCAGAATTTTTATTTTTTAAGTTTTTCTAGCAAAAAATGATTAGGTGGATTTTGCAAAAAATTGATAAATATGTCTATTGCCAATTTTTGCATTAAGAATGTCCTAGTATTTATAAGTCCATAAAATAGCATTCTGGTGGTAAATACCCCTAAAAATGTGCAAAGTAGGGAAAAATAAGCAAAAAATTTACTTTTAAATTTTTCATGTAAATAATTATGCAAATACCAAGTAAAAATCCCAAGTCCTAAGAATGCAAAAGAAAGCGGTATAAACCAATCATAGGCTCCACCTAAAAGTTCAAAAGGGTTTACAAGCCCCATAATCCAAGTTTGTCCTACATGTAGGGTTTGCAAAACTATAGCAGTGCTTAAAGCCCTATGCCCATAAGTCCTGTAAAAAACGACATTTTTTTCATGTTCGCTATTTTCAAAAAAAACAATAATAAACAATAGCACCTAAAAATATAGTACTAGCGAAAAAATAAAGCAAAGTGATCTTAAAATCCCAAGTAGGCACACTTTCTTGCATGGAGTCATAAGCTCCACTCATAAAGAAAAGTCCTAAAATTCCACATATTAGCGTAAGATAAAACACCCAATTTGAAGTTTTTAGATAAAGCAAAAAGCCCAAAGCACATACAAGAGATACAAATAAAATTTCATTATTCATCCAGCCTATATGCCACTCATTGTTTGCATAAAAAACACCCATTCTATTTAATACATTAAAAATGTGTGTAATATCATTTAAATGAAAAAATGAAGGGATAAAAGCAACCACCATTGCAAATTCCTTTGGATTTTTACCTTCTTTTAATCTCTCATAACACCCATCGCATTTGCTCATATGACCACTTTCATGGTTAAATTGAGGTGCGCCATAATGAAATGCTATAGCACAAGCTTTGCAGCCTATACACATACTATCATCGATTGCTACTATGCCCCATTTATTTTCGTTGTTGCACCGGTTGGACAAGCTTTAAGACAAGATGGATTAGAGCAATGATTACAAGAAATAGAAGTGTAGTAAGCAAAAACATTTTGCTCAAAACTTCCATCTTTTTTAGCTGTCCAATTTCCCGCTTCAGTCTCAAATACACGGCGAAAATTAACCCACAGGCATATTTTTATAATCCTTGCAAGAAAGTGAGCAAGTCCTACAGCCTACGCATTTGCTTTGATCTAGCATAAAACCAAATTGTGAATTTTCTTCTAATTTTATCTTTTTCTCCTTAAACTTTTGCAATTTCAACTAAAATAGAATGTTGTCCATTTCCTTTAGAAATAGCATGGCACTATACTTGCCAAAGAATTCACACAAGTTCCCACATCGATGCCATTTTCATATTTTACCCATGCATCTTGCGGGGTTACTGCACAACCTGGTATGATTCCTAAGTCATTTCTTGCTTGCACCACATCGCCTGTTTTGATACTTCTTTACTCTGCATCTATAGTATTTATCCAAATTTTTTGTGGATTAGCTTCTCTAATTTGTGGAATTTCCCAAAAGTTAGAATGCGTTCTGCCTTTGTAGTAATAGCCAAAAAATTGCAAAGGATACTTTTGTTTTAATGGACCCAAAATCCCTTCTCTTTGGCTTTCAAAAACAGGAATAGGCATTATTTGTTGTCCTTCTTTTAATTTCCAAGTTTTTTGCATTTGTGCGAGTTTTGTGCTATAAATTTCTATCTTTCCGCTAGGAGTTTTTAAAGGATTATTGATGGGATCTTTTATAAAACTTTGTAATGCGACTACAGGTTTTACAGGCTCAAATTTTACAAGTCCTTTTTCGCACATTTCTTCAAAACTAGGCAAAAGTGGATTTTTTTTCATACTTTCTTCATAAAGGTATTTTAGCCAATCTTTTTGCGTTCTTCCTTCGCTAAATTCTTTTTCTATGCCAAGTCTTTAGCAAGTTCAAGACACATTTCATAAATAGGTTTTACTTTTCACCAACTGGCTCGATAGCTTTTTGACAATAAATAATATAAGGCTTATTGCTATAATATTCTGCACTAGGTCTTATAAAATCTTCTTGCTCTAGCATAGTTGCATCAGGTAAGATATAATCTGCGCAGTTATTTGACGGAGTTCTAGTTACATTAATATCTCTACTATATACTCACACAAATTCTCATCGTTTAAAATATCATGCACTTATTTAATAGTGCTGTGCTGATTTGTAAGACAATTTCCTGCTGTATTGAAAATAAATTTGATGTTTTGTTTTAATTGTGTTGTGCCACGTACTCCATCGCTAATATCTGCCATTTCTTTTCCGCGATAAATGGCATCTGTGAATAAAAAACAAGGCTTTATGGTGGCAATTTCTCTTGCAAGTTGAACTATGCGGCGTGCCGGAATTTTTGTAATCTTGCTAGCCCAATCAGGAGTTTTTTCTACTCCATCGTTTAGTCCTAAAACATAGCTTTCATAGCTTGAGTTTTGGTTGTATCTTGTGGCAGAGTATTTTCGCTAAAGCTTATGGTGTATTTATCAAGAAAAGTTCTATCAAGTAAATCTTTTTATCATCACATAATCAAAGCTGCATCGGTTCCTGGTGTTAAAGGCTTTTTGATAAGCATAGCCTACTCCACCACCTCCCATTCTAGTTTCAACATGATTTGCTCCAAAAAATATAGCTAATTTTGCAGAGCGTAAAGTGTATATATCGCTAGTAGGAGATCCTCCATAGAAAAATTCATAGCATTTGAAATTTGAGCCGTAGAATAAGAATTATGATAATTTAAATAATCACCATAAAGATTTAAAAGTCTAGCCCATGGACCTTGTGTACAGCGATTGATTATTGTTCTTGTTGCATAATTTATATAAAAGGCTTCATTGCCGTATTTTTCTTTAATTTCTTGCATTTTGGCAGAAATTTCATCAAAAGCTTGTTTCCAAGAAATAGGCATAAAAATTTACCTTCACCCCTTTTTCCCACTCTTTTTAAAGATCTTTTTAGGCGATTTGCGTTGTAAACTTTATATCTTGAACTACGCCCTCTAATACAGGCTCTTGCTTGACGATTATCAAAGCTATCATCACCTTCATTATCAGTACTGATTATTTAATAATTCCATCTTGAGAATGTACTTTTACGGGACATTTTGTTCCACAATTTACATTACATCCAGCCCCATTTGCTGATCAATGGTGGAGTTTTTAATAAATTTGCACTTAGATTTATAGGGCTTAAGGTTAAGCCGCCAAACAAAGAACTCCATTTTAAAAAATCTCTACGATTTTGTTCCATGTTATCTCCTTACATTTATGTGATAAAAATTATTGCGATTATAATACAAATAATAATTTTATTCAATTAAAATTAAGACTTTAAAACTCCTAAATATAGGCTTTATAATGGATTTTTCGTTTATGAATTTAACTTCAAAAAATAAAAATTTGAATAATATAGTGATAGAAATTTATTAAAATAGTATTTAAATAGAAATTTATAACTAAAATATAATTTTATCCCCCGTATAGGCTTGCGAGTTGAGTTTTTTTGTTTTATAATTTTACAAATTATTAAATGAAAAGGTTTATTTATGTTGAGATTTTTAATTTTTGTATTGTTATTGTTTATAAATTTAGAAGCAAAAACCCAAAAAGATATGCTTATTATAGCAGTTGAAAATGAAATCACAAGGATAAATCCTGCTTATAGTGAGGATCATGATGCAGTGATTAATCTTGTATTTTCAGGGCTTACGCGTTTTGATGAAAATATGAGTTTAAAACCTGATTTGGCTAAGTCTTGGGATGTTAGTAAAGATGGGCTTATTTATGATATTTTTTTAAGAGACGATGTTTTATGGCATGATGGAGTCAAATTTAGTGCTGATGATGTGAAATTTAGTATAGAAACCTTTAAAAATCCTAAAAACAATTCTTCTGTTTATGTCAATTTTGAAGACATTAAAAGTGTGGAAATTTTAAATCCTTCTCATGTAAAAATCACACTTTTTAAACCTTATCCTGCATTTTTAGATGCTTTAAGCATAGGAATGCTTCCTAAGCATTTGCTTGAAAATGAGAATTTAAACACAAGCTCTTTTAATCAAAATCCTATAGGTACAGGTCCTTATAAATTTGTAAAATGGAAAAAAGGTGAATATGTTGAATTTAAAGCTAATGAACATTTTTATCTTGATAAGGTAAAAACTCCAAGACTTATTATAAAACACATTTTTGATCCTTCTATAGCTAGTGCTGAGCTTAAAAATGGCAAGATAGACACAGCTTTAATCGATGTTTCTTTGCTAAATATTTTTAAAAATGATGAAAATTTTGGAATTTTACGTGAAAAATCGGCTGATTATCGGGCTTTAATGTTTAATTTTGATAATGAATTTTTAAAAGATTTAAAAGTAAGACAAGCTTTAAATTACGCAGTTGATAAAGAAAGTATAGTAAAAAATCTTTTGCATGATTATGCTTTTGTAGCCAATCATCCTTTAGAGCGTTCTTGGGCAAATCCTAAGAATTTTAAAATTTACAAATATGATCCTAAAAAAGCCGAGGATTTACTTGTAAGTGCAGGTTTTAAGAAAAATAAAGATGGAAATTTTGAAAAAGATGGGAAAATTTTAGAATTTGAAATTTGGGCGATGAGTAATGATCCTTTAAGGGTAAGTTTGGCTGGAATTTTGCAAAGCGAATTTAAAAAAATAGGAGTTGTAAGCAAGGTGGTGGCTAAACCTGCTGGAAGTTTTGATTATTCTAAAGTAGATAGCTTTTTAATAGGCTGGGGAAGTCCTTTAGATCCTGATTTTCACACTTTTAGGGTATTTGAAAGTTCGCAAGATAGTGCTTTAAATGATGAGGGTTGGAATTTTGGACATTATCATGATAAAAAAGTGGATATAGCCTTGCAACAAGCAAGAAATACTTCAAATTTGGAAGAGAGAAAAAAATATTATAAAGATTTTATAGATGCTTTGTATGAAAATCCTCCTTTTATCTTTTTAGCCTATCTTGATTTTGCTTTAGTTTATAATAAAGATTTAAAAGGTATCAAAGCAAGGACTTTAGGTCATCATGGAGTGGGTTTTACTTGGAATGTTTATGAGTGGAGTAAATAGTGCTAAAACGCTTAGTTTTTAGTCTTGTCGTAGCATTTTTTAGCACTTTTTTATGTTTTGTTTTACTTCATTTTAGTAAAGGCAGTATAGCTTATGCTAATGGAGTTAATTCACAAAGTAAAGAATTTGTTCAAAGAATAGAACAAAATTTAGGGCTTGATAAGTCTTTGCTAGAGCAGTATAAAATTTGGCTTTTTAAGGCTTTAAAAGGAGATTTAGGAGTTTCTTTTTTAAGTGGAGAAAGTGTTTTAAAGCTTATAAAAGAAAGAATTTTTAATACTTTTATTTTGGGTTTTAGTGCCTTAATGCTTTTATTTTTACTCAGTGTTTTTTTGGCACTTTTAGGATATTACTATAAAGAAAGTTTTATAGATAAAATCATCACTTTTTTAGCTTTTAATTTTTTTGCTTTACCTCCTTTTGTTTTGGCTTTATTGTTTGTTTTAATTTTTGGAATTTTTTGGAAAATTTTGCCTGTTATGGGAAGTAGTGATATAGGCTTTGAAGATGATTTTTTAAATCGTTTAGAGCATTTGATTTTACCTGTTTTGGTGCTCGTTTTATCACATTTGGCGTTATTTTTAAGGATTGCTAGAAATTTTATCAATGAAAGTTTTTCTCAAATTTTTATTCAAAATTTATACGCTAGAGCTTTAAGGGAGAAAGATATTTATTTTTTAGTTTTGAAATATTCTTTAAGTCCTATTGTAGCTTATTTTGGGGGAAGTGCTTTAAGTTTTATGATGGGAACTTATGTGGTAGAAAGTGTCTTTGCTTACGAGGGGCTTGGGTCTTTACTTTTTAAAAGTATTATTTTTAAAGATTATCCTGTTGTACTTGCACTTATATTTTTTAGTGTTTTACTTGCAGCATTTTTTACATTTTTAAGTGATATTGTAGCTAGGATTTTAAATCCTAGATTAAGAAGGCTTGATTTTGTTTAAATTTCTTATCATACTTGTGCCTTTAATTTTTTTATTTTTATGTGCCTTGTTTGCACCTTTTTTGGCTCCTTTTGATATTTTAAGCACTCATTTAGAAAATTTGCATCAAGCTCCTAATTTTACTTATATTTTAGGGACTGATTTTTTAGGCAGGGATTTGTTTTCTCGTTTGCTTTTTGCTTTGAGAAATTCTTTGATCATAGGTGTTGGTGGATCTTTATTGTCTATTATCTTTGCTTTGTGTTATTTGTTTTTAGCACGATGTTTTTTTTATATTTTTTGGATGCGTATTTTAGAGTTTTTTTTAGCCTTGCCTGCTTTTTTACTTATGATGTTTTTTCAAAGTATGATAACTTCTGATGTGTTTTTGATGATTTTTTTAATCGCATTAATTCATTGGTGTTTCATAGCAAGAATTATAGAAAGTGAATTAAAAAGACTTGAAAATTTAGATTTTTACAAAGCAAATATAGTGCTTGGAAGAACTAAATTTAGAGCTTTTTTTAAAGATTTAATACCTGCTTTAAAAACACTGATTTTTACACTTTTTATATTTAATATTGTTCATGCTATAGCCACAGAAGCTACTTTGAGTTTTTTTGGACTGGGCTTAGGATTTGAAATTCCAACTTTAGGTACTCTTTTGAGTGAGTCTTCAAAAGCAGTTTTTATAGGTGCTTGGTGGATGATACTTTTTCCACTTTTAAGCTTGCTTTTGTTGTTTTTACCTCTTTTATGGTTGGGTAATTTTTTACAAAAAATTTGGGGTATAAGATCTTGAAGGTAAGAAATTTAAATATCAGTTTGAAGAATAATTTATTGCTTAAGGATATTAATTTAGATATAAAAACAGGCAAAACTTTAATGATACTAGGACAAAGTGGAATGGGTAAAAGTTTGCTAGGAAAAGCTTTGGTAAGACTTTTAGATTCTAATTTCACAATAAGTTTTGATGAATTAAGTTTTCATAATTCTTGTATTTTTAATTTTAACAAAGAAGAGCTTAGAGATTTTCGTTCTAAGGTGGCACTTGTTTTGCAAGATGCAGAGCTTAGTCTTTATCCTTATTTGGATATTGGAAATTTATGTCATCTTGTTTTAAAAACTCATACAAAATTAAAACAAAAAGAAAGAAAAGATTACGCTTTTTCTTATTTTCAAAAATTAGGATTTGAAAATCTTGATCGTTTGTGGCATTCTTATGCTAATGAATTAAGTTTGGGTATGGCAAGAAGGGTGAGTCTAGCTTTGGCATTATTAAATCAACCCCAAATTTTAATTTGTGATGAAACCACAGCTTCTTTGGATAAAGAAAACGCTTCTAAGATTATATCGATTTTAGAAGAATTAAAAAATAACACAGCCTTAGTTTGTATCACTCATGATTTAAATTTGGTAAATTCTTTAGCAGATGAAATTCTTATGCTAGAAAAAAATAGTTCAAATTTATATAGCTTAGATGAGTTTTTAAGGTATTATAATGCTTAAAGTTTGTAATTTAAGTAAGTTTTATGAGCTTAAAAAGCATTGGTATTTAAAAAAAGAAAGACATATTATTTTTGATAATATCAATTTTTCTTTAAATAAAAATGACAATTTAATAATTTTAGGTAAAAGTGGTGCAGGTAAAAGTACATTAGCTAGAATTCTTTGTTTTTTAGAAGATCCAAGCGAGGGTGAGGTATGGTATGAAAATCTTAACTTACACAAGCTTGATAAAAACAAACAGAGACTTTTAAGAAAGCAAATTCAGTATTGCTTTCAAGATCAAAAAATGGCTTTAAACCCTTATAAAAAAATCAAAAATCTTATACAAGATGGTTTGGAAAATTTTAATTTACAAAAGAATGATGATTTGATTTTAGAATTTTTTGATTTTTTTAGTCTAAAAAAACAAATTTTAGAACAAAAACCCTATGAGTTAAGCGGAGGAGAAGCCACACGCGTAGGTCTTATCCGTGCTTTGGTTTTAAATCCTAAATTGTTGATTTTAGATGAAATTACTTCAGCGCTTGATATTAAAACTTCTAAAGAAATTTTAACTTTTTTATATTACTATCAGCAAAAAAATAATATTTCTTATATATTTATAACCCATCAAAGTGATCTTTTTTATAAATTTAATCATAAAAAATTAAAACTTTAAAAAATATTTTTTAATATAAGTTTCAATATAGAAAGTTTAGAGTAAAATAAAGAAAAGTGTAAATTTAATTTTTGTTGTGGAGTGATTAAAGTGCTTTAAAAAAGGAGAATAAATGTCTCATATAGATGCTTCGCATCCTTATTTTGGTATTTTTTTAATGCTAGTACTTGCTAGTGTTATTTTTTTTGGACTGGTTTTTTTAGCTTCAAAAATTGGTAATAATTTTGCCACAAAAAATCGCAAAAAATTAGGACTTGGAATTTATGAATGTGGTCCTATTCCTGTTAAACAAGCTAACAAGATTAACTCTCAATTTTTCATCATCGCCTTAATCTTCATACTTTTGGATATAGAAGTTGTGTTTTTATTTCCTTGGGCTTTGATTTTTAAAGATTTAGGTTGGTTTGGGCTTTTAGAAGTTTTTGTTTTTATCGTACTTTTAGGAGTTGGATTTTTATATGCTTATAAAAAAGGAGCGTTTGCATGGCAGAGCATCAAGTAAATTATGCAAGTGGTTTGCCCGTAGTTTTAACTAGTGTTGATAAACTAGTTCAATGGGGCAGGAGTAATTCTTTATGGGCTTTATCTTATGGACTTGCCTGTTGTGCGATTGAGATGATGGCGGCTGGGGGTTCAAGATATGATTTTGATAGATTTGGAACGATTTTTAGAGCTTCACCACGCCATAGTGAAGTGATGATTATCGCAGGAACTTTATGTAAAAAGCATGCTGAATTTACAAGAAGACTTTACGATCAAATGCCTGATCCTAAATGGGTGATTTCTATGGGAAGTTGTGCCAATACAGGCGGTATGTTTAATACTTATTCTACGGTTCAAGGAGTGGATAGAATTATACCTGTAGATATTTATGTGCCAGGCTGTGCTCCACGTCCAGAAAGTTTTCAGTTTGCTTTGATGATTTTGCAAAAAAAGATTCGCAAAGAAAAAGCAAGTCGTAAAATCGCACCTAAAAGGTTGGTATAATGAGAAAGTATAGCGATAAAAAAAATGCTCAAACTCAAAATTATTACAAAGATAGATTTTATCACGCGCCACACACTGTAAAATCTGATGTTAATGAAAGTGTTTTTAAAGATGATTTTGAAGTTTTAAAAACTCAAGTAGAAATTTTAAATTCCTTTGTAGAGCTTGATTTTTGGGTAATAGAAATTAAAAAAGAAGACAATATTAAAACCTTGCAAATGCTTAAAACTTTAGGGTATTTAAGTTTTACAGAGGCAAGTGCTATTGATTTTATAGCAGATAAAAATGGTTTTGAAGTGTTTTATCAGCTTTTAAATTTAGAAAAAAAATTAAGAGTGAGAATAAAAACTTTTGTAGGTGTAAAAGAGCGTTTACAAAGCGTGGCTCATATTTTTAAAGGAGCAAATTGGAGTGAGAGAGAAATTTATGACATGTTTGGAATTTTCATCATAAATCATCCCAATTTAAAACGCATTTTAATGCCTGATGATTGGTTTGGGCATCCGCTTTTAAAAACTTATCCTTTAAAGGGCGATGAGTTTGCAAGATGGTATGAGATTGATAAAATTTTTGGCAAAGAATATCGTGAAGTAGTGGGCGAAGAACAAAGAGATCCTGGTTTTGTTGATGATAAAGATACGCTAAATTTTGCAAGACTTTATCATGAAGTGCCAAAAGGTGGTCAAAAGAAGGAAGTTTCCTTTAAACAAGAATATCAAGAAGATGAAGGCGTAGCTTTTGTAAAAAAAGTAAAACGTGATGAAGCAAAAATTTTAGAGAAAAGGCGTTAAAATGCAAATTCCTAGCAAGTTAAAACCTTATTATGAAAATATAGCTTTTGAGCAAGAAGACTCAAAAATGATTATCAATTTAGGCCCTCAACACCCTTCAGCACATGGAAATTTACGTCTTATTTTAGAACTTGATGGAGAGCAAGTTGTAAAAGCGCGTCCTTGTATAGGTTATATGCATCGTGGTATGGAAAAAATGGCTGAAAATATGATTTATCAAGAATTTATTCCTACTACTGATAGAATGGATTATATCGCCGCTTCAGCGAATAATTATGCTTATTGTGCAGCGGTTGAAAAGCTTTGTGGTTTAGAGATTCCACGCCGTGCAGCAGTGATACGCATGATACTTTTAGAATTAAACCGCATTGCATCACATTTACTTTGGCTTGCCACTCATGCGCTTGATATTGGTGCGATGAGTGTGTTTTTATACTGCTTTAGAGAACGTGAATATGTTTTGGATTTGATAGAAAAGTATTGCGGTGCAAGGCTTACGCATTCTTCTATGAGAATAGGCGGGGTTATGCTTGATTTACCTGAGGGTTATTTAGAAGAAATGCTTGCATTTTGCGATAAATTTCCAAATGATTTAAAAGATTATGAAGATCTTTTAGATGATAATAGAATTTGGCGTTTAAGAACTGAAAATGTAGGTGTGGTTACCAAAGAACAAGCCTTAAATTGGGGTTGTACGGGTGTGATGTTAAGAGGAAGCGGTATAAAATACGATATACGCAAAGAAGAGCCTTATTTGCTTTATAATGAAGTCGAATTTGGTGTGCCTTATGCTACGCAAGGGGATTCTTATGCAAGATATAAAGTTTATATGCAAGAATTTCGTGAAAGTTTGAAAATCCTTAGACAATGCGCCATGCTTTATAAAGATACTCCGCCTGAAATTTTAGCTACGCATCCTGAGTATGTAAGTGCTTCAAAGGAACAAATTTTAACGCAGAATTATTCCTTAATGCAGCATTTTGTTTTAATTACTCAAGGTTTAAAACCTCCTAAAGGCGAAGTTTATGTGCCTACTGAAAGTCCAAAAGGTGAGCTTGGCTTTTTTATCCATAGCGATGGTACAGGAAGACCTTATCGTTTAAAGGCTAGAACGCCTAGTTATTGGCATTGTGCGTTTTTTGAAGAAATGCTTGTAGGTACTTATTTAGCTGATGTTGTAGCCATTATGGGTAATGTAAATATAGTTTTAGGTGAGATAGATCGATGAGAAGAGTAGATTTAAGAAAAAGCAAAGAGCTTTTTGAAGATTTAGCACAAATCATAAAAGAAGCAAAACAAGGCGAGGTTTTAGTGGTGCTTTTTGAAATCGGCGATTTTTCTCCTGTTGAAAAAAGTTTTTCTTTTGTAAAAGAACAAGGCTGTGAGCTTTTAAATTCTTTGAAATTTAATCAAGTGGATTGGACTATTGTTATAAAAAAGGAGAGGGTATGATTTATGATAATGCTCTTTGTTTTTTAGATATGTCAAGCCTTAAAAACAAAAATTTATGTGAAAAAATAGGTGTAAATAGCATTAATATTTCTTGTTTGGAAGATAAAAACTTAAAAGCTAAATTTTACAAATGCGAAATTGCAAGTTTGAGTTTTGTTTTAGCCTTGCTTTGTAAATTAAGCGATGAAGGGCATTTTTGCGATTTAGATGAGGGATATTTAAGTGCTGAATCTTGCTTTGGAGAGGAAGAAGCAGGTGAAGTGCTTGCTTTTTTAAAAGAGGCTAAGTATTTAATTATAGATAAAAATATCCATTCTTATAAAGATAGCGAAAATATCAAATATTTTTTGAATTTCTTAAGTGCAAAATATGAATTAAAGATTTTAGATAGCGATGAAGAAGAATGTGATTTTAAAAAGGCAAAATTAAACACCCTAAAAGAACTTGATAATTATGATGGTTTAGTGCTTTTTAGAGCCAATTTACAAGATAAAAATTTACATTGTTCAAAGCAATTTTTACAAATTGCAAAATGCAAAGATCAAAGTGAAGTTGAAATTTTGGCTAAAGATTTTAGTCTTAAAACCAAGCTTTGTTTAGATGAAAATTTACAAGGCACTATAGCTTTTTTAAATTATGAAAACAATGGTTTTGATTTTACTCCAATTCGCATAAAGGAAGCAAAATGACAGTTAAGATTAATGGTATAGATTGCGCCTTTGAAGAAGGCGAATATATTTTAAATATAGCAAGAAGAAATGATATTTTTATCCCAGCGATTTGCTATCTTTCAGGCTGTAGTCCTACTTTGGCTTGTCGTATGTGTATGGTTGAAGCTGATGGTAAAAAGGTATATTCTTGCAATACTAAAGCAAAAGAGGGTATGGTTGTAGAAAGTGATTTGCAAAATCTTTGGGATGAAAGAAATGAGATCATGCAAGCTTATTGTATCAATCATCCTTTAGAATGTGGGGTTTGCGATAAATCAGGCGAGTGTGAATTGCAAAATTTCACTCATAAAAGCCGTGTAAATGTTCAAAAACATTGGATTAAAGACACGCATAAACCGCATAAACATTGGGGAATGATTAATTACGATCCCGCACTTTGCATAGTATGTGAGCGCTGCATTACAGTTTGTAAGGATAAAATCGGCGAAAGTGCTTTAAAGACTGTTCCTCGTGGCGGAGATAGTGTGGATAATAGCTTTAAAGAGAGCATGGGAAAAGATGCTTATGCGATTTGGACTAAATTTCAAAAAAGTTTGATAGGCCCTGCAAATGGCGATACGCTTGATTGTTCATTTTGTGGAGAATGTACAAGCGTGTGTCCAACAGGAGCTTTGATAGGTTCGAAATTTCAATACACTTCAAATATTTGGGAACTTAAAAGAATCCCTGCTTCAAATCCGCATTCAAGCGATTGTGAGTTGATGTATTATGATATTAAGCAAAGTGGCATTAGCAATCAAAAAGAAAAAATTTATCGTGTGAGTAATGATTTTGCCTTCGCGAGTTTAAATAAGGCTGCAAGATTTGCTTTTGATACGCAAAATGAGGCGGATAAAGATGAAAAAGCCTTTAAAGAACTTGTGGAGCTTTTTGAGAAAAATGAAATTAAAAACATTAAATTTAATAGTTTTATTACCAATGAAGAAGCTTTGATTTTACAAAATTTAAAAAAGAAATTTAATCTTTCTTTGATCAATGAAGAAGCTTTGAAATTTAAAGAATTTTTACAAGAATTTATCGCTAATTCTGGTGAGTTTTATAGTGCTAATACTCAAGATATAACAAAAAGTGATTTTTTGGTTGTGGCTGGAATGCTTTTAAGATATGATGCTCCAACGCTTAGCTATAAAATCAATAATGCTTTAGTGATGAATAAAGGCTCAGGGCTTTATTTTCATCCTATGGAAGATATGGGTATAGCAAAATATTCTAAAAATTTTATCTCACACATTCATAAAAGTGGCGATGAAGAGCAAATTTTATATTTTTTACTTCAAAAATTTAGCCAAGATGAAGGTATCAAAACTCATTTAGCAGAGTTTTTTGTTAGTGAAAATAAAGAAATAGAAGAAAGTATCAACGAAGAAGTTGTAGAACAAGTCATAGAAAAAGATGAAGAAGGCAATGAAATTCAAAAAGAAGTAAAAAAAGTCGTGCCTAAGAAAGTGAAAAAAATCATAGAAGTGCAACGCTCTATTTTTGCTAAAAATTTAGGCATAGATGAAGATAAATTAGAAGATTTATTGCTTAAAAAAGCAAATTTTACTCTTGTTATAGGGAGTGATTTTTATTTTCATAAAAATGCGAAAAAACTTGCTAAATTACTTGCTTTGATCCAAAATACCACTCCTTTTAAAGTCTTTTTAAATCCTACGCATACCAATACCTTAGGTGTGGCCATGATTTGCGATTTGGATAAAAACACACAAGAAGGCAAGACTTTAGGTTATAATGAAAAAGGTGATTTTAGTTTTTCTTATGAAGAGCATGCAAATTTAGCTAGTGCGAGTTTAAATCAGCAAGAAGGAACTTTTTTAAATTACGATAAAAGAGTGGTGCCAACTAACGCTGCTTTAGAATTTAAGGGATATTTTTTAAATGATTTAGCTAATGCTTTAGGTTTTGATGAGGAATATACCATAAATTATACTAAGAGACTCCCTATAAATAAAGGTTTTTCTCCGATTGATTTTGATCATTTAGACAATTTTTATACCAATGCAGGCGATTGTAAAAGGGGATATGAGCTTAATTTAGAATGTTTTAAACAAGTTGCTAAAAAAGAATTCATCTCTCCAAATTTTGAAAATTTAAACCCAAAAGAAGATGAAATTTTGCTTTATAGTGCTAATCCTAGCTATCAATTTGGTAGATTTTCAAATCGTGCCAGTGCGATTAATGAGGTGATTTTTTTAGGTGTAAGTGAAAATTTAGCTAAAGAGAAAAATTTAAAAGATAAAGATCTTGTAAAACTTAAAATAAAAGATAAAGAATTAAGCCTTAGTGTGCGTGTGGATAAGGATATAAAAAATGGAGCTTTCTTACCGTATTTTGATGAAAAACTTGACACGCTAAGCTTTTTTGATGAAAGATTTGTTGTGGCGAATTTAGAAAAATTAGGAACAAACCATGAGTGATTTTGCTTTTTTTGCTTTAGAGGCTTTGATTAAATGTATTATTGTCATTGCAATATTTGCGAGTTTAGCAGGTCTTGCAACTTATGCTGAAAGAAAAGTTTTAGCTTATTTTCAAAGACGCATAGGGCCTGATATGGTAGGGCCTTTTGGGCTTATTCAACTTGTAGCTGATATGATAAAACTTTTTACTAAAGAAGATATAATCCCTTCAAATTCGCAAAAATTTATTTTTGCTATAGCACCTTTGATTTCTGCTATTTGTGCTTTTGTTTCTTTAGCGGCTATTCCTATGCTACCTGAATTTACTTTATTTGGAAGGGTGATTCAGCCTATAGTGGCAGATATCAATGTAGCTTTGCTTTTTGTCATCGGCACTTCAGGACTTTGCTTTTATGCGGTGTTTTTGGGTGGACTTGCAAGTAATAATAAATGGTCGATTTTAGGGGCTGCAAGAGGGCTTGTAGCGATTATTTCCTATGAAAGCGTAGGAGCTTTGGCTTTGATTGCTATTGTAATGCTTGTAGGTTCTTTTTCTTTGGTGGATATTAACAATTATCAAAGTGATGGATTTTTTTCTTGGCTTATTTTTAAACAGCCCTTGGCTTTTGTGCTTTTTATAATTGCTTTATTTATAGAGACCAATAGAACTCCGCTTTGTTTGACGGAAAATGATGCTGAAATTGTAGCGGGTTATGGAACGGAGTATTCGGGTTTAAGATGGGGTATGTTTTTTATAGGTGAATATGCTTCTATGATAGCTGGAGCTATTTTGGTAACTCTTTTGTTTTTAGGGGGTTTTAATAGCTTTTGGATTATTCCTGGTTGGATTATGATGATAGTAAAATCAAGTTTTATTTTCTTTTGGTATTTTTGGGCAAGAGCTGCTTTTCCGCAATTGCGTCCAGATCAAGTGATGAAAATGTGCTATTTGATCTTAATCCCTTTAGCGGTTTTAAACCTTTTAATCACTGCTTTGGCAGTTCTTTTATAGGAGTTTGATATGAAAAATTATTATTTAGTGGATGAGAAAAGAAAAACTCCTGTTAGCACTTGGGAGAAAATTTCACAAGCTTTGCGTAGAAGCGTTAAACTAGAGCTTTTTGTAGGGCTTGTTGTGATGATGAGAGAATTACTTAAGAGAAATAATAGCGCTACGATTAAATATCCTTTTGAAAAGGTAAAGCTTGACAATCGTTACCGTGCTGTTCATCGTTTGATGCGTTTTATAGAAAGCGAAAATGAAAGATGTATAGGTTGTGGGCTTTGCGAAAAAATTTGCATTAGCAATTGTATTAGAATGGAAACTTCTTTAGATGAAAATGGGCGTAAAAAAATAGGAAATTATAGTATTAATTTAGGGCGTTGTATTTATTGTGGTTTTTGCGCTGAGGTTTGCCCAGAACTTGCTATAGTACATGGGACAGAGTATGAAAATGCAGCCGAGCAAAGGTCTTATTTTGGCTATAAGCAAGATTTTTTAACTCCTATTGATAAGCTTAAAAATCAAGTTGAATTTGAAGGAGCAGGAAGCCTTAGAAAAGATGCTGATTTATTGGTGGTAAAAACACCAAGTTATTACGATGTGATGATTGAAAGAGCCTTAGAAAATCAAAATACACAAGAGCAAGGAGAAAATAAATGATAGAAAATTTAGCCTTTGTATTTTTTAGTGTAGTGGTTTTAGGCTTTTTTGGCATTGCGGTTTTAAGTAAAAATATGCTTTATTCTCTTTCGGCTTTAGCGGGTGGAATGGTGTTTTTATCGGGATTTTATTTTTTACTTGATGCAGAGTTTTTAGGCGTGATACAAATTATTGTTTATAGTGGAGCTGTGCTTGGACTTTATAGTTTCGCGATGATGTTTTTTGATGCTTCTAAAGAATTTAAAGAACAACTTAAAGCTAAAAAAAGTTTTTTTACTTTGGTAGTTTTAAGTGCGATTTTACTTTTGGCCATGCTTATAGGTTTTAAATACCAAAATATCAGCACGGATTTGTCTTTAAATGATCCTGCTTTGTTTGATTTTAATAAACAACTGGCTTTAGCGATTTTTTCAAAATATCTTTTGGCTTTTGAATTCATAGCCATTTTACTTTTGATTGCTTTAGTTTGTGCTATAGTACTTACTCATAAAGAGCTGGCAAAGGAAAAACAATGATAGAAAAGTATTTTTTTATAGCTATTTTAATGTTTGTCATAGGGCTTGTAGGGATTTTAAAAAGACAAAATCTCATTATGCTTTTTATTTCGAGTGAAATTTTATTAAATAGTGCTAATTTAGCTTTGGTAGCAGCTTCTAAAATGCACAATGATTTAAATGGACAGGTTTTTGCACTTTTTATCATGGGTGTAGCGGCTTGTGAAGTAGCTGTTGGTGTAGCTTTGTGTGTGCTTTGGTATAGAAGAAAAGGCACTTTGGAATTAAAAAGCTTAAAAGAAGTGGAGGCTTAGTATGCAAAATTTGGCTTTGATTTCTCTTTTTAGTCCTTTTATAGCTTTTTTGTTTGCAAGTTGTTTTGCTTTGAGTGAGAAAAAACAATTTGTAGGGATAATTTGCTCACTTCTAATAGCTTTGAGTGCTTTTTGTTCTTTGTATTTGCTTTTTTGCAATGAAGCTTTTAATGTGAGTTTGTTTGAATGGTTTGCTGGAGTAAATTTTGGCTTTGATATAGATGCCATTTCGCTTACTATGATGAGTGTTGTAGGTATTGTAGCTACTTGTGTGCATTTTTATAGTATTTTTTATATGGCTCATGATGAAGGTTTTAATAAATTTTTTGCTTATTTAGGACTTTTTGTCTTTTCTATGCTTTTTTTAGTTATGAGCGATAATTTCTTAGGACTTTTTGTAGGTTGGGAAGGCGTTGGGCTTTGCTCTTGGTTGCTTATAGGTTTTTGGTATAAAAATGATACTTATTCTTTTGCGGCTAATGAAGCCTTTATTATGAATCGTATTGCGGATTTGGGTATGCTTTTAGGAATTTTTTGGCTTTATTTACAAGCAGGAACTTTAAAATATGATGAAGTTTTTTCCATGGCACAAAGCCTAGATCGCAACGCTTTGATCCTAATCGCAACTTGTTTATTTATAGGGGCTATGGGAAAATCTGCACAATTTCCTTTTCACACTTGGCTTGCTGATGCTATGGCAGGGCCAACTCCTGTTTCTGCATTAATCCATGCAGCAACCATGGTAACAGCGGGGGTTTATTTGGTAATTCGTGCGAGCACGCTTTATGATTTAGTTCCTGAGGTTTCTTATATTATTGCCTTACTTGGAGCTTTTGTAGCGATTTTTGCAGCCTCTATGGCTTTGGTGGCTAGGGATTTAAAACGCATTATTGCTTATTCTACCTTATCGCAACTTGGATATATGTTTGTAGCTGCAGGACTTGGGGCTTATGGTATAGCTTTATTTCACTTAGCTACACATGCTTTTTTTAAATCTTTACTTTTTTTAGGTGCTGGAAATGTAATGCATGCTATGAATGATAAATTAGACATTAAAAAAATGGGTGGACTTTTTAAACCTTTAAAATTTACAGCTATTTTGATGTGTATAGGATCTTTAGCTTTAGCAGGAATTTATCCTTTTGCAGGATTTTTCTCTAAAGATTTGATTTTAGGATATTCTTTCATTTCTTTTCACCATGGTATTTTTTTGGTGCTTTTAATCGCAGCTTTTTTAACAGCATTTTATAGCTTTAGACTTTTAATGTTGGTATTTTTTACCCCTGCAAGACATGATGAACATCCACATGAAGCAAGTAAAATCGCACTTTTAGCTATGAGTCCTTTGATGGTTTTAGCTATTATTGCAGGATTTTTTGAACATAGTTTTTTTGAATATTTAAGCACAAAATTAGTTTTTATTGATGCACAAAATCAAATTGTAATGATTTGTGCGAGTGTAGCAGCTATTTTGGGTGTAATTTTGGCTATTTTTGCTTATAAAAATTCTTGGTTTAAAGAAAGTATTGAAGAAAATAAAATTCACAAACTTTTAAGTAATGATTATTTTATTCCTAAATTCTATCATCAATTTATTGTTTCAAAATATGAAAGTTTATGTGCGATTTTAAAGCATTGTGATCTTTATATTTTTGATAGAATAGTTGAAAAAATTGCTTTGTATTCTCAAATTATTTCACAAAAAATGATTATGCCAAACAGCTTAAACTTAATGCTTAGATTTTTGGTGGCAGCTTTTGTGATTTTGTTGATTTTGGTATGGATGGTGTAAAATGCTAAATTATTTGATATTTTTTCCTTTAATTTCTGCTTTTGTGGTTTTGCTTTTAAATCGCGGAGGCGTTAAGGTTTTTAGCGTTGTTGTAAGTTTTATAATTTTGGCTTTAAATTTGGATATTTTTGCGGATTTTTTACAAGGGGCAAGCTTTGATTATAATCTCTCTTTTAAAATTTTGAAATTTTTTAGCTTTCATGTAGGAGTAGACAGTATTGCACTTGTGTTGATGCTTTTAAGTTCTTTGATGATATTTTTAAGCTTTTTATTTTTAAAGCTGGAACAAAAAGCACTTGTATCTTGTATATTCTTTTTAGAATTTTCCATTATGGGACTTTTTAGCGCAAAAGATGGTTTGTTATTTTATGTTTTTTGGGAATTTTCTCTTTTGCCTTTGCTTTATATTATGGGAGTTTATAGTAAAGATTTTAGAGCAGGGGTGAAATTTTTTATCTATGCTTTTGTGGGTTCAATTTTAATGCTTGTGGCATTGATTTATCAAGCTTATTTAAATTATCAACTTTTAAACATCTTCACTTTTGACTTAGAAATTTGGAAAAATAATGCCTCGGCAGTAAATTTCACAGAGCAACTTTTACTTTTTGGAGCATTTTTTATCGCTTTTGCTATCAAAGCTCCTTTATTTCCACTTCATACTTGGGCACCTAAGGTTTATGCAAATTCGCCTGTGCTTGTTTCTGTAATGCTTGTAGTTTTTAAAATGGCTCCTTTTGGATTTTTACTTTTTTGTTTACCACTTTTTCCAGATGCGAGTGTGTATTTTATGCCTTTAATTGTAGCTTTATGCATAGTGAGTATCGTTTATAATGCTTTAATTGCTTATAGAGCAGAAAATATTAAAGAATTGATCGCTTATAGTTCTATTTCACATCTTGGTGTGATGATTTTGGGAATTTTTTCTTTAAATGCTTTGGGTATTAGTGGTGCGGTTTTTTATATGTTTGCACACGGTATTGTAACGGGAGCTTTATTTTTAATGGTTGAACTTTTACACCAAAGATATCATACTTATGATATTTCTTTTTACCATTCTTTGGCTAAAAAAGCACCTTTATTTTCAATTTTCTTTATGCTAATTTTACTTGCGAGTGTTTCTTTGCCTTTAACTGTTTCTTTTGTGGGAGAGTTTTTAATTCTTTTAGGTATAGCAAAGATTAATTTATTTTACGCTTTATTGGCAGGTTTGGTGATTATTTTAGGAGCGATTTATATGTTTGCAGTATTTAGAAAAATATTTTTCATGCAAAAACAAAGCTTTATAGAGAGTTTTTCTTTACGCTTTAGAGAAATAGTAGCGCTTGTGTGTATTGTAGTAATGATTTTTGGACTAGGGCTTATGCCAAATATACTTTTAAAGCCGATACAAAAAGATGTGGATAATCTTATAAAAACAATGAATATTAGAGCTGTGGAGCAAAATACTTTAGATTTTTTATCTAAAATAGGAGAGGCAAATGTTAAATAATTTTTTAAATTTAGAACTTTTAAATATAAGCTTATCTTATCCATTTTTATTTTTAATTACAACTGCAATAGTTCTTTTGCTTTGCTCTGGTTTTTGGAAATTTCATCGATCGTTTTATATTGGCATAAGTTCTTTATCTTTAATTGTAAGTGCTTTTTTGATTTTAAATAATGCAAATGCTCAAGGTTTAGAAGCAAAAGCTTTTTTGGCTACTTTAAATAATGATATTGTTTCATTTTATGCTTCTTTGGTGATTTTGTGTTTTTCATTTTTATATCTTTTAATGCAAAAAGAAGAAAATCAGGGTGAATTTTATGCTTTATTTTTATTTGTGATTGCATCTTTGCTTTTGATGGTTTCAAGCTCAAATTTAGTACTTATTTTTATAGGACTTGAAAGTTCTTCTTTAGCACTTTATACTTTAATAGCAATGCGTGGAAGTGATAATGCTATTTCAAGTGCGATAAAATACTTTAGTGTAGCGGCTGTAGGAGCTGGGTTTTTTGTTATGGCTGTAGCTTTTATTTATTTAAAAACAGGAACTTTAGATTTATCTGCTAATTTAGCGTTAAAAAATGAGTTTCAAAAAGATCCCATGCTTTTGGGTGCTGGAGTGATGATTTTTGTTCTTTGTGCAATCAAGCTTTCTTTGGCACCTTTTCATTTTTGGCTTAAAGATGTGTATTATGCAGCACATACAAATTTGGTTGCTTTTATTTCAGTTGTGCCAAAAGTTGCCATGTTGGGTGTGGTTATTCGTTTGTTTGATTTTTTAAATAATACAGGTTTTGAATATATCATAATAGTTCTAGCGATTTTTTCTATGCTTATAGGTGCTTTTGCGGCTCTAAGTCAAAACAATATCAAAAAAATGTTTGCTTATAGTTCTGTAGTGCATTCTTCTTTGGTTTTGGTGGCTTGTATTCCTTTACTAAAAGAACAAAATTTTGATGGAATTTTGCTTGCTATTTTTGGATATTGGACTTTATTTGCTTTTGCAAATTATGCTGTATTTATGATTTTAAGCAATTATGAGAATAATTCTTATGAGAGTTTAAATGGACTTTTGGTTAAAAAACCTTTAATTGCTTTTTGTTTGAGCATTAGTGTGCTTTCTTTAGCAGGTGTCCCGCCTTTTGGAGTATTTTGGGGTAAATTTATGATTTTAAATACAGCAATTTTAAATGGATATTGGTATTTGGCACTTTTTGTGGCTTTATCTTCTGTTATTATGCTTTATGCGTATTTAAAGATTTTAATTCATGCTTTATTTATGAAAAATGATAGGGTTCATAATATTAAGTTTAGTTTTATACAAAATTTTATTTTAGCTTTTTGTGTTTGTATAAGCACTTTTGCTATATTGTTAATGTTATAAGAGTTTTGCTATAATTATTTTATGAGAATATTATTTTTAATTTTATTAAGTTTTTTAAATGCTTTTGCTTTTGAGCTTGTTTTAAACACGGGTCGCGAAAATAATCAAGCTTTTGCAGTTTTACATGCGAGTAATGATTTAGAATTTACATGTCAAAAATTTATTACCGAATCAAAAGTTCATTTTGAATGTGATATTGCAGGTATGGTTGATAATAAATTAAAAGATCAGAGTTTTTCTGCTTTTGATTTAAAATTTATACAAGAAGCTCAAAAAATTAAAATGATCATTTTGCCAAAAATACAAGCAAGAATGTTTGACACTTCTCAAAATATTTATATAGATAAAGAACTTAGTTCATCAAGTTCGCATAAAAGTAAGGCTTTTACTTTTATTTTTGCACCAGAGCTAGCACCTATTAAAGACTATGATGGACTTGATTTTAATATCAATTTTCCACACGAGAGCTTGCCTTATGTTGGAGCTTTGGATTTAAATTCTGATCCTGTTATTATCCCTCAAAGTGCAGATATTAATACTTATTTACGCATCAAAAAAGAATACGATAAGGCTAATTATAGTCAGGTTGCTATTGATGCGCAAAATGCTATCAATAGATATCGTGGTAGTATTTTTATTAGTGAATTTATACTATATAAATTAAGAGCTCAAAATAAACTTTACACCCAAGATCCAAGCATGCGTGATCAACAAATTTTAGAAAAGATGATTGATGATGCTAAAAATTGGACGCGTACTTTTACAAGTGATAAAAATTTTTCAGAAGTTTTACATATAATGTTAAGAACTTATATCGCTTTAGCCCAGCGTGCTGATGTGGAATATACAATGTCGATTTTGGATAATGAACAACCTAATAATTATTTTACTCAGTTATCAAAACTTGATTATGCAGACTATATTTATAATTTAAATGAAAAAGAAAAAGCTGTAAATATTTATGAAAATACTTATTTTAATACAAAAAATTTAGATTTAGCTGCAAGAGCAGCTATGAGTTTGGCAAAGAATTTGCTTTCAAATGGGCAAGTAAATAAAGCTATAGAGTATATTAACACTATTTTAAAAGCCAATCCTGAATATTTTGGAAAAGATATTCCAAGATCTTTAGAACTTGCTAAATTATTTAATCAAAAAGGACAATTTGATATAAGTGCAAGTATTTATGAAGATGCCTTTGCTAAAATGTCCAAACTTGATCCAAGTTATGAAGAAACTTTAAAAGATTTAGCCTTAGTTTTATCACATACTAACAGATCTAGTGATGCTAAAAAATACCTTGATTTGTATATGGATGATTATTTAGATGGTAGGTATTTAGATGAAATCAAAAAAGCAAGTGATGAGGTATTCTTTGCTTTAGGTGATAATAATGCAAGCTTTTTGCATCAGCGTTATACAGATTTAATGAAGCAATATGCAAATAAAGATGAGAATATTGCAAATAAAGCTTTAGATGAAGATGTTGCACTTTATTATAAAGAGGGAAATTTTAGTGCGATTTTAGCTTATAAAAATCTTATAGAAAGTAAAAAAATTCCAAATGCTACTCAATTTTTAGAGAAAGCAGCTGTTAATGATTTAAAAAATGCGATAAAAGCTGATAATTGTATCAATGCTGCAAATATTTTTATGCGTTTTAGCGCTTATGATATAGGTCAGAAAATTGATAATAAAAAACAAATGTTAGCTTGTCTTATCAGAACTTCTAATGTTGAACAAGCACTTGATTATATAAATAAAAATTATAGCGAAGATTCTATATTTTATGGTCTTCAAAAAGCATCTATTCTTTTTGATAATAAACAATATCCTCAGGTGATTAAAATTTCTAAAGATATAGCTAATTCTAGAATTTTAAAAAGCGATGATGAGAATTTTAAGGCTTATTATTTGCAATTTTTGTCTTTGTTGCGTTTAAATGACTACAATCAAGCCATTAAAATTTTGCAAATTTTAGAAAGTTTTCCAATGAATTTTAGTATGGTAGAAGTCTATGATGCTTTACTTTCTTATGCTAATGATCATAATATGCAAACAACTATTTTAACTTACGCACCTAAGGCCATTGACTATCAAAATTTTAAAGGTATAAATCTTTTTAGTCCTAATTTAGAATTTATGTATCTTGATGCTTTGGCTAAAATCAATAAAAATGAAGAAAGTTTAGCTGTTTTAACAGATTTGCTTAAATTAAAACTTTCAGATGAAGATAGAGCAAGAGCTTTATATATCCAAGCTTTAACTTATGAAAGAATGCAAAATATACAAGCTGAAAAAGAAAGTTTAAAACAATGTCTTGAAATCAAAAGTGTTTCAAATTGGCAGAATTTATGTAAGAGTAAAAATCAAATTTTAAATCAATAAGTAAATTTAGAGATAACTAGCTTTTTAGCTAGTTATCTAAGGTTAAAACCTCTTCTTCTTAACATCTTCT
>NZ_MJWS01000108.1:0-701 GCF_001762365.1 Campylobacter sp. BCW_6873
TCTGCTTTATCAAGCTCATCAGGACTTTTGCCTTTGGTAAGTCCTAAGAAAGCGTGGGTGAAATCTTCTCTTTGCCAGTAACACTGATTTTTAAAATCCAAAAAACATTCTACCAATGGATCAATATAAATCGTTGCATAATATTTCATTTATAAAATCCTCCTAATAACTCAAATATATATACCATAGCCACTAAAAAAATATATCCACATAAAAAAGTTATTAAAATTCTCCAAGCTCTTAAAAAGATAAAAATTATAGGTGCAAAAATAAAAAATAAAATTTTAAAATTATAGATAAACTCATGATATTTCATATATATAAATATTAATATCACAAGCAACAATAATGCAAAAAAATTTTTAATATAAAGCATATTCAATATAAAAATAAATAACATAATAAATAAAATAGTGAATTGATCATAATTGTTACTGATATAAAAATATACCATAGGAACGATAAAAATCCCTACACTACATACAAACCAAGCAATTTGCCCACTTGATATATTGTCTATTCCTTTGCTTTCTAGTTTTGTTTTGAGTTTAGAATAAATAGGAATTTGCAAATTTACTCCTAATATAGATAAATTGTTTTATTATAACCAATCTACTTAATACTTTTAATTAATTTAAATTCTTTGTTTTTAAGATATTCTTGTCTTAATGTTTCATCTGCTTTATCAAGCTCATCAGGAC
>NZ_MJWS01000108.1:751-1414 GCF_001762365.1 Campylobacter sp. BCW_6873
CAAAAAACATTCTACCAATGGATCAATATAAATCGTTGCATAATATTTCATTTATAAAATCCTTTCTAATATGTTGCCAGTCCATAAAAAAAGAACAATGTGCAAGTATAACCCAAGGCGAATAGTAAAACACTAAACATAAACTTTCTTTTAAAAATGGATATTAAGAAAAATACTCCTATACCACAACAACCAACAATAAACAAGCTTAAACTAGAAAAATAAAATGCTAAAAATATAAATACCGCAGATAAAACCAAAGGAATGGCATTATAAATATATAATAAATTAAACATTATGCAAGAATATACAATAACAAATAACTCTATTACATTTCTATCAAATATTAATAAAAATAAATTCTTATCATATTTACCATAACTAATGTAAATGTAGTGAAAAGTTAGAATAATATAAGTCACCAAAGCAAGAATCAAGCTACATACAAACCAAGCAATTTGTCCACTTGATATATTGTCTATTCCTTTGCTTTCTAGCTTTGTTTTGAGTTTAGAATAAATAGGAATTTGCAAATTTACTCCTAATATAGATAAATTGTTTTATTATAACCAATCTACTTAATACTTTTAATTAATTTAAATTCTTTGTTTTTAAGATATTCTTGTCTTAATGTTTCATCTGCTTTATCAAGCTCATCAGGAC
>NZ_MJWS01000109.1:0-6453 GCF_001762365.1 Campylobacter sp. BCW_6873
GCTTTTAGCTAAACTCTCAAAAACAGGTAAAAAATCCTTATCAAATCCGCTAATTTCAATTTTTATAGCCATTTGTATCCTTTCTTATATAATTTTTATTTTTATTATACCATAAAGGGTTTTGTTGTAAAATTGGAAAAAACTTTTTTTATATATAAAATTACATAAATAAGACAATCAAAATACAATATAAAAGATTAAAGAATAGTAAAAACGGTTTTTTAAAAAAACTAATATAAATATATGGCTAATTATATAATTAATCCTCCTCTAAGCCATCATTAATTCCTGCTTCTGCAAGTTCAAGCTGTTCTTTTTGATACACTTTATCATCTTTAAAGGCTTCAAAACTTTTTTCCCATAAAACCTTTCTTTGCTCTATATATTCTTGATCTTTACACATATTAATCCTTTTTATTTATCAGGTTTAAAACCACTATCTAAAATTATTTTTGTCATTGCACCTTTAAGTTTATCAAAACGATTTAAAGCTTGCATATTGCTAACTCTAAGCAATCTTATTTTATCATCTTTTTTATAAAACACTTTAAAAACTTCATCACTTTGTTTGTGTTTTACCATATCATCTAAAGTAGGACTATCTATGAATTCATATTCTTTGGTAAAATCTTCATTTAAAACATCGAATAAATCTTGTTTATAAGCATTTGATGAATGGGGATCGCAAGAATGAACATCAATAATATAATCTTGTATATTTTTTTGCATAGCAAATCCTTTAAAAAATAGTATAAATTTTTATTTTTAGAATGACTTAAAATCTTTTTTTAATTTTTATAAATATTAAGGATATTATTTTTTTATATTATGTTGATGATCTTTTTTATCAAAGTCATAAAATGTAACAAATATGGCTACGGCTGTTGCAAAAGCTAAAATAATATATTGTCCTAATGAATGAGATAAATCCATATTGTTTCCTTTGTAATATGTTATTTTAACATATAAATTATAATAAAAAAGAAAAAAATAAAATGAAAATAATAAGAAATTGATTTTTTATTATTTATTATGATAATCTTATTTGAGTACTTTAAAAAGCTTAGAGTATAAAGTGTTGTGATGTAGCTTTTAAAAAGAAGAATAAAAACAAAGAAGCAGAAAACACCCTTATAAAAATTATTAATTATATTCACTAACCATAGATGTAATAAAAAATATTGAGTAAAATATAATCAAAACAAATTTCTATTTATTTTTATAAAAACTGCATTTTTAAATTTGCTATGTTATAATTAAAAAAAGGTTGTATAAATATGAAAAATTATTATATTTCAGAAGGTGTAAAAGCTTTATTTTCTATCTATTTTAAAGATCAAACTGAAGAAAATTTCATTAAAGCTCTTAACGAATTTGCTAAAGAAAGCCAAATAAATTCTCAAGAAATAAAAGACAAATCTTTTAGAGAATTTAAAGAAGCCATTTCTAAATTACCAACTATAGATCTTTTGAATACTAGATTTGATAAGCTTGAAAATTCAGTTGACAAGCTTGAATATTCAGTAGGTGCTAAACTTGATAAGCTTGAATATTCAGTAGGTGCTAAACTTGATAAGCTTGAATATTCAATAGGTGCTAAACTTGATAAGCTTGAAAATTCAGTTGATAAGCTTGAAAACAAACTAGATAGCTTTAAAAGAGAAGTTAGAACATATGTAATTATTCTTGCTGCTTTAATGTTTATTTTACAGCCCACAATTTTTGATTTAATTTTGTCTATCTTTAAATCATTTCTAAGACAATAAGGTTTTTAACTTTTACTTTCGTTAGTGTGTTTATCATTGAGATAATGAGCTACTAAAACCAATATGCCAAAAACGAGAGTGATAGCACCAATTAAAATAGCTATATTATAACCATCCATTTTTTCTCCTTTTTTCAAAAAAGTTCAATCTTTAAGAAAGATTGATGATAATGCAACTACCGTTAAAATTAGCAAACTTTCAATTAAAATAATAAAAGCTCTACTATCGCCTGTATTTATAAACAATCCTATGCCAATAGATTCCATGAATCTTAAGATTGCTTTTGTGGGTATTTTTGTAAATATTGCTATTTTTTTGAAAAAATCTTTCTTTTTTCTCCTTATCTTATAACAAAAAAATGCTAAAAGTCAAGGGATATTAATATCCCTAGTGGAATAAAACTATCCCACCTTAGGGTTAAGTTACACTAGATTGTTTCTAGTGTGAGAGTATTATTTTAAATGTTTTACCATAAAGTCCATTATTGCCCAAACACTTGAAATTATAGTGGCAATGCTAACAACACAAGCTCCTATAAGCCAATAGATTCCTTGTTGTTTTAATGAACTTATTGATAGTTTGATTTCACTTTGTAAGGAACTTTCCATTCGTTTGATTTCGGCTTCAAGTCCTTTAGTCTCAGATTGGAATAAATCCTTGCTAACCAACTCATTTCTTATTTGCTCAATGGCTTCTTGCTTTAAATTCCCAAAATTAAGCCTTTGCGTTGTTGCTCTATCATTAGCAAATTCTTCAAAAGCTTGAATGAGCTTTTTAGCTTGATTAGTATCTGAAAAAATACTTTCCAATAATGCTTTAAAGCTCTCATTGAGTGTAATTTCTTTTTTCATGGCATATCCTTGCATACTAACTCCTAAATTATAACATATTTTCATGTGCGTTCTTAGGCTACATTTCCAATTTGCTTCCACCATGTTTTTTTCTCAGAGTGAAATCTATAACCTAATTGCTTGATTTTTTCATTTAAACCATAGGTATTTCTTACAATTCAATAATAACCATCTTCATTTTTCACTTTGAGTCCCAAAGATAACAAAACTTGTCTTTCATCTTCGCTAAAAGTTGTAGCGTTTGATTGTGAAAAGTTTTGTGAGAAATCAACTTTCTTTTTGTTTTCATGAGTATTGTTTTGGTAAGCTTCAATATCGATAACAATATCGCTACTTTCAGTAACTCCAACACCCATTTCTTCAGCAGAATATAATCCACTAAGTTGGAATTTTACCACTAGCCCAAGTATTTATTGTAGAAGCAAAGACATCTAATTGTCTTCCTAATTCAGTTTGAGTAATGTTTAACTCTTTACACACTTCTTTAATAATATTTTCTTTCTCTTCTGTCATGCTAATCCTTTATTTTAGATTAATATTTTTTAATAATAATTTTTTCATTACTTTTCAGAAATGAAAGGATTTGGCTCATTTTTTGAGTTTCCCTATCTTAGTGCAGGGCTTATTATATTTTCTACTATTTTATTTTTAATCATTTCAAAATCTTTGTCATTGATTTTTCCTATGTAAGTTTTTATTCTTTTAGTATCAAAAACTCTCATTTGTCTTAAAAGTACAACTTGTAAAGTACCTTTATTGTCCTTAAATTTGTGAAATAAAAAGCCTTTTTTGTTTTTAGTCTTAGAACTTAAAGGTGCGCCTAAAAATGTGCCATTATAAAAACTATTCACTATCAAAACAGGACGCGTAAAAAACTCATTTTTACCTTAAACTTCAGCACCGATATTTAAACCAATGCTAAGCCAATAAATCTTTTTTTTACACTAACTTTTCTGATTAATTTTACTTTGTTTAAGCTCTTTTTTCGTTCGTTCCAGCTGTCAAATTGCACTTCGTTCGTTTTATTCCTTTATATCTTTTGGCATAATGCTATGTAGTGCCGTAAGCAGAAGTTTTATCTTTAAATATTTCTTTTCTCTATTTTTCTAAGTTTTTTCATTGTTTCTCCTGTCTTTTTAAAAGATTTGTTTTTCAACTAATTTTCTCTTTCTTTTTTTAATTTATTGGTATTTTGGTTTATGATTTATATAAAAAGCAAGATCCTTATTATAACAGTTCCATTTTTTAAATAGCGAAAAATGAAAGAAGTGATAAAGATTTTGAGATTTTTCCATGTATAAAATAAGGCAGATTTTTATTTTATCAATAGCAATTATTATTAAAAAAAATAGCAGAAAATTTCATTTGCCTATATTAATGTAACTTTTTATTACAATCAGCATTTTCAAAAAACTTTATCATTATTTCAGCCTAAATTTTATCATTTAAAATTAAACTTGATATAAATCTTTTCGTATACTTTGCTCGCTCGATTTAAATATATAAAAGCATAATATTGAATAACCTCTTTTAATACTATGTAATTTTAAACAAGGCATGGTTTTTGATAAAATTTTTAGATGAAAAAATCTACAAGCTTGATTGTTTTATTGATTAATTCCAAAACAAGAACTAAAAATTAACAATCTTAGTCTATTAAAATTCTTTTTATACAATTAAAAAATAATTATTATATACTAATGTGAAAATATGGATAATACGCAAAAATATGCAGCTATAGATCTTAAGTCATTTTATGCTTCTGTTGAATGCATTTTAAGAAAATTAGATCCTCTAAATACCAATCTTGTAGTTGCGGATGAAAGTAGAACTGAAAAAACAATATGTCTTGCGGTATCTCCCGCATTAAGATCTTATAATATATCAGGCAGATTAAGACTATTTGAACTAATACAAAAAGTAAAAACAATCAATTACGAGCGCTTAAAAATTGCTAAATATTTCAGTGCAAAATCATACAATCATCTTGAACTAATAAATAATCCCAATTTAGAGCTTGATTACATTGTCGCAAAACCTAGGATGTCAACATATATAGACTATAGTTCTAAAATCTACAGTATTTATTTAAAGTATTTTGATCCAAAAGACATTCATATTTACTCCATTGATGAAGTATTTATTGATTTAACTCCTTATATCAAACATTATAAGCTATCTGCTGACAAACTCATTGAAAACATATTATTTGAAATTTTAAAAACAACTCAAATAACAGCAACTGCGGGAATAGGAACAAATCTTTACTTAGCAAAAATTGCAATGGATATATTAGCCAAAAAACAAAATATTAATAAAGATGGACTTTGCATAGGGTATTTGGATGAAATGCTTTATAGAAGAAAATTATGGCAACACACGCCCATAAATGATTTTTGGCGTATAGGCAAAGGATATGCAACAAAACTAAAAAGCATAGGTATTAACAATATGGGAGATTTAGCAAGATACTCTCTTAATAACGAGGATAAACTTTATCAAATTTTTGGAGTAAATGCTGAGTTATTAATCGATCATGCTTGGGGGTTTGAAAGCTGTACAATGCAAGCTATTAAAGAATATAAAAGCAAACATATCTCTAAGGTAATGGCTAAGGTTTTGCCTAAACCTTATAGTTTTAAAAAAGCTAGAGATATGCTTAAAGAAATCGTCGATCATATGGTTCTTGAGCTAATTGAGCAAAATTTAACATGCAATCAAATCGTTTTAGATGTACAATATGATAAAGAAAGCTTAGAGAAGGTACAAAGCTACAATGGTCCAATGAGTAAAGATTCTTATGGAAGATCTATTCCAAAAAATGCACATTCAACAATCAATTTGGATTACCACAGCTCTTCCTTGGAAACTATTTACAATAAAGGTTTAGAATTGTTTGATTTAATAGTTAATGCTGATTTTTTAATTAGAAAAATAAGTCTTACTCTTAATAATGTTGTAAAAAATGACACAATAAAAAATTTTAAAGAACCCAATCTTTTTGCCGACATAGAACAGAAGGAAAATAAAAATTTTATAAAAGAAGAGAAATTACAAAAAGCTAGACTCGCGATTGTTCACAAATATGGAAAAAAATCTATTTTTAAAGCCTCGAGTCTTGAAAATGGCTTAAAAATTAATTCGCAAATAGGAGGACACAATGCCTAATAACCACGATGATATTATTAATATTAAATACAAAAAATCTACAAAATATCCTCTTATGCCATTAGAAAAAAGAGCGGCACAGTTTGCTCCATTTTCAGTGCTTAAAGGATTTGATGAAGCAATTGAAAAAAAGAAAAAAGAAGTGGAAAGAAAGCTTGAAAAGTCTATCTATATAAACGAGTAATCATGTTTTTATGAGAAAAATATTTTAGATATAAAAATCAATTAAAAACAAGTAAAAAAATAAGTATTTTTTATACTACTTTTATCTCTATATATTTTAGACTTAAAATAAAATTAATTAAAATTAGTATTAAAATTTTTATCTTTTTTTTCTGTGAATTTTCATATAAAAAATATTGTTTTTTAAATGATTAAAAAAATAAAAAAATTATCTTGTACTTTTCACGAGCAAAAATTCAAAGAGAAAATTACAGCAAAACTATATTTATTTTGATTTATTTTTTTTGTTTTTTTATCTATCATTTTTTATTTTTATTTTTATTTTTTTACCTATCTTCACTCTAAAATTTTTGTAAATTTTTCAATTAAAAAATACTCCAAATCCAAACCCACGAAAAGACAAAAAATAGTTTTAATTAAGCATTAAAAAGTCTAGGTTTAAGCAAGGGCATTTTTATACCTACCCTAAAGCAAAGAATGCCTAT
>NZ_MJWS01000109.1:6503-10906 GCF_001762365.1 Campylobacter sp. BCW_6873
AGCAAGGGCATTTTTATACCTACCCTAAAGCAAAGAATGCCTATAAATTGGAGATTTATAGTATTTTTAGAATGAAATTTATTTTTCTCAAAAAAAGGGTGTTAAAAAATTTTATACCTACCATACATTAACTTCGTTAATAATATTGCCATTTTTATACCTAACCTAAAGTATTTTTCACCCTTGAAATAGAAAAGTCTTCTTCTCGCCCTTTATCACCTCATTTATTCCCCCTTCTTTATCCGCTACATTTCATTGAATAATTTTCATCATTTATCACCCCCTTTATACCCCATCTCCCATTCCTCCCTATCTTGCATTCTACGCATTCAAATCTCATCTTAACGCTATCCTTAACACAAATCCTTATAGCCTTTATACTCATTCTTTCTCTCATTTATCACCTCATTTATTCCCTCATTTATTGCCTTATTTATCACCTCATTCTTTCTCATTTACTCCCTATTTTTGCCACTTTTTAAACATATTTCTAGCATAAACTTTCCCTAATATATAAAAATACTCATTTCATACCCAAGTTAAATAAAAATACGGTATAATTTCATAAAGCACTAAAACCACAGAAGAAAACTTATGTCTAAAACTAATACACGCCCAAGCGAAAAAACAAAATGCACAAAGCCATAGAAACTTGGTTTACCAAAATATACCTAAACAAAATAATCCACAAAGAGAAAAACGACAAATTATTTGTCAATATAACTAGCTGTCTAGCATTCATACTCTCAATCTATGGCAAAACAGATGAAAACAAAAGCAAAATGACACCTGCTGTTATGGCTTATATCAAAAAAACAAAAAACACTTTTATTGCCAAACTAAAAAGAGTTAAAAACCATGAGAGCATTATCGATTTACAAGCCAAATACCCAAAGCTTGATATAGTTTCAGCCTATCAGTTTCTAACACTCAAAGACAAATTCAAAATCACCAAATCAGAAATCCAAGATTTTGAAACACTAATCGATATTCTTTCAAAAAACACCCAAAAATCAAAAAAATAACCCTAAAACGATAAAAACCATTAAAAAAATCATTTTGCCTTTTAAAGGCTAATTCTGTCATTTTAAACCCTATATCCATTCAAGATACCCACTTGCAATCAAAAAAACACAAAAAAACCTACAAAAATCGCAACACAAAACAAAAACCACAGTCTATTTCAAAACTGCAAAGCATTTTTGAAAATTCGCAAGAACTTCTAAAATAAGCCCTTGATCTCATATTATCGCTATAAATCAAGCACAATCAAAAACACACGCCATGAAGAAAATTTTGTAGTTTTTAGCTCTAAAGTCTATTTTTGCCAAAAATCTTACACAATAACTCGATTATCAATAATGCTTAAAAACCTACAAAATAGATATTTTAAAAGCTTTTTACAAATCACAAAATGTCGGTAAAACATTAGCATAATTTGCCTACAACAATAAGATTTAAACGCCTATATTTAGGCTATATTATTGCATTATGCCCATTGGCTCAACTTTTTACATTTTTTTCAAAAAAAGCAAAAGAACCTAAAAATAAGGGTTTTAACATAGATAAGCCATGAATATTGATATTTTACTTTTTTATTACACTTTTTAGTATATTTTTTTCAACAATAAAAATTAAATTAATATTAAAAACCCTATAAAATAGTATTTTAAACAAACTCTTTTTTGTAGTTAAGTTGTAATAAAGTTACACTCAAGTTATAGTAAAAATAACATTAACTACATATTAACTACACTTTTACTTCAAAAAACATGCAAATTTTCACATTTTTGTAGTTAAAGTGTAGTGAAAGTGTAATAAAGTTGAACTCAAATTGTAGTTAAGTTGAAAATAATTGTAATAAAGTTGAATTCAAGTTGTAGTTAAGTTGTAGTTAAGTTGTAAATAAAATGCAGTTTATCAAGTAGCGTTTTTTTGCACTCAAGTTGTAGTTATGTTGTAGTAAAAGTGTAGTTAAGTTGAAATAAAAATTTACATAAACATAAACTATACTTGAAGTAAAGTTGTATTAATGTGTATCACATATTGAAATAAAATTACATATTGCTTGAAAACAACTTGTAATATATGTATTTTATTTAGTTGATTTGTAATTAACTCGCAACAACTTATATTTTAACTCCAACAGGAAAAGTAATAGGCACTCCTATTGAAGGAGCGGTTGATTCTGACATACTTTTTGGACTATTGAAAGGTTTAGAAGATTATAAGAAAGGACAATTAGGTTTTTAGCGTGGAAAAAAACATAGAAAAATTAATTTTAGAAGCCTATGAAGATAGTAAAACTAAATTTGACCATGTTACTACAGGACATATCAGTCAATATTTGAAAAGAAAATATGATTTAAAAATCAATTGTAGTAAGGCATTAATAGAAGCAGGTTTTGATCTTGAAAAAGATGAAAACGAACCTTCTTTAGTTTATGTTAAAAAAGCTACCACAAGAAACAAGACTTCAAATCGTGATCAAATTCAAAACAAAGTTGAAGAGAAACCTTTGTTGTTTCAATTTGCCTATTTTCCAAATTTTCTAAATACACTCCAAGAGCTTTCTAATATAGCTCAAAAAGAATTTTGGGGAAACGGAAATAATATTTTATTTTCTTATCTATTTAAATATTTTGAGTTCATTTATGAAAATAAAAGCTATCCTGATATTATTACTTATAATAAAGACAAAACAAAGGCATGTTTCAATATAGGTTTGTATAGTACAGGTGTTTTTCCAATATTTGCATACTTTGAAATTCAAGAAAACGGAGGATATGTTTTTAGAAAATTTTGTTCTAATGGAGATAGAGTTTTAGATGATTTAGAAATACCTAAATCTTTAAGCGATTATGATACATTCAAAAATGAAATCATTTTTGACAGTAAATTGGATTTTAGGGTAAATCATTTGCATCTTTTTGAGAGAAAAGAGCGATTACCTGAAATTGTGAAAAAACTAAATGATAGGTTCATAGGATACATTATTAATGGTGAATTGAAAATTATCAAAGATAATTATAATCTTCAAAAGATGATTATTCCTGCAGCTTATAAGCAAAGAGTAGTTTTATACATTCCTTTGAAACTTCAAGAAGAATCAGTTGATACGATAGTTGTAGTTGAAAAAGAGGAAGTTAAAAACGAACAGTATTACGCTGTGAGAACTATACTAAATCCGCATGATAATATTTACAAAACCGCAAGAGTTCTTTCGATAGTTGAATCTGAATGGGTAAAAAACACCATTTGAAAGTGAAAACATTGATAAAATAGGCTTTTTAGATAAGTCTATTTTATCATGTAATTTTATTTCCAAAAAAAGAAATGGAAAGAAAGCTTGAAAAAAGTACTTACAAGTGTGAATAATAATATTTTTTATAAAAATTTGATATGATTTAAGAATATTAATCCAATATTAGAGAAATTCATGCCAACAGAACAGACCGATCTTGAATATTTGTTTTCTAAAGAAAGATTAGAATCTTATAATAATATTTACGAACATTTTGATAATTTAAAAATGATTGCAAGCATAACAACAAAAATAGCAATACTTGAACTAGTATTAAGAAATTTACTAGATAAACATATGAAAGAAAAAGATTTAGAATGGTTAAGAAATTATAACGAAGAAAACATCAAACAAAAAATAATTAAATTGCAAAACAAAGAAATATTAGATAACAATCAACTCATTTCAAGAATTTCTTTAGGAGATGTAATATTTATAATTAAGCTAGAACACTTAGAGGCAAAAATAATTAATTCTTCTAATATAAATTTTAAAAAATATTATGCACACAACAAAGAATATTACTTTCACTATGTAAATAATAAAAAATATAAAAATAGTTTTAGCAATATAGAAAAAGCAAATATTGTTCTTAACCTTTTACTCACAATCAGAAATAGAAGTTTTCATTGGGAAAATTTATATAAAACAAAAATAACAAATCAAAAGGCTTTAGCTCCTAAATCACATAATACCTTTATAGGCGTTATGCCAAATAAAATCAATGCTTTTTTAAGTGATTTAATAGAGAGTTTTGAAAAAGATTTAAATAGCTACTTAAAATAATATTTAAGATGGGCGATCTCGATCCGCCCTTATAATGATTTTAAATTATATCATACAATAAAAAAATTGTCAATTTAGTTTATATTTAGTATTGCTCTAAAATGTTGATTGTATAATAACATAATATTTAGATTTTCGTTTTAAAGGAGTGCAAATGAGTGATACTATTATTTTAGGTATTTTATTAGAGAAGTACAATAATGCTAAATATAAAAAAGTCGGAAACTGTATTAAACTTCGTTATCAATATCACGATGTAAATGTGAATTTATATTTTGATGGTTATGATAAAAATTATCCTTCAACTTCTATA
>NZ_MJWS01000110.1:0-2385 GCF_001762365.1 Campylobacter sp. BCW_6873
TATTGCACCTTGCATTTATTAGCATCTTTATCATCAAAAAGTTTAAGTTGCAGATAAAGCAGTTCTAAGTTTTGGGTATTCTTTTTTATATTATTGACAATGGATTTTTTTTCTTGTATTTGAGTATTAGCATCTAAATCTATTACAAAAATTTTATAGGCTTTAGTAAGAGTTTTAAAATGGAATTTTATATCTTTTAATATATCTTCTTTATCAAATTTTTCTATATCTAAAATAACTATAGGCTTGTCAATAAAAGCCATTTTTTTATAAGGGGTAAATTTTTGAGAATTAAAATAAGCAAAAAATACCACACCCTTATCTCTCCACTCGTCTTTGATGCTGTATTGATTTTTCCATCCACGACCTAACAATTCTAATCCACGAAAAGCTCTATTTTCTATAGTAGTATGGCGTATATATTCTTCTATATCTTCTTTAACATCAAAAACCAAATAAGATAAAATGATATAATTTTTATAGGATTCTTCTTGTTTTCTTACCTCATAATCAAAAACGATATTAAAATTATTTTTCAAAGCTTCTAGTTTTAACACCTCATTATCTTGCATTATTCCTTGTGCATAAGTGAAACTAAAAAACATTTTATCAATAAAAGCTTGCCCTTTTTGTTTATGCTTTTTTTGTATATTAAACATTGGAGCGTATTTTAAAACACTTTCATAAAAATTGTCTTCATTGAAATTTTCTCTGTCTATAATAAAGCTTATTTTATCTATAGTGCTCTCTTTACCCACATAAACATTTTCAAATACTATTTTACCCTCATCATCACTCATAGCCTTTGCCACCACTCTATTAAAGCGATGATTATAAACATAAATTTCCTTATTTTTTAAAGCTTCTCCATTCTTAGCAAGAAAGCATTCATTGATTTCTATTTTTATATTTAAGGTATTAGCTATGGGTTGTATTCTGATTATAGTTGGATTTTTTTCTTGAGCTTTTTTATAACTTTGCTCATCTTTATCTAAATAATAAGGAAAACTTAGCATCAAAAGAATGGTTTTAAAATAAGCACTATTAATATCACTTATTTCTTTACAAAGCTTTTCTGCTTCATCTTCATTTAACACTCTTAATTCTATATATTGATGAGTGATGAGATAATTGATGATTTTGTGCATTTTTTCATCTAATTTTTCCTCTAAATATTTCTCTTTGGCTTCTTGTTTTTTTAATTCCTCATCTTCATCGCCAAAAATTAAGTCATTAAAAAAACCTGCTACAAGTGTTCCCACCACTGCACCCACCACTGTCCCAACAATAGGAAAGCTCGAGCCTATAGCTGCTCCAGTTGCTGTACCTGCGGCAATACGAGAAATGAAAGAAATTCCAATTTCTATAGTATTTATAGCTATTTGCGATGTTGCTAGTGCTCCAATTGCTGTTTCAACAGCAATTTCACCAAAAGCTCTTGTGTTAGATTTATTTTCTGCTTTTTTATACAAATAACTTAAAATACCAAAATTACCCATAATTTTATATTTATAAAATGTTATTACTTTAGTTGAAACACTCTGATTAATCATATATTGTTCTAATATTTTTCCAGATGTTGCTCCAGTTATTGACATACCATAAGAAGCAAGTGTTCCAATGTTCCCAAAATCTCTTATATTTGCAGAATTTTGATTTAGTGCAAATTTATCATCTATCTTTTTTCTGATTTCTAAACTTCCATAAATGGTATTGTTATTTTCCATACTCATTTTTATCCAATCTTATCTTATCAATTTCTTTAAGATCTATATTGTAATACTGCTCAAGTTGAAATAACCCATAGATAGCAGCAGCTTTAAGATATTTATTATTCTCACAACTAATAAGATAATTTATAAGATGACTTTTTGTAAAATTTGCAAGTTCATTAAAATTTGTATTAGCGGATTCAATAAAACCATATAATTCCTTACCATTACAATTTAGTGAAAGAATTTTAGCTATTGATGACATTGTTATGCCGAGATAAAAATTAGACTCCATACCGATAACATAACTCCCAGATTCTAATATTAGGTCTTTTCCTATATATTTTTCAATATATAATTTATAATTATTATCGATATACATTCTTTTCAAATTTAAAGAACGATATAGCCTTTTTGTAAAAAATATAATTGCAAATACGATAACAATCATAACAACATAAGCTTTCCAATTATCGACTTTAAATTTATTTCCACTAACAAACAGCAAAAAACATACAAATATAATAAAACCAAAATAACTACCATAAGCCCAAATTATCATAAAAGTAACTTTTCTTTTTAACTCCCAAATGATTTCATCTTGAGTGTTTTGCTCTTTGATTTCTGTGTTATTGTTTGTTTGGCTCATTTTTATCCTTTAAATAAGTTTTAA
>NZ_MJWS01000110.1:2435-3441 GCF_001762365.1 Campylobacter sp. BCW_6873
AATACTTTCATTCATCTTTTTTCTCTTTTCTGAGTTCCATTGCTTCTTTAAGGAAAGTGGTATTAATTTCGCTAAAACCGCTTACATGTGAAATGATTTTTTCAAATTCTTCATCACTTAAGCTTAATAAATAAGGCATTACATGGGGCTTTATAATGGCATTAACTTTTGCATAAAAATCATTTTTTAGTTCTATTTCATGCTTGATAAGATTTTTAATGTAGTATCTTTTACCTTTGAGAGTTTGTATAACTATATCTCCCACCAAAGCACGCGATGGGTTATAAGGATACACAAAAAAAGTTCCCAAAGGAAAAATTAAATCATTCCTAAAATAGAATTCAACCACAAGTTTTTCTTTTGTGATATAAATTCTTTTAAAATTTACTGTTTTATAAACAAGACTTATATATACATAATACATAAAGATATATAATAAAAACCATAAACCATTTAAAATTCTTAGTATTGTCAAATGCCCTAGGGAGCCAATAAAGAAAAAAACACAAAAATCCAGTGTATATTATCCCGCAAAATAAAAATGCAGGTATATATTTCTTTTCTTCAAAAATGATTTCATCTTGAGTGTCTTGCTCTTTGATTTCTGTGTTATTGTTTGTTTGGCTCATTTTTATCTCCGAGTTATCATTCTGCCCTAAGCTCTCCACCTCTAACCACAAGTCCTTTAGAGTCTATAGTTACTTCAACTCCACCTACTTTAATGATAACACAATCTCCCTTAGTAACAATTTGAGTATCACCTACTTGGTGGAGGATTTGATTGCCTGCTTTTACTTCACAATCTGTTTGAAAGTCAAAAGTTGAATTATCAGATTCTAAAGAATATTGTTCTTCTACCTTTGTCTGCATGGAATTGGACTTTAAGGATGTATTATCTTGTATGTGGGCGGATAAATTTTGATGAACATTAAGGAAAAATTCTTTTTCTATTGTTTGGGTTAAAGACTTTTCTATTAATAATTTATTTTCTCCCTTCACATTCCTT
>NZ_MJWS01000111.1:0-437 GCF_001762365.1 Campylobacter sp. BCW_6873
ATTCTCTAAAGCTTTTCTTTTTTCTAAATCGATTTGAAGTATTTTTTGCATTGTTTTTCCTTTCTTTTGTGGTTTACTCTTTGATATTATGCTCTTTAGCATAAGCTAGTATTTTAGCTCGAAGTTCTTGCGGAAAATTATATCTATAAATAGCAGGGATTCTTGGATCAAGGAGTTTGTCTAAATATCCTCTTTTATAAATCCATTCCAATCTTTCAGGTGTAAAATAATAAGGGGCATTAGGATAGCCTTGAGGAGGAGTTAAGGCTGCTAGTTTGGCGCTTAATACTAAGGTATCTTTGAATAAAGTAGCTTGTTGTTCACTCCAATCATTTGGAGTATCTACATCAAAGTTAGTTTTCATCCCATTTCTATATCCATCCATAGCATCATCAAATTTATTTCTACTTTCAGGAGTAGAATCTATATCTCTTGGA
>NZ_MJWS01000111.1:487-730 GCF_001762365.1 Campylobacter sp. BCW_6873
GTAAAATAATAAGGGGCATTAGGATAGCCTTGAGGAGGAGTTAGGGCTGCTAGTTTGGCAGTTAATATCATAGAATCTATTCTTAATTGTGCACTTTCTTCACTCCGATCATTTGGAATATCATAACCATAAGCATTTACCATACCATTATAATACCCTCCCCTATGGCGATCAAATTCTCTTCTGCTTTCATAAGTAGAATCTATATCCCTTGGATCTTTTATTTTGCCCTCAACTATATCA
>NZ_MJWS01000112.1:0-1598 GCF_001762365.1 Campylobacter sp. BCW_6873
CTATTATTGTCTAGTTATCTCTTTTTCAGGTTGTGTTTTTTCCATAGATTTAAAAGCTTTAAGTTTATTATGAAAATCAATGAAATTTAATTGTTTTTTGACTTCATCAAGCCCTTTATTTAAAAAAATGTCATTGAAATCACTTATTCCTTGTTCTGCTTCTTGATTGCTGATTTTTGGAATAATAACTTTAATATCTGAAAATTTTTGTTGAATTTCTTTTGCAGTTTCCACCCCGACATTAGAAAGTCCTTTTAATTCTCTTTTTTTATCATTATCGGCTATTAAGGTAATAGGAGTGTTTTGAAATTTGTTTTTTAGGGTTTCAACGATTTTTGATAAGTTTCCAGCATCTATACCCATTATTACAGGCTTATTGAGTGCTTTGTATATAGTTGCAGCAGTAGCAAAGCCTTCTGCTATGATAAATTCTTTGCAATATTCTAGGTTTTTTGCACCTATTAGGTGAAAACATCCAGATTTTTTTGCAGAATATTCAATGCCTTGCTCTTTTTCTTCTTTAGTTTTAATTACACCAATAATTTTATCACCATTTGGGAATATTCTTTGCACAGACCATAATTTGCCATTTTCATCTTTTAAGGGAATAAGTAAAGAACCTTTGTTATCCTGCTTAAGATAAAAGTTTTCACTAAAACCTTTTTTCTTTAAATAAGGATGATTTGAATGAGCCCAATTAGCTTGATTATATTCTTCTTCAATTTTTAATGCTGTTTTTTGCTGAAGCTCTAAAATGTCTTGTTTCGTATTATTGCTTGTAGAATTATGTAATCTTTTTTGACTAGGAGTTTGATAACTTACAATGTTTTGTTTTGCATTTTCTAAAGGCATTTTCCAATTTTCTTTAATACCTGTTTTAAAATTTTGAATAAAACCAGCGGGGTATTTATCTAAAAATCCACTATAAGCTCCACTCATTTCTCTGCCTTTATCTGTTGTTGTTTTTACTCTGTGGATTTTGCCATCCATGATAGGTGAACCATCAATAATTAAACCTTGATTTTCTAAAGCAGATTTAAAAGTAGTTAAAACTTCATTTTCATCAAATGAAAATTCTTTATTTTGGTGCGGATAAAACCATTGTGAGAAAATATTTTTATCTAAGCTTTTTGGAGCAAACCATTTTTTTTCTTTATCATCCCACATTGCCCCTAATGATTTTACTTTTTCTTTGTCTTTAAATGGAACATAAAGATAAATTCTTTTTTGTGGCATCGTATATCCTTTTAGTTTCCTTTAATATTAAAACACACATTGAAAGAGTTTTACAAGTCAATTTTAAACTTAAGGATAAATTATCAATTATTGAAAATTTACCCCATCAAATTTTAATTTCAAATTCGCAAAAAAATAACTTAGGAATAAAGAACAATATTTTAGGAAATAATTTTATATTAGGCGATAAATTTATCTCTTATCAAAACAAAATAGCGATCTATATAAAGGATATTTCATATCAAGAAGCGGTTAAATTTATGCCCAATGGAACCAAACACGATGATTTAAAAAATAGTATAATGTTTTTAACAAATAATGAATTTTGTGTTGATTTATATCTTAAAATCAACTATTCTTCA
>NZ_MJWS01000112.1:1648-1912 GCF_001762365.1 Campylobacter sp. BCW_6873
ATTTTGTGTTGATTTATATCTTAAAATCAACTATTCTTCAGAAATGAAGTTTGTGTTAGGAGATGAAAATACTGCCAAACTTGGTTGGGCAAAAATTTTAGGTAATACGCAAAAAAAATATACAATAGTATATATGAAACTATGTGAATAAGCTAACACAAAAATATGTTTAAAAAAATCACAATCTCTCTTCACCCATAAACCATACCCTAAAATAAACTTTATTTTACCCACTTTATGCTAAAATAAATCACATAAGCTTAT
>NZ_MJWS01000112.1:1962-2845 GCF_001762365.1 Campylobacter sp. BCW_6873
TAATAGTGAAAATCCTATTCATAAAAATAAAAGCTCGTTTGATATGGAAGTGCCTTTTGTAAGTATTTCTTTTGGGTCTTTGATTTATGATAAAGAAAGACTAGCTAAAAAAGGAGTTAGGCAAATTTTTGGAGTGCGTTTAGCAGAATCTTGCAGGCGATATTTTTATGAGAAATGATTTGATTTTAGATAATTAAAGAATATACTACAAACTTTATTTTACCCACTTTATGCTAAAATAAATCACATAAGCTTATAGGCTATTAATCATCAACAAACCCAAAAGGATCATCAATGTCCCTTAATTCTTACATGAGTCTTGATATATCAAATTCTACTTCAAATCCCCTACCCTTTAAAATCACTAAAGCCATTATCAAAGAAAGTTAGGAGATGAAGTGATTATTTCTTTTTTAGATGATGATATAGATAAACCTTATGTGAGCTCTAGTTTGTACAATGGGGCTAATCCAAGTTTAGTAAATCTTCCTTTTAATGATCATCAAACTTCTCTTTCTTCTAAAACCATAGGTGTTAATGAAGAAGGTTATAATGAACTTACCCTCTCAAATATAAAAGATAAAGAACAAATTTATTTAAAAGCCCAAAAGGATTATGATGAATTAGTCCAGCATAATTTCACTCAAAGAATTTTAAATGATAAAGATTCTATAGTGGATGGAATTTATAATGAAAGGATTAAAAAGGTTCATACTCAAACCATAGACTTAGCTAAAAATGTCAATGTAGGAGGAGAATACTTAACTAATGTAGGCTTATCTAAAGATACCATAGTAGGATTAAGCAATACCTTAAATGTAGGAGTAGATAATAAAGTAAGAGTGGCTAAAAACTCTCATGAGTTTGTAGGAGAAAACAAAGA
>NZ_MJWS01000113.1:0-602 GCF_001762365.1 Campylobacter sp. BCW_6873
ATTTTATATACCTTGTGGTGTGCTTATAGCTTTGATTATTTTTATAAGCTTAACTTATCATTTTTTACAACGACCCTTAGAGCTTATCTTTTGGGATAGATATGATATATCGAAATTATCTATTAATAACGAAGAGAAAAATTTTAAAACAATGAAAACTATGAATTACTCCTACTTTTGCTAACGCTTAGAAGTAGGAGCTTCCTAACTAAAGCCAAGTATTCTTAGCTAGCTCGAAAGGCTTCTTGTTTATAGCTTACACCTAAATTTTCATATAAAATATTAAAACTTATACAAAAATCTTTCATAAATTGTTTCAGAAGTTAAAGAGTTTGTTTGGTAAATTACATTAAGGGTTTAAGCCGCGGGCTGACCCCCTACGGCTAAATTGTGAAACCCATGAAAGGAGGTAGCTCAATGAGGTTCATAAAACTCATTCTAGTGGTTATTATACTGCTTTGTTTATTTATAGTCAAGGCATATTAACCAAGCTCAATTTTTGAGGCAACTGGAGTGGGTTACCTGCGGTATCAAACAAGCTTTTAACTAAGCTTATCTTCCTTTCTATTGATTTATTTTATTTTTTAATTTATATTTTTCTT
>NZ_MJWS01000113.1:652-1791 GCF_001762365.1 Campylobacter sp. BCW_6873
ATATTAAAACTTATACAAAAATCTTTCATAAATTGTTTCAGAAGTTAAAGAGTTTGTTTGGTATAATTATAAAAGGGTGCAACGCTAAAGGGCTGCAACCCTTTAGCGTTAAATTTACCGCCCAGAAGGGAGGTGAGTTTTAATGCTCAAAATTGTTCTAATAATTATACTCTTAATGCTTTGCTATGTCAAGGCTTATTGAGTATCCCCTGCTTTTGCAGGGTTTAGAACAATCCCTTTGGCTTACCAAACAAACTTTTAACTAAATTCTCTTCTTTCTATTGAATTTCTATATTATTTTATATTTTTTATTTGAACTAAATAATAAACTTAACAAGATTTAAATTTACCAAATCTACTATCTTTTTACTTCAATCTCACATTCATAATCATATTAGATAAAAAGATACTATCTTTATCAAAGTCTTTTGAGTTATATTCATTTTTTGATTGTATAGTTTGCATTAAAGTTGAAAGATTGTATAAACTTAAACTTTCTAATATATTTATGAGTTCTATCTTGCTTAAAGTATTAAAATCATTTAACAATCTAAGATAATTACTTATAATAGAAGAAGAGTGAATACTATGAAATAAAATTTTATTTTTTATATCTTTTTTAATAAAAAATTGATTATTTTTTATATAAAAATAATTTCTAAGATGATGATTGCTTAATATTTGATTGTAAAAACTTAAAAGACTTTCTTTGCTGTTTAAGTCTATAAAATTAAGATAAAAATTCTTTTCTTCTAAGGCTAATTTTAAAGCATTAAGATTTGCAAAAGAAGCATTAAGATTTTCATTATTTTTTAAAGCATAAACGATATTTTCTTGTTCTTGTTTTTGGGTAATAGCATATTGTAATAAAGGATTTTTATAATGTGTATCGCTATTGATTAAAACATTGATATAAAAAGCTTCTTTGCTTTTCTTAGTTAATTGAAGCAAAGATAAAAATGTAGAAGGGATATAAAAAGAATCAAGCTTTAAATTTAAATACTTATCATAAGTATTTATATAAGTTAATTCTTGACTAAAATCCAAAGCTTGTTCTTTTAAATTTAAAAGCATTGTTCCACCTAATCCTAATAAAGCTAGATTTTTGAAATTCTCTAAAGCTTTTCTTTTTTCTAAAT
>NZ_MJWS01000114.1:0-4598 GCF_001762365.1 Campylobacter sp. BCW_6873
CTATTATTGTCTAGTTATCTCTTTTTCAGGTTGTGTTTTTTCCATAGATTTAAAAGCTTTAAGTTTATTATGAAAATCAATGAAATTTAATTGTTTTTTGACTTCATCAAGCCCTTTATTTAAAAAAATGTCATTGAAATCACTTATTCCTTGTTCTGCTTCTTGATTGCTGATTTTTGGAATAATAACTTTAATATCTGAAAATTTTTGTTGAATTTCTTTTGCAGTTTCCACCCCGACATTAGAAAGTCCTTTTAATTCTCTTTTTTTATCATTATCGGCTATTAAGGTAATAGGAGTGTTTTGAAATTTGTTTTTTAGGGTTTCAACGATTTTTGATAAGTTTCCAGCATCTATACCCATTATTACAGGCTTATTGAGTGCTTTGTATATAGTTGCAGCAGTAGCAAAGCCTTCTGCTATGATAAATTCTTTGCAATATTCTAGGTTTTTTGCACCTATTAGGTGAAAACATCCAGATTTTTTTGCAGAATATTCAATGCCTTGCTCTTTTTCTTCTTTAGTTTTAATTACACCAATAATTTTATCACCATTTGGGAATATTCTTTGCACAGACCATAATTTGCCATTTTCATCTTTTAAGGGAATAAGTAAAGAACCTTTGTTATCCTGCTTAAGATAAAAGTTTTCACTAAAACCTTTTTTCTTTAAATAAGGATGATTTGAATGAGCCCAATTAGCTTGATTATATTCTTCTTCAATTTTTAATGCTGTTTTTTGCTGAAGCTCTAAAATGTCTTGTTTCGTATTATTGCTTGTAGAATTATGTAATCTTTTTTGACTAGGAGTTTGATAACTTACAATGTTTTGTTTTGCATTTTCTAAAGGCATTTTCCAATTTTCTTTAATACCTGTTTTAAAATTTTGAATAAAACCAGCGGGGTATTTATCTAAAAATCCACTATAAGCTCCACTCATTTCTCTGCCTTTATCTGTTGTTGTTTTTACTCTGTGGATTTTGCCATCCATGATAGGTGAACCATCAATAATTAAACCTTGATTTTCTAAAGCAGATTTAAAAGTAGTTAAAACTTCATTTTCATCAAATGAAAATTCTTTATTTTGGTGCGGATAAAACCATTGTGAGAAAATATTTTTATCTAAGCTTTTTGGAGCAAACCATTTTTTTTCTTTATCATCCCACATTGCCCCTAATGATTTTACTTTTTCTTTGTCTTTAAATGGAACATAAAGATAAATTCTTTTTTGTGGCATCGTATATCCTTTTAGTTTCCTTTAATATTATTATTGCTATAATTGCAATTAAATTCAAAGGGCTTCCTAGTAGCCCACTTTTTTTATATTAACAATATTCTAAAATTTCTTCGTTAAATGTTTTAATTAAATCACTTAAGAATAGATCTATTTTTTGCGGATCTACTCCTACATGAGTGTTCTCAATCTTTGTTGTTAATCTTGGATAATGTTTGCCATTTTTTTCTGTAGTTTTTAAAATATTTTCCCAATGATAACTTCTATTTCTTAGATTTTGTAATAAGCTAAGAACAATATCAACCTTATGCGTATTTCTAAAGCGTAATTTTATACCATTTTCAAAAAAGAAATTTCTATTGTGTTGATTGTAGTTTCTAAAATTGATATTTTTTAAATCCATTATAGAGTTTTGTAATTTATTTTCTTTGATAAGATGAATAATAGCTCCTAAGCTCATACGAGAAAGATATTGATGATGAGATAAATTTCTATTTTTTTCTCTATATTCAATTTCATCTTTAGCTTTTTTAATTTTTTCATCATTAGAATTTTTTATCCAATTACTATCTTTCTCTGACAATTTATTATCTAGTTTATTTCTAAGAATAATTTCTAATGTAGCAATTTTTGGAGTGATTTTTCCTACAAGTTTAAGGTTATCATAATGCTTTACAATATCATCATTATAGGAAGATAATCTCATTTGAGAAAACAGATCATTAAAATTTGTTAGATTATTCATTCTTTACCTTGATCGAGAATATGTTTTTTCGTTGCTAATTTCTTTATCTGGTAAAACTTTATTTAGTTTTTTTGAAAAATTCATTCATTTTTTCTTTTAACAATATTCATTTTTTAGTTATCTATTTAGCAAAATAAAAAACAATAATTAATTACCATTTTTATTTTTATTAATAAAAACGGATGAGAGAATATCAATATGTTCTAATAAACCTTTTTTGATTCGAGTTTCTGGAAATCTCATAGTATCTAATTGCACAATAAGCCCTTCTTTTCTAGCGTGTTTTACAGTAGGAACAAAATCGCTATCCGAAGTAATTAAAATGATTTTTTCCACTTGGTGTTTATTTGCTAAAGTTGCAATATCAAGTCCTATTTTCATATCTACACCTTTTTGTTTAATATCTATAACAAAATCTTCATTGCTTAGTTCGCTAACATCAATTTCACCTAATCTTACAGCAAAATACGGTTGCTTTCTTAGATGTTTTAATAATTCACTTCTAAATTTATAAGTTGTAGTTTTGCTTAAATTTTTAGATTTATCAGTTTTTTCTATAGGAGGCATAGGAACATTTTTATCTAACGGTTCGCAATCATAAATATAAACTTTATATAAATAGTCTTCACTTCTTCTAAGAGTTTCCCACACATAGTCTTTTAATCTTTTGGCTAATTCTGCGGCTTCCATTGTTTTAATGCTTTTGCGTGTATTGTATCCTTCAATAAAAAAGAAAGATCTACAAGAACAGCAGTCTTTTTTGGTTGAATTATAGAAAATTCTGTATCTTTATTGGACAAATCCATAATATGTAGTCCTATTTGCTAAATCTTGAAGGCAAAATGAGTCGTCATTTTAAAAATATTATGTAAAAAGACCCCTCTATGTGCTAATGATGCTGTAATTCTAACATAAAAACATTAATAAGAACTTACTTAGAGATAAGCAACTCATTTTCTTCTCCTTGTGAAAATTCTAATTCGATTAAGTCAAATAAACTTCGACAGTCATAATCTTTTTCATCTTCAATTTGTCTTTTCGTTTTTTGCAAGGATATTGTAACATTTTTAATTATTAATATTTAAAGTTCTTGCCTCTTTTAAAATCAATTTTCTTATATAAGTGCCATATTCACTTGCTAAATCTAAAACCATTAATTTTTTCAAAATTTCCATTTCTTGTTCATTAAGTCTGCAAACTACTAAATTATCTCTTCTTAGTTTTTGATCTACGGTTTTTCTTCCAGCTGATTTTTTATCAGCTTTACTATATGTTTTTTGAGAGCTTGTTTCAGAGTTTAAAGCTTCTGCTATTGTAAATGGTTTTTTTTCCATTATTATTTATCCTTTCTAATAAAATCTAAAAGTCTTTGATATTCATTGAAAAAGTTTGTATAACTTAATCTTGAAAGATTGTTTTCATTATAAAGTTCAGTAAAAGAAGCTCCACTACTCATAGAATTTTCAATTATCTTTGAAAATTTAAAGAAAAAAAGATTTAAATCTGTAAAATTGCTTTCAAGAGTTTCACAAATTTGCTTTTTTTCTTTCTCATCTCTATAGTCTGTAACTAAAATACAAACTTTACCATCATTACCTATTTCGTTTAAAGTTTCTAATGTTCTAAGCAAAGAATTATAATTACTCGTGCAAGGAACAATAATCTTATTGCTTTCTTTAATAATATCCAATACTCCTTTTTCTACAAACCCACCAAAATCATAAACGCAATTATCTATTTTTTTTGGAGTTGGTAAAATTTTTGCTTTTTCAGGATAAATTTTTTCTATAATAGAATTATCATTGCTTTGTAAAAAATATTCTAAATCTTTAGCAATTGAAAAAGCAAAAGGAGTCTTTCCAACACCACCTTTTTTATTTATAACAGATATTATCATTAAAAAACCTTTTTTATATTTTTGTATAATATTATATATTATTATTTATTAATAAATAATAAAAATAAATAATATTTATTTTTGTTTCTTTTATTTTTTAGTGATAGTTTTATTTTATATTCTAAATAATCTTCTAAATGTGTAGGTAGCATGAAGTCAAAAAACAATTAAATTTCATTGATTTTCATAATAAGCTTAAAGCTTTTAAATCTATGGAAAAAACACAACCTGAAAAAGAGATAACTAGACAATAATAGTTACTCTTTGTAATCATAATATATAATAATAATATATAAAAAATATTTTTTATATATTATTAGTTAATAATAGTATATTATAATTATTATAAATATACAAAAAAAGGATTAAAAATGAAAAATACAATCAAACTAGCTTTATTAAGTGTAGTTGCTGCTTGTGTTTTTTCTGCTTGCTCTTTAGAGCCAAAAAAGTATGTAATACTATGAAGATCCAAAAAATCCTACAGAGTTAGAATCTAAAATCAAAGAATGTGCAAATGCTTCAAGTTATTTTAAATCATTTAATTACAAACCACAAGTAAGCACAAAAGAACTTATGGAACAAGCTAGAGAAAATATAAAAATATAAATGAATGATCTTTTTCAAACTCTGGGTGAAAGCATAAAGCAAATCGACCTCCACCCACGCTTTCTTAGGACTTACCAAAGGCAAAAGTCCTGATGAGCTTGATAAAGCAGATGA